>NZ_CP081987.1:0-395000 GCF_023038235.1 Shinella oryzae | reverse complement strand
CGAGAACCTCGACATCGCGCTGCCGGAGAACACGTCGCCGTTCGGCTGGGAGCGGCAGGCCGCGGCCAACCTCGCAAACCTGCCGCCGGCAGAGCGCAAGGCCTTCCTGCTCGTTGCCGTCGAAGGCTTCGACGTTGCCGAGGGCGCCGATATTCTCGATGTCTCGGAAGAGGCGTTTGCCTCACTTCTGGAACAGGCATCGCGCGACATCTCCAGCCAGGTCGCGACCGATATCATGATCATCGAGGACGAGCCGCTGATTGCCATGGACATCGAGGACATGGTTCGCGGCCTCGGCCATAACGTGACGGGTATTGCCCGCACGCATGCGGAAGCCGTTGAGCTTTACAACCGCACCGCGCCGCGCATGGTTCTCGCCGATATCCAGCTCGCCGACGGCAGCTCGGGCATCGATGCGGTCAACGATATCCTCAAGACTAGCACGATCCCGGTGATCTTCATCACCGCCTTCCCGGAGCGCCTTCTCACGGGCGAAAAGCCGGAGCCGGCCTTCCTCGTCACCAAGCCGTTCAATCCGGACATGGTGAAGGCGCTGATCAGCCAGGCGCTGTTCTTCGACGAGCAGTCGCGGCTGTCGAAATCGGCCTGACACGACAGGCATCAACAGAAAGGCCCGCGCGAGCGGGCCTTTTGCATTTTCAGTCGTGTCATTGGGTCAGTCGCGCGGTCGCGCTCAGAGCGCGGCGACGACGATGACTTCGACCAGGTAATCCGGCGTGGCGAGCTTGGATTCGCCGGTGGCGCGGGCCGGCGTGTGGCCCTGCGGCGCCCAGGCGTCCCAGACGGCATTCATCTTGGAAAAGTCGGCCATATCCGCCAGCCAGATCTGGGCGGAGAGGATGCGGGTCTTGTCGGTTCCGGCAAGCGCCAGCAGGCGGTCCACCTCGGCCAGGGCCTGCTTCGTCTGTTCGGTCACGTCCGAACCGGCTTCGCCGACCTGACCGGCCAGATATACGGTGCCGTTGTGCACGACGGCCTGGCTCATGCGCGGGCCGGTTTCAAAGCGTTTGATGTCCATGTCTCGTTCCTGTCAGGTGTGGAAAATGTGTCCGCAAGAGCGGTAGCCGTCTATACGGGGCCACCGGCAGCGACGCCAGTGGCAAAATCCGCCGGCACGGATCCGCCCGGCGGATTGTGGCATCAGGCGACGCGTTTGCGCCGTTCGATGCGGGCGCGGATGGCATCCACATCGACGCGCGGCGTCGCGGCAAACAGCGTCTTGGTGTAATCGTGCTGCGGGTCGTTGAAGACCTGGTCGCGGCTGCCATATTCAACGGCCTCACCGAAATACATCACCATCACATCGTCGGCGATATGGCGCACGACCGAGAGGTCGTGGCTGATGAAGACATAGGTCAGCTGGAACTCGTCCTGCAGATCCGCGAGCAGGTTGAGCACCTGCGCCTGCACCGACAGATCGAGTGCAGAGACCGGCTCGTCCAGTACCAGAAGGCGTGGATTGAGCATCAGCGCGCGGGCGATTGCCACGCGCTGGCGCTGACCGCCGGAGAACATATGCGGGTAGCGCCCGTAATGCTTCTCCTCCAGGCCCACCTTCTTGAGCATGGCCATGGCACGATCGCGCCGCTCCCCGGCCGGAACCTTGGTGTTGATGACCAGCGGCTCCGTGAGGATGTCACCGATCTTCTTGCGCGGATTGAGCGAACCATAGGGGTTCTGGAAGACGATCTGCACCTTGCTGCGCATTTCCGGCGTCAGCGGCTCGCTGGCGATGTCGATCCTGCGCCCGTCGATCAGCATTTCGCCTGACGTGACCGGGTCGATCATCGTCACCATGCGCGCGACGGTGGACTTGCCGCAGCCGCTCTCGCCGACGATGGCGAGCGTCTTGCCCTGCTCGACCTTGAAGCTCACGCCCTTGACGGCGTGAACGGTCTTCGACGGTTTCAGGAGACCACCGGGAATGTGGTAGTCGCGTTTCAGGTTCTTGGCTTCGAGAACTGGGGTCATCGCATGGCTCCCGCGAAAATCTCGGCGTCAGTCAGCTTTTCCGTGATCGTCGGCAGGCGTCCGCCCGTGGCGTTCTCCGGCAGGGCTGCCAGAAGGGCCTTGGTGTAGACGCTTTTCGGAGCCGAGAAGAGCGACAGCACATCGGCTTCCTCGATCTGGCGGCCCTTGTACTGCACGATGACGCGGTCGGCGGTTTCGGCGACGACGCCCATGTCGTGGGTGATGATGATGAGGCCCATGCCGTGTTCGGCCTGGAGCTTCATCAGGAGGTCGAGGATCTGCTTCTGGATCGTCACGTCGAGCGCGGTGGTCGGCTCGTCGGCGATCAGGAGCTTCGGATTGCAGGCAAGCGCCGTCGCGATCATCACACGCTGGCACTGGCCGCCCGACATCTGGTGCGGGAAATGGCCAAGGCGCTCTTCCGGGTTCGGAATGCCGACGGACCGGAAAAGTTCGATGGCCCGCTCCCGCCGCGCCCTGCGCGACAGGTCGGTGTGGATGCGCAGCACCTCCTCGATCTGGTATCCGACGGTGAAGCACGGATTGAGGCTGGCGATGGGCTCCTGGAAGATCATGGCGATGTCCTTGCCGATGATCTTGCGGCGTTCCGCGTCCGACATCGTCCGCATGTCGCGGCCGTTGAAGGTGAGGACATCCGCCGTCACCTTCGCCGTCCAGGGCAGAAGCCCCATGGCGGCGAGCATGGACACCGACTTGCCAGAACCGGATTCGCCGACGATGGCGAGAACCTCGCCCTCGTCGACCTTGAGCGAGACACCGTCCACGGCGCGGAAGGGGCCGGAAGCCGTCTGGAACTCAACGGTGAGATTTTTGACTTCGAGAAGCGACATCACGACCTCTTCAGCTTGGGATCGAGGGCGTCGCGCAGGCCGTCACCCATGAGGTTGATGGCAAGCACGGTGATGAGGATGGCAAGGCCGGGGAACGTGACGACCCACCAGGCGCGCTGAATGAATTCACGCGCCTCGGCAAGCATCGTGCCCCATTCCGGCGTCGGCGGCTGGGCGCCCATGCCGAGGAAGCCTAGGGCGGCCGCGTCGAGGATGGCCGCCGAAAAGGCGAGCGTCGCCTGGACGATGAGCGGTGCAAGGCAGTTCGGCAGGATGGTCAGGAACATCAGCCGCAGCGTGCCCGCACCCGCAACCTTCGAGCCGACGACATAGTCCTTCGACTTTTCGGTCATGACCGCCGCACGCGTCAGGCGCACGAAATGCGGCTGGTTGACGAGCGAGATGGCGATCATCGCGTTCAGCAGGCCCGGCCCCAGAACCGCCACGAGCACGAGCGCCAGCAGCAGCGAGGGAAACGCCAGGATGATGTCCATTATGCGCATGATGAACGTATCGACCTTACCGCGGAAATAGCCCGCGACGAGACCGATAAGAACGCCCGAGACCACCGACAGCGTCACGACGACGAGGCCGATGAACAGCGAGAAGCGCGCGCCGTAGATGATGCGCGACAGGATATCGCGGCCGACGGCGTCCGTGCCCAGTATGTGCCCCCAGGCCCCGCCCTGCTGGAAGACAGGCGGCATGAGGAGAAGTTCGCGGTTCTGGATGCTCGGACTGTGCGGAGCAACGAAGGGCGCGAAGATCGCCATGAACAGAATGAAGAGGAAAACAAAGAGGCCGATGACGGCGCCCTTGTTGCGCGAGAAGTAATACCAGAATTCGGAAAGGCCGGAGGGCGGCGTGCCACCCGTCTTGGTTTCGGCCGTGTTCTGAACGATGCTCATGGGCCGTCTCCTAGTGCCGGATTCGCGGGTTGATCCAGCCGTAAAGCAGGTCGACCACGAGGTTGACGATCATGATGACGCCGGCAATCAGCATCAGGCCACCCTGCACCACGGCATAGTCGCGCTTGAAGACGCTATCGACCATCCACTTGCCGATGCCCGGCCAGGAGAAGATCGATTCCGTGAGAATGGCGCCCGCGAGCAGCACGCCGACCTGCAAGCCGATCGTGGTGATGACGGGGATCATGGCGTTGCGCAGGGCGTGCACCCCGATCACGCGGAACGGCGAGAGACCCTTGGCGCGGGCGGTGCGGACATAGTCCTCGCCGAGCACTTCGAGCATGGCCGACCGTGTCTGGCGCGCAATGACGGCCAGCGGGATCGTGGACAGCACGACCGTCGGCAGGATCAGGTACGTCGCGGCAGACTTGAATGCGCCGGTCTGTCCTGAAAGCAGACTGTCGATCAGCATGAAACCGGTCACGGGCGGGAAGAAGTACATCGCAGAGATGCGCCCGGAGACCGGTGTCCAGCCCAGATAGCCGGAAAAGAAGATGATGAGCAGCAGGCCCCACCAGAAGATGGGCATCGAGTAGCCGACGAGCGCGACGCCCATGATCGACTGGTCGAACCAGGTGCCGCGTTTCACCGCGGCGAACACACCGGCGGGAATGCCGAGCACCATGGCGACGATGATGGCGCAGAGCGCCAGCTCCAACGTTGCCGGAAACAGTTGCAGGAAATCGTCCAGCACCGGGCGCTTGGTCACGATGGACGAACCGAAGTCGCCGGTGAGCAGGCCGGTGAGGTAATCGAAGTACTGGACGTACATCGGCCGATCGAGCCCCAGCTGGTGCATGATCTGGGTGTGCCGTTCCGGCGACATCACGCGTTCACCCGACATCAGCATGACAGGATCGCCCGGCAGAAGTCGAATGAAGGAGAACGCGATGATCGATACCCCGAGGAACGTGGGTATCAGGACGGCAAGCCGTCCGAAGATAAAGCGAAACATGGGAGCCAATCCCTTCTTATTTTTGAAAAACCGGCGGCCCGAATATCTTCGGGCCGCCGGCCATTGCACGCTCTTTGCGGCGTGCCGTTCTTCTATGCGATCTTACTCGGCGATATCGACACCGTCAAAGCGGTGAATGCCGAGCGGGTCCATCTTGAAGCCCGTGACCTTCTTGCTCATGGGAACGACGACGAGCGAGTGGTCCAGCGTGTTCCAGGGCGCTTCGCGCTTGAAGACGATCTGCGCCTGTTCGTAGAGCTTGGTGCGCTCGCCGATATCGGCGGTTTCCTTCGCCTTGGTCACCAGCGCATCGAACTCCTCGTTGCACCACTGCGCGCGGTTGTTGCCGCCCACGGCATCGCAGCCGAGCAGGGTGTCGAGGAAGTTGTCCGGGTCGCCGTTGTCGCCCGTCCAGCCGAGGATGGCCGCGCCGTCGCGGTCCTTGGCGGACGAGAGCTTCAGGTACTCGGCCCATTCGTAGGAGACGATCTCGGCCTCGACGCCGATCTTGGCGAGGTCGGCCTGCATCAGCTCGGCTGCGCGGCGGGCGTTCAGCATGTACGGACGGGCAACCGGCATGGCCCAGATCTTCATCTTGAGATCCTTGACGCCGGCGTCCTCGAGCATCTTCTTGGCTGCTTCCGGATCGTACTTGTCGTCTTCGACGGCATTGTTATACGACCACATGGTCGGCGGGATCGGGTTCTTCGCGACGGTGGCCGCGCCCTGGAAGACGGCGTCGACGATGGCCTGGCGATCCACGGCCATGTTGAGCGCCTTGCGGACCTCGACCTTGTCGAACGGCGGAACCAGCGTGTTGTAGGCGAGGTAGGCGACGTTCAGGCCTTCCTGCTCGACGACCGTCAGGTTCTCGTCCTTCTTCAGGTCTTCCACGTCAGCGGCGTTCGGATAGGCCATGATGTGGCATTCGCCGGCCTTGAGCTTCTGCGCGCGCACGGCAGCGTCCGTGGTGATGGCGAAAACGAGGTCGTCGATCGGCTGCTTGCCGTTCCAGTAGTCCGGGTTGGCCTTGTAGCGGATCGCGGCGTCGGTCTGGTAGGCGACGAAGGCGAACGGGCCCGTGCCGAGCGGCTGCTGGTTCAGCAGTTCCATCTTGCCGTCAGCCTGCAGCTTGTCGGCATATTCCTTGGAGAGGATCGAAGCGAAGTCCATGCCGAGATTGGCCAGGAACGGCGCTTCGGGACGCTTCAGCACGAACTTGACCGTGAGGTCGTCGACCTTTTCGATCTTCTCGATCAGGTCCGGAAAGCCCATGCCGGCGAAGTATTCCCAGGAAGCGCCGGCAACATACTTGTTCCAGGCATTGTCTTCCTTGTACTGGCGCTCGAACGAGAAGATGACGTCGTCGGCATTCAGCTCGCGTGTCGGCGTGAAATACTCCGTCGTCTGGAACTTGACGCCCGGACGAAGCTTGAAGGTGTATTCCTTACCATCGGCCGAAACTTCCCAGCTCTCGGCCAGGCCCGGCTCCAGCTCGGTGCTGCCATGCTTGAACTCGACGAGGCGGTTATAAGCGGTACGCGATGCGGCATCGAAGGTCTGGCCGCCCGTGTAGAGGCCGGGGTCGAAACCTTCCGGCGAGGCTTCCGAGCAATAGACCAGAGTCTTCGACCAGGCGGCCGTTGCCATCATGGAGGCAAGCGCCGTCGCTGCGAGGAGAGTAGTCAGCTTTTTCATAGTGAGCTTCCCAGGTTTGCTTTTTTGTTCTGTTGTCAGGCTCATGCGCATGTCCTGCGCCAGCCTTGGGCTGGATGGAACGACATTTGCCGGCGGATTGCAATAAGTCGGACCACAATTTTGTCCAAACGGAAAAAACCGGAAAAATATCCTTCTCCACAGCCTCGATATGGATCAAGTGCACTGCGGAACCGGGCGTTCCCCTAACGTGTTATGCTTCCGTGCCTGACCGGCAGGGCGTCAATACACCACAGGAGACGCCGGAAGGGCGCGACGCGAACGCATGTTAAATTGTACATAAAACTCAACGGATTGCGCCGATATCACCGCGAAAAAAGGAGAGACACCATGAATTTGTCCGGCAAAACCCTTTGCTGCCAGAGATTGCGGCGCTAGATTGCCGGCGTGGACTCTGGGGGTGGACGCCACGTGATTGCTTTGAACGAACATTTCAGAAGGTATGATTTTGAAAGCGACCTTGAGAAAGCTCTCAACCGCGTCGACTTCTTTCGTATCTTTCACACGATGGCTCTTCGCTACGGCTTCGAGCACTTCGGCGTGCTGCAGCTGACGAACGAGCACGAAACGAGCCTGCTGGCACAGCGGCTGACGCTGCACGATTTGCCCGCCGGCCTTGCCGAAGCCTATGACAAGCGCCATCGCTTCAACGATAGCGATCTCTTCAAGAGCTTCTATGTCTCAACGATCTCCACGGTCTGGCGTGACCGGGATCGCGCGGCGGACCAGGGCAGCCCGCATGACAGTTTTCTCGATCAGATCGGCTTCGACATGGCGTTGTCCGTGCCGGTGCACTCGGTCGCCGGTACGCGCTTCGTCGTGCTGTTTCTCGGCGATGGCGACGACATCGGCCGAGCCGAGCATTTCGAGATCTGCTACGAGGCGACCTGCGCCTTCGATTACTTCTATCGTCAGGTCCTCGCCAACAAGGCGGGTATGGGCCTGACACCACGCGAAACGGAAATCCTGCGTTGGATTTCCTACGGCAAGACCGCCAGCGAGATCGCGCTCATCGTCTCGGTTTCGGAGCACACGGTCAACTCGCACACCGCGACGATCCTGAAGAAGCTCGATGTGGTCAATCGCACGCAGATGGTGGCAAAGGCGATCCGCGAGCAGATCATCCAGTAATCCGTAAGAAAATGGCACAGCGTTTGGGATAGTAGACTTAGGGACTTGTTAATATTCACCGTCTGGACAAGAGTAGCCACGGCGAGACGAGAGCGTTCGCAAACAGGTTCATTCCCACCATGGCAGCACACGTAAATATTCTGCTCGTTGATGACGACCCGGCTGAAAACGTCATTCTTAGCGCCCTGATGCGCAAGGTCACGAGCTACGCAATCACCCTGCACTATGTGGAGACGGTCGACGGAGCGCTGGATTTCATCCGCTCCTCGGGCGTTACATTGGACATGATCCTGATGGACAACCGGCTTCAGCCGCAGGCCGACTTCCGGGAAACCGTGCCGGAACTGCGCCGCGCCGGCTATATCGGCCCGGTGGGCGTCATCTCGTCATCGATCAGCGATGCCTATTTCCAAAAGATCGAAGACTACGGGGTCGACTTCCGCATCGACAAGGCGGAGCTCGATCCGACAGCAATCGAGTTCCTGCTGCGGGAATACGTCCGGCGCGAGGCGAGCGCGGGATAGCGAGCAGTTCGTTATATTGGATTTTAATGTCAAGAGGCGATCCCCACGCCGGAGGAAGCGCCGAAACCAGCAGCCTGAATTCAGGCTGCTGGCTGGCGGGCCGCCGCCGTCGCTTCCAGACCGAGCAGCATGCCGATCTGCGGACGGGCCTTCACCAAATCATCGATCGTGTACTGCTGGAGCACCTCGAAGAAGGCGTTCAGCGCCTTGCGCAGCGCGGCGTTCAGACCGCAGCTATCGACCAGCGGGCATTCGATCTCGCCGGCCTCGAAGCATTCCGCCATGGCGAAGGAATCCTCGGTTACGCGCACCACGTCGAACAGAGTGATCTCGCTGGCGGGCTTGGGCAGACGCACGCCGCCATTGCGGCCGCGAACCGTCTCGATAATGCCTGCGCGCGTCAGCGGCTGGAGGATCTTGAACAGGAAGAGTTCGGAGACACCATAGGCTCGGGCAATCTCGGGAATGCGGCTGAGCCTGTCACCATTCGCCGCGCAGTACATCAACATGCGCACGGCATAGTTGGTTTGTTTCGTCAGACGCATCGGGAACTCCGAATCCGGGTTTCAGTGGGATCACATATAGGGCACTTCGTGGTTTAGAACAATTCCAAAAAGCGGAAAATCACAGTCATGTTATGAAGGGTACAGTTGACTGCGTTTGGCAAGCCTTTAAAGGAGAGTTTTGCAGTAAAGAATAATGCACCAGGAGGACCCGATGCAACTGCTCAAGACTTCCCTCGCCGCCCTTGCCCTCTCGGCCGCAGGCCTCGCCTTTGTGGCACCGGCGCACGCAGACGGCGAAGTCAACATCTATTCCTATCGCCAGCCGGACCTGATCAAGCCGCTGCTCGACGAATTCACCAAGGAAACTGGCATCGCCACCAACGTGCTGTTCCTCGACAAGGGCCTTGTCGAGCGCATCCAGGCGGAAGGCGCCAACTCGCCCGCCGACGTCATCCTGACCGTCGACATCTCGCGCCTCACCGAAGCCAAGGATGGCGGCGTGACGCAGCCGGTCCAGAGCGACGTCATCAACAAGGACATCCCCGCACAGTATCGCGATCCCGATGGCGACTGGTTCGGCCTGACGACCCGTTCGCGCGTCGTCTACGCCTCGAAGGATCGCGTCCAACAGAACGAAATCACCTATGAGGAACTTGCCGACCGGAAGTGGAAGGGCAAGATCTGCACGCGTGACGGCCAGCACTCCTACAATATCGGCCTCATCGCCTCCATGATCGCCCATCACGGCGAGGCCGAAACCGAGAAGTGGCTGACGGGCCTGAAGAATAACCTCGCCCGCAAGCCCGACGGCGGCGACCGCGACCAGGCGAAGGCGATCCTCGCCGGCGAATGCGACCTCGCGCTTGGCAACTCCTACTATGTCGGTCTCATGCAGACCAACGAGAAGGAGCCCGAGCAGAAGGAATGGGCGGCCGCCATCAAGGTGCTCTTCCCGAACGTCAACGACCGCGGCGCGCACGTCAACGTTTCCGGCATGGCCATGGCCAAGAACGCCCCGAACAAGGACAATGCGCTGAAGCTGATGGAATTCCTGTCGGCCGGCACCGCCCAGCAGATCTATGCCGAGCAGGTCTACGAATACCCGGTTCTGCCGGGCGCCGAGCCCTCCGACGTGGTCAAGGCCTTCGGCACACTGAAGGCCGATCCGCTGCCGCTCTCCGAAATCGCGGCCAACCGCAAGAAGGCCTCGGAACTCGTCGACAAGGTCGGCTACAACGAAGGTCCGTCGCAGTAATATCCCTGCCTCCCAAGGCGAATGGAAACGGCGGCCTCTGGCCGCCGTTTCTGTCTCCGATCCTCACTGCAGGATCGTGGGTTCCTTACTGAAGGTCCGGATCCGACTGCCCGGAGATGATCCGTGCGTAGTCGGTAATATCCTTCCTGCGCTCCGGCGTGCCCGGATGCGTCGAGAGGATGCTGGTATCCGACCGGTCACCCAGCTTGTCTTCCAGCAGGCCGAAGAACCGGGCGATCGCTGCCGGATCGTAGCCGGCCTTCGCCATCAGCTCGACCGAGCGCCGATCCGCCTCCGCTTCCGCCGCCCGCGAATAGGACAGCGCCAGAAGGCCGCCGCCCTGCACCAGCACGTCCTCCATCGCCGAGCCGACGTCGCCAGCGATAAGCATGATGAGACCCGTCATGCCCGCAGCGCGATAGAATTGCCGCAGGCTGTGCTCGAGTTCGACATGGCCGATCTCATGGGCCAGCACCCCGACCAGCATTTCCGTGTCGCTTCCCGCCAGTTCCACCAGCTGGTCGGTGATGACAAGCGTCCCGTCCGGCAGTGCGAAGGCGTTCGGGCCGATGATGCCACCATCGCGGAAGTTGAGGTTGTAGGCCTTGGCGCCGCGCGGCGACTGGGCCGCAATCCTCGCGAAACCGTCGATGATTTCCTTGCGGCGCGCCTCCGGCAGTTTTGTCGCAGAAAAGGTCGTCTTGTCGAGCGTCGCCAGTGTCCCCTGCCCCATGAGCTGCGGGACCATGGGCGGCGTCGTCAGGACGGCGACCTCGACCAGGGCGGGAACGCCCCAGCGATAGATGACGCCGCCGAGCGCGAAGGCGACGAGGACGAGGACAATCAGGCGCAAGCGGAACTGCTCCAGCCAGTGTACGAAACCGGCACCGCCCTTGCCCCGCGCGACGAGGTAGCGGTCTATGCCGTCATTGTCCCAGGTCTCGAAGACCGATCCATCGGGAAACGTCACCCTGCGGGGAATGGACCCGACGCGGCTGGATATGTCCAGCCACGAGAGGCCGGCGCCGGCAAGCGCCTTGCCGCCTGCGGCGGGCTGCGCAACGACCTCCCCCGCCGCTTCGACGAGCAGGGCTTCCACGGAGCGGCTGGAGCCGGCGGGATGCCAGTCCCCCTTGGCGATGGCCGCCCCACCGGCATTGGCAACGGTTTCAGAAGCCAAAATCGAAGCCCTCGAAGTCCATGAACTCGGCGCCGACGGCGGAACCCTGCGCCTCGATGGCGCTGAACAGCTCTCCGACATCGCCGACGAAGGTGACGCCGGTGTGTTCATAGACGTACCGCGCCAGGCGCACCGCCGCCCATGGGCGCATCAGGCCGAGGGTCAGGATCGTCACGATGACGTTCGAGACGGCGATCCAGATATAGCGCCCGCGCGACATGTCGCTCAGCAGCCTGTGCCGGCCATCGAAGGTCGTCGCCGACCAGACGATGTTGCGCACGGCGGCTCGATAGAACAGCCCGACCACACCAAACAGGACGAAGAAGCCGATATAGACGACGAGGATGACGTAGTGCCAGATGGAGAAGGTCATCTGGCCGGCTATGGCCGATCCCGCAATCGCATCGACAACCGCTTCGAAGTTCAGGGCGACGAAGCCCCCGACGACGGCAAGGACAGCCACAGCGACGCCGGCCGACATCAGCCATGCCTTGAACAGCGGGCCGAGCTTGGGGTCCGTGTCGAAAGCCTTGCCGCCGTAACGCAGGTTGGCGCCGACATAGCGTGCCACCCAGCGGCTGGCGAGCGGTGTAAGGATGCCAAGCGTGAGAGTGGCGATCACACTACCGAGAATAAAGGCCTTGAAGGCCCCGCCCGGACCGCCGACGAAATCGAAGCGCACGTTGCGGTAGCTCGTCACCCGCGCGCTGAAGCGCATGCCTCTGGCGACCAGCCACGGCAGCGCGATGAGAAAGGCGATGGCCGGCAACAGGGCCAGAAACGGGTTCAAAATGCTGACGAGGTTGAGCACGGCGACCGCGCCGATCACGATCAGGCGGCCGATAAGGATCTGCAGGCCACGCGCGTGATATTCGAAGGAACGGCCGAGCAGCACGGTGTTGCCGTAAAAGTAACGATTGCGCCGAACCTTCGCCCAGGCAGAATAGATGCCGAGCGTGAGGATCGTCAGGAGGACGTTGACGATCCAGATACCGAAATATTCCGAAGCCCTGCCGGTAAACCCGATGCGATGAAACGCGCCTGCCGTGGCGGCGGGCGGCGCAGTGTCTGCCGATGCCATATCCTGTCCCTTCCGAAATGCATGATCACGGGGGTAACGGGCCTGGCTTGCGCCCTATTCTTCGCAAAGCACAAAAAAGCGGCAATGCAAAAGGGCTCCCGCGAGGGAGCCCTTCATTGTCAATCCGGGTGGATCACTTCATCGTCGGCATGACGAACTCGGCGCCGTCCTTGATGCCCGACGGCCAGCGGCTCGTCACGGTCTTGGTGCGGGTCCAGAACTTGATGGAATCAGTGCCGTGCTGGTTCAGGTCGCCGAAGGACGACGACTTCCAGCCGCCGAAGGAGTGGTAAGCGAGCGGAACCGGGATCGGAACGTTGACGCCGACCATGCCGATATTGATGCGGCTAGCGAAGTCGCGGGCCGCATCGCCGTCGCGGGTATAGATCGCGACGCCGTTGCCGTATTCGTGCTTCATCGGCAGGTCGAGGGCTTCTTCGTAGTTCTTGGCGCGAACGACGGAGAGAACCGGGCCAAAGATTTCGGTCTTGTAGATTTCCATGTCCGGCGTGACGTTGTCGAACAGGCAGCCACCGACGAAGTAGCCGTCTTCATAGCCCTGCAGCTTGAAGCCGCGGCCATCGACCACGAGCTTGGCGCCTTCCTCGACGCCCTTGTCGATAAGACCGAGGATACGCGTCTGGGCTTCCTTGGTCACCACCGGGCCCATGTCGGCCTTCTCGTCGGTATAGGGGCCGATGCGCAGGCTCTCGACCATGGGCGTCAGCTTGGCGATCAGGCGGTTGGCGGTTTCCTCGCCGACGGGAACGGCAACCGAAATCGCCATGCAGCGTTCGCCGGCCGAGCCGTAGCCTGCGCCCATCAGGGCGTTGGCGGCCTGGTCGAGATCGGCGTCCGGCATGATGATCATGTGGTTCTTCGCGCCGCCGAAGCACTGCGCGCGCTTGCCGTTGGCGGCGGCCGTGCCATAGACGTAGCGGGCGATCGGCGTGGAGCCGACGAAGGAGATCGCGCCGATATCCGGGTGCGTCAGCAGGCCATCGACGGCGCTCTTGTCGCCGTTGACGACGTTGAGGATACCGGCCGGCAGACCGGCTTCGATCATCAGTTCGGCAAGGCGGATGGGCAGCGACGGATCGCGCTCGGACGGCTTCAGGATGAAGGCGTTGCCGCAGGCGATGGCCGGCGCGAACATCCACATCGGGATCATGCCGGGGAAGTTGAACGGCGTGATGCCCGCGCCGATGCCGACCGGCTGGCGGATCGAATACATGTCGATGTTGGGGCCGGCGCCTTCGGTGAATTCGCTCTTGGAAAGGTGCGGGATGCCGATGACGAATTCGCAGACTTCCAGGCCGCGGATGACGTCGCCCTTGCTGTCCTCGACCGTCTTGCCATGCTCCTTGGAGATCAGGACCGCCAGCTCGTCCATGTGCTTGTTCAGGAGTTCGACAAACTTCATGAAGACACGGGCGCGGCGCTGCGGGTTGGTGGCCGCCCACTTGGGCTGCGCGGTCTTCGCGCTGTCGACGGCGGCCTGGAGTTCCGCTTCGCTGGCGAGCGCGACCTGCGCCTGCACTTCGCCCGTTGCGGGGTTGTAGACGTTGGCGGTGCGGCCGCTGGTGCCGGGCACCTGCTTGCCGTCGATAAAGTGGCCGATCTGGTACATGGGGAGTCCTCCGTTGTTATAAGGAGATGATCGCACTTCAATTTGCACAACACAATCGCCTGAGGTAAGGAACCGTTGTGCAAGAATTGAAGTCGGAGGCCGCATGAACTGGGATGACGTGCGCATGTTCCTGGCAGTGGCCAGGACCGGCCAGATCCTCGCGGCCTCACGGCGGCTCGGCGTCAACCACGCCACCCTCAGCCGGCGCGTCAGCGCGCTGGAAGAGGCGTTGAAGACCCGCCTTCTCATCCGTCGCACCAATGGCTGCGACCTGACGGCGGAGGGCGAGACGTTCCTGCGGGCCGCCGAGCGGATGGAAACGGAGATGCTGGCGGCGCAGGCAAGCATCGGCCGCATCGATACCGCCGTCGCCGGCACCGTGCGCGTCGGTGCGCCGGACGGTTTCGGCGTCTCCTTCCTCGCGCCGCGCCTCGGCAAGCTGACGGCACGGCACCCGGAACTGAAGATCCAGCTTGTGCCGGTTCCCCGCTCCTTCTCGCTGTCACAGCGCGAGGCGGATATCGCGATCACGCTCGAGCGGCCCGAGCAGGGCCGCCTCGTCTCCTCGAAACTCACGGACTACACGCTCGGCCTCTACGCCTCGCGCGATTACCTTGCGGAGAACGGAACGCCGGAAACGGTGGACGAGCTGAAGGCGCATCGGCGCGTGGGCTATGTGGAGGACCTGATCTTCACCGCCTCGCTCAATTTCACCGGCGAGATCATGCGCAGCTGGGATGCGGGCTTCGAGATTTCGAGCGCCACGGGCCAGACGGAAGCCGTTCGATCGGGCGCCGGCATCGGCATCCTGCACGACTACATTGCCCGGCAACACAACGAGCTGGTGCGCGTCCTTCCGGCCAACATCATCCGCCGCGCCTACTGGACCACCTGGCACGAAAGCGCGCGCGACCTCGCCCGCGTGCGCACCGTCGCCGAATTCCTTCAGGAACTCGTGCGGCAGGAGCACGATATCTTTCTTTGACGAAACTGGACCGGTGGGACTGTGCGAAATCAGCACCCAGCCGCCGCCGGCGAACCTGTCTTGATTTTCAGTGCTGGAGAAGAATGGTACGGTTGAGTGGAGTTGAACCACTGACCTCAGGTGCCACAAACCTGCGCTCTAACCAACTGAGCTACAACCGCACACGGCGCGTCCTGCGCGCTTGGTGCGTCACATACGGGCAGCCGCACCTTTTTTCAAGCGTTTTTTACCGCGATCAAACGAAAATGACCGGGCGATGGCTCGGTCATTTCAAACCCTGCGGGCAGAAGCCTCGCGATGGGCGGTTCAGACGGCCTTGAAGGACTTCATGGCCTTTTCGGCGGCCGACTTGCCGGGAGCGGCGACCCGTTCGGCAACCTTCTTGGAGGTTTCCTGAAGGGTCTTGGCCTGCTCTACGGCGACTTCGGCCTGCTTGCGAAGGAAGGCGGTCTGCAGTTCGAACAGTTCCGCGACGGACTTCACGCCGAGCAGGGCTTCCATGTGCGACAGCGAGTTTTCGGCATTGGTGCGAAGCGCGTCGATGGCCTTGAGACCGAGTTCGACGGAGCCGGCCTGCGCGCTCTCAAGCGTCGATTCGACGGTCTTGGTGGCGTCTTCAGCGGCTTCCTTCATCTTGGCATAGGCTTCCTTGGTCTGCGCGGCGCCCTTTTCGGCGAAATCGCGGAAGCTTTCGGAAAACTTGCTCGGGTCGATGGATGCGATGGAGAATACGTCTTCGATCTTCTTGGTCGCCATTGTCTGCGCTCCTTGGATGTGGCCCTCTTTAGAAGCGCCATGTTTCGAGTGAGCTTGATATATGCGATTTCCTTTCGCATTGCAACATAATTGTGCAGCGCACAATAACGGCCGGTGTCGTTAACCCTTTCTCCTGAAAGCGTGGGGCCGCGGGCCGCCGCCGCTGGACCCTTTGCCGCCCGGCCGCTATTAATAAAGCGTTAATGGAAAGCCGGGGTGCCGGATCGAGATTCAGGCCTGAACATGTCCGCAAAACAGTATCCCTTTATCGACGTCGCCGTCCATGAACGGGTGCGCCTGCCGTTCGCACGCGGCGAGGCCGTCGTGCTGTTTTCGCAGGACCTGGACCGCGTGCTCTGGTCGAACGGTCGCGGGGCCACGCTTTTCGGCCATGACAATGTCTACGATCTCCTGGATGCCGGCCCGGATCGCACCGATGTCGCCTTCCGCCAGCTCGTCGCCACCGGCCGCCAGGTCCGCACGCCCGGCGAGCGGCGCACGCTGCTCATGCGCATCGGCAGCGGCTTCCGCAGCGCGAACGTGACCGCGACCGTCGAGGGCATCACGCTGCGTCCGGGCGAGAACGCCATCCTGTTCAGCGCGCCGGTTTCCGACACCGGGCAGAGCGCGGCGGAAGCCGCCGCGGCGATGATCGCGGGTCTGGACGATCCGGACACCCATATGGCCGTGCTCGACGGTGACGGCGCCGTTATCGCCGCCTCGGAAAAATTCGAGGCCCTGGCGATCAGCCCGGAGACGCGTCGCACCCTGGTGGAGGCCACCGGCCGCAGCGCCGACCATCTCGTCAAGCGCCCCATCGCCACGGGCCGCGGCCATCTTCCCGCCGCCATTGGCCGCATCTCCAGCGACCCGGCACTGCACCTACTGTTTGCCGTCGAGACGATCCTCGGCCATCTCGATCCCGATGAGGCCGGTGCCGAACCGCACGTAGAGGCAACAGACGGCGCAGCTATCGAAGCCGTCCCGAACGAAGCACCCGCCGACCTCGTCGCCGAAGAGGTTTCGGAGCAGCCTGTCGCTGCCGAGGACGATCGTCCTTCGAACGAGTCTCTTCCCGAAGCGACAATCGTTGCGCTTGAAAATACGGAAGCCATAACGGCTGAACCCGTGATCGATGAGACACCGGCGGAGACGGCGGACGAACAACCGACCGCGCTCGAAGGCGATGACCCATCGGCCTCGGACGTCGATCCCTCCGGCTTTGTCTTCAACCGGCAGGGCCGGCCCGTCCGCTTCGTGTGGAAGATCGATGCCGAAGGCCGGTTCAGCGAGATCTCGGAGGAATTCGCCGCCGCCGTCGGCCCGCGCGCCGCTGGCATTTCCGGCGAACGCTTCAGCGATGTGGCCGCCCGGCTCGATCTCGATCCCGATGGCAAGATCGGCGATCTTCTGCGCCGCCGCGACACATGGTCGGGCAAGACGATCCTCTGGCCGGTCGAGGGCACGAACCTCGTGGTACCGGTCGATCTGGCCGCGCTGCCGACCTATTCGCGCAACCGCGAATTCGACGGCTTCCGAGGTTTCGGCATCGTGCGGATCGCCGATGCGGTGGCCGACCCCCATGCGCGTGGCCTCACGCTTGCGACCGTCACCACGCCCACCGAACAGGACACGCTGGTGGAAGAGGTCCTGACCGAAGAAACCGGGGTGCTGCTGGAGAAGGCGGCCGACGAACTGGAGGCGGACAGCGATCCGGCACCGGCGGACGATACGCAGCTCCCTGCCGAAATCACGCCTGAAGCCAGCGAGGACGATGACGTCATCTCAGCCGCCGCACCGGAACCGGCGCCCGAGGACGAGGATGCGTTCCGTGGTGAGCGTCCGGCGCTTCGCCTGGTCGAGACGCCGGCCCGGCGTCATTCCGACAAGGTCGTGCAGTTCGAAAGCCGCCGCATGCGTGGCGGCCTTCTCGATGGCCTCTCCACCGGCGAGCAGGCCGCGTTCCGCGAAATCGCCCGCCAGCTCGGCGAGACCTTCGGCAAACGCAAGCCGGAAGACCGCCCGACAGACGATGCGTCGCCGGACGCGACGGACGACGAGACCGCGGACCGTGAGGACATGGCCGGCATCGACGAGACAGCCGAGGCAATAGTTCCCGCCGAAAACGAGACGGAAATGCCCGGCCTCGAAGTCGGTCCGCACGCCGACGACATGCTGCACGAGGAGCCGGCGAGCGAGCGCAGCGGCTTCGCCCCCTCGCGCCGGCAGATGGACTATGGCCTGACCGCCGCCGTGGTGGATGCCCTTCCCGTTGCCCTGCTTGTGCATGTCGGCGACCGGCTCATCCACGCCAATCCCGAATTCTTCCGCCTGACCGGTTATGCGGATCTCGGCGATCTGGAAGCCTCCGGCGGCATCGACATCCTGCTTGCGGGCCGGGACGAGGAGGCCGAGCACCATGACGGCGCGATGATGTTGCGCCACGCCGATGGGGAGAGCACCAGCACCGTTCGCGCGCGTCTCCAGTCCATCCGCTGGGAGGATGGCACCGCGCTGATGCTGGCGCTGACGCCGATACAGGAAAAGCCGGTGCTCTCGCTGGTCGAGACCGCGCCTGCACCTTCGGACACCGAAGCCAAGACTGAGGAACAGGCCGCCGTATCCGCCTTGCGCGTCGAGGTCAGCGAGCTTCGTTCCATCCTGGAAACGGCAACTGACGGCGTGGTGGTCGTCGGCCAGGACGGCGATATCCGCTCTATGAACCGCTCGGCCAGCGCGCTCTTCAACTATGACGAGGACGAAACGCGCGGGCGGCCGTTCGCCATGCTGTTTGCCCATGAAAGCCAGAAGGCGGTGCTCGATTATCTCACCGGCCTTTCCGGCCATGGCGTGGCGAGCGTGCTCAACGACGGGCGCGAGGTCATCGGCCGCGAGGCGTCCGGCGGCTTCATTCCGCTGTTCATGACAATGGGGCGCCTCTCCTCCTCCGCCGGCTTCTGCGCCGTGATCCGCGACATTACCCAATGGAAGCGCACGGAAGAGGAGCTGCGCAACGCCAAGCGCGCCGCCGAGACCGCGAACGCCCACAAGAGCGATTTCCTCGCGCGCGTCAGCCACGAGATCCGCACGCCGCTCAATGCCATCATCGGCTTTTCCGACATGATGGCGACGGAGCGCTTCGGACCGATCGGCCATCCGCGCTACATCGAATATGCCAACGACATCGGCCGCTCCGGCCGCCATGTGCTCGATATCGTCAACGACCTGCTCGACATTTCCAAGATCGAGGCGGGCGAGATGGAGATGGAGTTCACCGCCGTCGGCCTCAACGAGACGATCTCGGAAGCTGTGGCGCTCGTGCAGCCGCAGGCCAATGCCCAGCGCGTCATCATCCGCACCTCGCTGTCCACCAACGTGCCGCAGATCGTCGCGGACCTGCGCTCGATCAAGCAGATCGCGCTCAACATCCTGTCGAATGCCATCCGCTTCACGCCGTCTGGCGGACAGATCGTCGTTTCAACGGCCTATGAGGCGAATGGAAGCGTTGTGCTGCGCATTCGCGACACCGGCGTGGGCATGACGCGCAGCGAACTGGAGCAGGCGATGAAGCCGTTCCGGCAGGTGACGACGGGCGCGCGCAAGCGCGGCGACGGTACCGGGCTCGGCCTGCCTTTGACCAAGGCGATGGTGGATGCCAACCGGGCGAACTTCGCCATCAACTCCACCCCGAACGAAGGCACGCTGGTCGAGGTGATCTTTCCCTCGCCGCGTGTGTTGGCAGACTGACCGGATTGGTCTAGACCGGCACAAACGCCTTTCGGCCCTTCCGCGATGTTTTTCGGGACGCGCCGCATCGTCGAGGGAACGCAGTGCAGGTCCTTACTGAAAACGTACCGGCGCGCAGCCTGCGCCGCCGTTCCGGCGCCGCCCGACATCCGGTCCTTTCCGCCTCCGCCGTCCTGGCAGCGGCCATCGTGCTGATGCCGGCCATCGCCATCGTGGTGATCGCCGCAACCGGCGGCACCGACAACTGGCCCCACCTCTTCAGCAACGTCATTCCGCGCGCCACACTGCGCACCGTTACCCTGCTGGCCGGGGTCGCCACCATCGCGGCCGTCGTGGGCGTGGTGACGGCCTGGCTGGTGGCGAGTTGCGAGTTTCCCGGCCGCCGCGTGCTGTCCGGCCTGCTCGTGCTGCCGCTCGCCATTCCCGCCTATCTCGGCGCCTATGCGTTTGCCGAGTTCTTCTCCTTCACCGGGCCGATCCAGAGCGCCTATCGCGCGCTGTTCGGCTTCCAGACCAGCCGCGATTACTGGTTCCCGGAAGTGCGCACCACCGGCGGCGCAATGCTGGTGCTGTCGAGCGTGCTCTACCCTTACGTCTATCTCTCCGCGCGCTCGATGTTCCTGATGCAGGGCCGGGCGGCGGCGGATGTGGCGCGCACGCTCGGCGCGGGGCCGCTGAAGGTGTTCGCGCGCATCCAGATCCCCATGGCGCGGCCGGCGATCATGGTCGGACTGACGCTGGTGGCCATGGAAACACTGAACGATATCGGCGCGGTCGAATATCTGGGGGTCCAGACCCTGACCTTCTCGATCTTCGACACCTGGCTCAATCGCGGCAGTCTTGCAGGCGCCGCGCAGATCGCCTGCATCATGCTCGTCTTCGTCATCTGCCTGATGATGGTGGAGCGCGCCGCGCGCCGGCGGCAACGCTTCGCCAGCCAGAAGACGACGGCGGCGGTGCATGATTCCGTCCGGCTCAAGCTTGCGGGCTGGAAGCGCTGGGCGGCGAGCCTCGCCTGCCTGCTGCCGCCCGTCATCGGTTTCGCCATTCCCGTTTTCGTGCTCGGCGGCTATGCGCTGCGCCGCCTTGAGCAGTTCGCCTCTTCGCGGCTTCTCTCGGCGCTCTGGCACAGTGTGCTGGTTTCCGGATCGACCGCCATCATCGCCGTGCTTCTGGCCTTCCTGCTGGCCTATGCGGCGCGCACCACGCGCTCGCGGCTGAACGCCGCTGCCGGCCGCTTCGCCTCCTTCGGCTATGGCGTGCCGGGAACGGTGCTGGCGATCGGCGTGCTCATTCCGCTCGCCAATTTCGACAATGCGCTGGATGCCTTCCTGCGCGCGAATTTCAGCATCTCGACCGGCCTCCTGCTGTCCGGCACCGGCTTTGCCATCATCTATGCCTGCACCGTGCGCTTCCTCACCATGGCCGAAGGCACGATCGATGCGGGGTTCCATAAGCTTTCGCCGCATCTCGACATGGCGGCGCGCACGCTGGGGCGCACCAGCAGCCAGACGCTCTGGAGCGTGCTCGTGCCGATGATGCGGCCGGCGACGCTGACGGCGGCGCTGCTTGTCTTCATCGAATCCATGAAGGAGCTTTCGGCCACGATCATGCTGCGGCCGTTCAACTTCAACACGCTCGCGACCCTGGTCTACGAGGACGCTTCACGGGCGAAGGTGGAAGATGCGGGCGTGCCGGCCATGATCATCGTCGCGGTCGGGCTCATCCCGGTCTTTCTGGTGTCGCGCTCGCTCGACAAGGCGAACGGATAAAAAAAGGGCGACCCAAAGGCCGCCCCGATAGTTTGCATGCTGTCCAACGAAAGCCAGGGTGAACGGCATCATGCCATCGGGGTCGGATCAACCGATACGCCCGTCATCGGGCGCGCTCAAGTTGGTACGACCTTGTGCCAGCCCGCCTTAACAAATCCTTACCTGGCCGGTTCCGGCACAAAGCTTTCGTTCACAACTTCGCAATCTTGGTTAATTTGACGGGCGTCAAATCCTTAACGCGGGCGACGCTCACGATTTGAGCGCCTCGAGATCGGCAAACAGGTCGAGCGCTTCGGGATTGGCGAGCGCTTCCTTGTTCTTGACGGGCCTGCCATGCACGACCTCGCGCACCGCAAGCTCGACAATCTTGCCGGATTTGGTGCGCGGAATGTCCGCGACCTGGATGATCTTCGCCGGCACGTGGCGCGGGGATGCGCCGGTGCGGATCTTTGTGCGGATGGTCTTTTCCATTGCCTCGTCCAGCACCCTGCCCGGCACCAGGCGCACGAAGAGAACGACGCGCACGTCGTCATCCCAATCCTGCCCGATGCAGAGCGCCTCGACGATCTCCTCGAGCTGCTCGACCTGATTGTAGATCTCCGCCGTGCCGATGCGCACGCCGCCCGGATTGAGCGTGGCGTCGGAGCGCCCATGGATGACGATGCCGCCATGGCTCGTCCATTCGGCAAAATCTCCGTGGCACCAGATATTGTCGAAGCGCTCGAAATAGGCAGCCTTGTATTTCGCCCCGTCGGGATCGTTCCAGAACATAACCGGCATGGAAGGGAACGCCTTGGTGCAGACGAGCTCGCCCTTCTCGCCCCGCACCGGCTGACCGTCCTCGTTCCAGACATCCATTGCAAGGCCGAGGCCGGGGCCCTGAATCTCGCCGCGCCAGACCGGCTTCAGCGGTATGCCCAGCACGAAGCAGGAGACGATATCCGTGCCGCCGGAAATGGAGGCGAGCTGCACATTCGGCTTGATGCCCTCATAAACGAACGAGAACCCTTCCGGCGAAAGCGGCGAGCCGGTCGAGGTGAGAAGCCGCAGGCTCGAAAGGTCATGCGTCGTACGCGGCGTGAAGCCGCCCTTGCGCACCGCGTCGATATATTTCGCCGATGTGCCGAAGACCGCAAAGCGCTCGTCCTGCGCATAGTCGAAGAGCACGTTGCCGTCAGGATGGAAGGGCGAGCCGTCGAAAAGGCAGAGCGTGGTGCCCAGGGCAAGGCCGGACACCAGCCAGTTCCACATCATCCAGCCGCAGGTGGTGAAATAGAACAGCCGGTCGTTCTCCACGAGGCCGCAATGCAGGTGGTGCTCCTTGAGGTGCTGGAGCAGGGTGCCGCCCGCCGAATGCACGATGCATTTAGGCACACCCGTCGTACCGGAGGAAAACAGGATATAGAGGGGATGGCGGAAGGGGAGCCGGGCGAATTCGAGCGGCCTGGCCTCGAAGGGCGCCATAAGGGCATCGAGGGTGCGGCCATCCGGCAGGGCGGCGGTAAGCGCCTCGGCATCGCCGGCATAGTGCACGACGAGCACGGGAACGCCGAGCTTGGCCGCAACCGCCTTCACCTTGGCGGAAACGTCCTGCAGTTTGCCGGCATACCAGTAGGCATCGCAGGCGATGAACAGCTTCGGCTCGATCTGGCCGAAGCGGTCCAGGACGCCCTGCTCGCCGAAATCGGGTGAACAGGACGACCAGATCGCTCCGAGCGATGCCGCCGCAAGCATCGCCGCGATGGTTTCCGGCATGTTGGGCATCATGGCCGCCACGCGATCGCCTTCGCCGATGCCCATGGCGGCAAAGGCCTGCTGGAGCCTGGAGACGCGGGCGCGCAGATCGTCCCACGACCAGCGATAGGAAACCTTGTCCTCACCGCGGAAGATGATCGCGTCGCCTGCGCCGGTCTTCCTCAGCAGGTTCTCGGCGAAATTCAGCCGGCCCTGGGGGAAGAACCGGGCGGCGAGCATATCGTCGCCATTCTCGAGCGCCATCTGCCCCTTGTCGCCGATGACATCGCACCTGTCCCATATCGCGGTCCAGAACGCGCCGCGGTCCGCAACGGACCATGCGTGCAGATCGTCATAGGTCTCGAAATCACGTGCTGCCGCGGTGCCGGCGGCCTTCATGAAGAGCGCCATCGGGCTCTTGGTAAGAATGTCTTGCGAGGGTTCCCACAGGGGCCGTTCCGACGTCATGCTTGTCCTCCACTCCATGGCTTTGGTATATCATGGTGCGCCGCAATATAAAGCGGCGAACGCCGGATCGCGCCGTCTCCGAACGCAATTCCGCCATGGCGGGATTTGATTTCTTGCGCGCGACGGCCTATCCCGATTTCGCCTGAGATGAGAATGCCGCGGGCAGAGGAGCCGCGCCCCATGACCCTTCCCCGTTTGGTCCGATCGAAATTCTGGGTAAGGGCCATTCTGGTCGCGCTTGTCGTGGTCGCGGGACTGCGCATCTGCTTTTCCTTTCTCGTCCAGCCGGAGACGGTGGAGCGGGGCCTGGAACAGGCGCTCGAGAACTGGACGGGCGCGCAGGTCCATGTCGGCAAGGAAACGCATTTCAGCTTCTGGCCCTATCCCCGCGTGACGCTGCGCGACGTGCGCGTCGTGCCCGATGGCAGCGGAGAGCTCATTTCCGCCGAAACCGTCTCGGCGACGTTCGACCTTTTCGGCGCGGTGCGCGGACACCCGTCCTTCAGCGATTTCGAGCTTGTGCGGCCCATCGTACGCCTGCGCCGGGAGGCGGACGGAACGTTCAACTGGCGGCACAGCGGCTGGCTCGTCCAGGCCATCGATGCGACGAAGGCCGCCGGGGGCAAGCCGACATCCGAACCGTCCGATGAACGCATCGGCACGATCACGCTGGTGGACGGCGTGCTGGAGATCGTTTCGGGCGAGAGCCGTCCCTACCGGATCTCCGACATCGACGGCACCGTCACCTGGCCGACCCTGCGGCAACGCCTGACCCTGGCGCTTTCGGGTGTCAGCAACGGCGAGATGACGCGCCTGTCCTTCGATGCCGACCAGCCGCTCGCCCTGCTTGCCGGCCGCGATGCCACCGTTCGCACCAGCCTCTCGGCCGACCCGGGTGCCGTCAGCTTCGAAGGCGCGGCCAATCTTTCCGGCAGCGGCTTCGTCAATGGCACCGTGCAGCTTTCGACGCCCTCGCTCAGCCGCCTGCTCGCCTGGCAGGGCCGGGACATTCCGGCTGTCAGCACCATCGGGGAGATGACCGTCGAAGCGAACATTGCGACGTCCGGCTACGCCGCCAGACTGGAGAACGTCAAGCTGGCGCTCGACGGCACCAAGGCGACCGGCGTGCTCGACCTCAACATGCCACCGCAGAGCGTGCCGCGGATCGGGGGCACGCTCGCCTTCGACCGCATCGACCTGCGCGCCTTCCTCTCGGCCTTTTCGCCGCTTCCCGGCGCCGACCAGAACGCCCCGACGATCGATACCACGTTCATCCATCAGTTCGGCATGGACCTGCGTCTTTCGGCAGGAACGGCAACGTTCTCGCCCTTTGCGCTGAAGGACCTTGCCGCCGGCATGCGCATCGAGAACGGACGCGCGTCCTTCGATATCGGCGACAGCACCCTGCTGGACGGGCGCCTGACGGGGCGTATCGCGCTGGCCGAGGAAGGTTTCCGCGGCGGCGGCAAGCTGCAATTCTCGCTCAGCAATGTCGACATCGGCAGCATCGCCAGCACGCTCGCGCTGCCGGGGCCGCTGCCGTCAGGCATCGGATCGGCGGATTTCGAACTCTCGACGAAGCTGCCGCTGTGGGCAACCACGCCCTCCGACATGTCCGGAAAGTTCCGCTTGCGGTTGGGGTCCGGCACGCTCACGCATTTCAACCGACAGGCCTTCGAGAAACTCGCGGCACAGGGCAACTTCTTCAGCATGTCCGCGGCGGGAGACGGGTCGTTCGATTTCAACCGGGCCGATGTCGAAGCGCGTCTCGACCGGGGGCTCGCCGAACTGACAAAGGCCGAGATCGAAAGCAACGATGCGCTGCTGACATTGTCGGGAATGGTGCCCTACCGGACCGGCAGCCTGGCTTTGGCCGGGCTGCTGAAGGACAGGACGGCCGCAGATGCCACGAACGGCAAGCCGGGCCTCAGCTTCTTCGTCGGCGGCTCCTGGCCCGATCCGGTCATCTCGCCGGCCTCGGTCCTGACGGGACGGCAGCCCCGCCAGTAACGGCTCCCTTCGCCATCTCAGCGGCCGGCGATGGCCGCCTGCTCGTCGCGCTGGCGCTGCACTTCGCGCCGTTTCGTCATGATCGACGCGATGATGACGCCGATCGCGACAAGGCCGATCAGGATGGTGCAGGCCGCGTTGATCTCGGGCGTGACGCCGAGGCGGACCTGGCTGTAGATCTTCATCGGCAGCGTCGTGGCGCCTGGGCCGGAGGTGAAGCTGGCGATGACGAGGTCGTCCAGCGAAAGCGTGAGGGCCAGCATCCAGCCGGACAGCACGGCGGGCGCGATGACCGGCAGCGTCACCTCCAGGAAGGTGCGGACCGGTGTGGCGCCGAGATCCATCGCCGCCTCCTCGATCGAGCGATCGAAGGAGAGGAGACGCGACTGCACGACGACAGTCACGAAGCACATGCTGAAGGTGATATGCGCGAGCGTCACCGTCACGAAGCCGCGGTCGAGGCCGATGGCGACGAAGAGCAGCAGCAGCGACAGGCCGGTGATGACTTCCGGCATGACGAGCGGCGCATAGACCATGCCCGAGAAGAGCAGCCGGCCGCGAAAGCGCGTGTAGCGCGTCAGGGCCAGCGCCGCCATGGTGCCGAGCACCGTGGCGATGGTGGCAGACAGGAGCGCGACGCGGATCGTCACCCACGCCGCATCCATCAGGCCGCGGTTGTTGAACAGCGAGACATACCATTTCGTCGAGAAGCCGGCCCAGACCGTCACGAGCTTGGACTCGTTGAAGGAGAAGACGACCAGCAGCACGATAGGCAGGTAGAGGAACGCGAAGCCGAGAACGACCGAGACGATGTTGAAACGGGACCAGGTGTTCATGGCTTATCTCCCCTGCTCTTCGGCCTTGGCCTGCGCGTTCTGGAAGAACACGATGGGCACGACGAGAATGAGCAGCAGGATCGTCGCCACGGCAGCGGATACCGGCCAGTCACGGTTCGCATTGAACTCGTTCCACAATGTCTTGCCGATCATCAGCGTCTGCGATCCGCCGAGCAGGTCGGGAATGACGAATTCGCCGACGGCCGGGATGAAGACGAGCATGCAGCCTGCCACCACACCGGGCAGCGACAGCGGGAAAGTGATTTTCCAGAAGGCGGTGATCTGCGGGCAGCCGAGATCCTGCGCCGCCTCGATCAGCGTGTTGTCCATCTTCTCCAGCGCGGAATAGAGCGGCAACACCATGAAAGGCAGGTAGGAATAGACGATGCCGATATAGATCGCCCAGTTCGTGCCCAGAATGATCAGCGGGGAATCTATGATCCCCGTGCCGATCAGAAACTGGTTGAGCAGCCCTTCCGGCTTCAGGATCGCGATCCACGCATAGACGCGGATGAGGAAGCTCGTCCAGAACGGCAGGATAACGAGCATCAGAAGCGTCGGACGCAGCGAGCGGGGCGCCTGCGCCATGCCATAGGCGATGGGATAGCCGATCAGCAGGGTGGCAAGCGTGGAGACGCCGGCGATCCACACGCTCGACAGATAGGCATTGAGATAGAGCGCATCTTCGGTAAGCCAGACGAAATTGTCGAAGCTGAACTCCCCGATCTTAGCCCAGATACCGGAAAGGCCGTCCGCCAGCGCAAAAACCGGCTCATAGGGCGGCTGGGCGATGGCGGTGGTGGACAGCGAAATACGAAAGACGATCAGGAAGGGGACAAGAAAGAAGAACAGCAGCCACGCATAGGGGATGATGATGACAAGGCGGCTGAAGATGGCGGAGCCGAGCTTGCTCATGCGCTCAATCCTTCAACACGACGCCGGCTGTCTCGCCGAAGGAAACCCAGACCTTCTCATCATAGGCGATGGGGTTCTCCACCTCGCGCTGGGCGTTCAGCATTGAGGCCTTGACCACCTTGCCGCTGCCGAGCTTGACGTAGAAGACCGTCATGTCGCCGAGATAACCGATATCCCAGACCTCTCCTTCGGCCGCGTTGACGGTGGCGTCGGTTGGGGCGTTACGCGAGACCTTCAGCTTCTCCGGCCGGATGGCGAAGCCGGCGGCGCTGCCGCTCGCCGGTGCGCCCGCCGAGGCGGTGCGCACGGTAAAGCCGTCATTGGTTACCAGTTCGATCTTGCCGTTGCCGCTTGCGGAGACCTTGCCGTCGAGAATGTTCACGTCACCGATGAAATCCGCGACGAAGCGCGAATTCGGCGCTTCGTAGATTTCCGCTGGCGTCGCGACCTGGATCACCTTGCCGTGGCTCATGACGGCGATGCGGTCGGCCATGGTCATCGCCTCCTCCTGGTCGTGCGTGACGACGACGAAGGTGAGGCCGAGATCCTGCTGGAGATCCATCAGTTCGAACTGGGTTTCCTCGCGCAGCTTCTTGTCGAGCGCGCCGAGCGGCTCGTCGAGCAGCAGCACCTTGGGGCGCTTGGCCAGCGAACGGGCGAGTGCCACGCGCTGGCGCTGGCCGCCGGACAGCTGATGCGGCTTGCGCTTGGCGAACTGCTCCAGCTTCACCAGCTTGAGCATCTGGGCGACACGCTCGGCGATCTCGTTCTTCGGCATGCCATCCTGGCGCAGGCCAAAGCCGATATTGCTCTCCACCGTCATGTGCGGAAAGAGCGCGTAGGACTGGAACATCATGTTGACCGGCCGCTTGTAGGGCGGAATGCTCGCAATATCCTGGCCATCGAGAATGATCTCGCCGGATGTCGGCCGTTCGAAACCCGCAAGCATGCGCAGAAGCGTGGACTTACCGCAGCCCGAAGCGCCGAGCAGCGCGAAGAACTCGCGGTGGTAGATGTCGAGCGTGAGATTGTCGACAGCCGTGAAATCACCGAACTTCTTCGTGACATTGCGGAAGGTGATGAACGGCTTTGCGGCCGGGTCGGCCCAGGGCGCAAAGGAACGACGGATATTGCCGAGAGATTTCATGCCTGTCCCCATCTCTTTTTATTGGCAGCACAAATGAAATTGCCCGGAAGGTTCTTCCGGGCAATTTGCACTGGACCGATTACTGGCCGGTCACGACTTTTGTCCACGTCCGCGTGAACAGACGCTGCGTTTTGGAATCGAGCGCCGTGTTGGTGAAGAGCTTCTTCAGCGTCGCGTCATCGGGGTAGATCGTCGGGTCCTTGATGATGTCTTCCGGCAGGAGATCCTGCGATGCCTTGTTGCCGTTGGCGTAGTGGATGTAGGTCGACGCCTTGGCGATCACGTCCGGGCGCATGATGTAGTCCAGGAAGGCGTGTGCTTCCTCGACATGCGGCGCATCGGCCGGGATGGCCATCTGGTCGAACCACATCTGCGTGCCTTCCTTCGGAATGGCATAGCCGATCTCGACGCCGTTCTTGGCCTCGTCGGCGCGGTCGCGGCCCTGGAAGATATCGCCCGACCAGCCGATCGCGATGCAGATATCGCCATTGGCAAGACCGTTGATGAATTCCGACGAGTGGAACTTGCGCACGAAGGGGCGAACCTTCAGCAGCGCTTCCTCGGCCTTGGCGATATCCGCCGGATCATGGCTGTCGGGGTTGAGGCCGAGATAGGCAAGCGTGACCGGAATGATATCGGTCGGCGAATCCAGCATGTTGATGCCGCAATCCTTCAGCTTCTCGGCATTGGCCGGATCGAAGATCGCGCTCCAGCTGTCGATTTCGTCGACCCCGAGCGCTTCCTTGATCTTGGCCTTGTTGTAGCCGATGCCGATCGTGCCCCACATGTAGTTGATCGAGTATTCGTTGCCCAGGTCGAACGGCTGCATGCGCTCGGAGATCATGTCCCACATGTTCTTGAGGTTCGGCAGCTTCGACTTGTCGAGCTTCTGGTAGACGCCGGCCGCGATCTGGCGCTGCAGGAAGGTGTTGGTGGGCACGACGACGTCATAGCCGGTGCCACCGGCAAGCAGCTTCGTCTCAAGGATCTCGTTGGAGTCGTAGACGTCGTAGACGACCTTGATGCCGGTTTCCTTGGTGAACTCGTCGATGATCGAGCTATCGATGTAATCGGACCAGTTGTAGACGTTGACAACCTTCTCTTGCGCGAAAGCGCTGCCGGCCGCCATGAGCGCCGCGAGAGCGGCCGTCGCAAAAAGAGTACGTCTTACCATTGATTTTTCTCCCAGTTTTTTAACTGACCGATGCGTTCGCACGAACGTCTGTCGCCGATTATGGAGTTTTTTCAAGAGGCGACAAGCCGCATTCTACGTAAAGGCCCGACGAATTTTATATCACATTGTTCCCATTTCTATCATATCTCATCCGCATCTCCGACGGAAATCAAGTCAAAACTTACTGGAAGTCGAAAAGGCTGAGGCCCGCCACCATTTCGTCGAGCCCCAGCGGACGCGTGACCGGCGGCTCGGCGCGGGCAAGACAGCCCTGCCGCTCGCATAGCCGACATGCAGTGCCGACGGGCACGGCTGCGTCCCGACGCACCGCTTCCGCGTAAACCGTCTCGTCCGCATGGGCGCCGTCGCAGCCGATGAGCAGCGCCGTGCGGCGCACACGCTCGGCAAAGGCGCCCTGCGGCCCTTCCAGCGTGCGGGAGACGGCAAGAAATGCCGCACCGTCAGGCATTTCCACGCGATCGACGAGAATCTGCCCCGGCTGGGCGAAGGCCGCGTGCACGCCGAGCTTGGGACAGTCGCCGCCAAACCGGGCCTGGGGAAAACCCTGTGCGCCGGCCCGACGGAAACGGTGACCGGCATTGTCGATCTCCAGCATGAAGAACGGCACGCCGGCCCTGCCCGGCCGCTGGAGCATGGTCAGGCGGTTCGCCGCCTGTTCGTAGGACACGCCGAAGCGCGACCGCAGCATGTCGATATCGTAGCGCACGCGCTGTGCGGCGGCGTGAAACGCCTCATAGGGCATCATCAGGGCATGGGCCGCGTAGCGCGCCAGCTCGAAACGCGCGATGCGCTTTGCCTCCGCGGTGGAGAAGGCAAGCAGATCGAGTTCGGCGAAGATCTCGTCCTGAAGCGCCAGCTGCACCGTTTCCATGGCGATCTCGCGCAGCTGGTCGAAGGGCGAAAGGCGCTCCGAAAGGAAGAGGCGCATGGAGTGCCGATCGAAGCGGCGGCGCAGCGTCGGCATGGCATGCACGGGCAGAAGGCGCACGACGACGCCGTGTTGCTTGCGCAGCCAGCCCTTCAGCGCCGCGGCCAGCTCGTCGCCGGGTGCGAGCGCGGCGTGGAACCGTTCGGCGGCCTCATCGATGGCGCCGAAATAGTTGGGACGGTTTTCCAGCTTGTCGCGCACCTCGTCCATCGGCAACAGGGTGCCGGCCAGCATGGTGGCGCGCCCCTCGCGGGCCAGCATATCGGCAAGGTCCGTCAGGCGCGCGGCCTGCTCGCGGTAGGCGCGGTAGAGCTTGAGGATACCGCTCGCCACATTCGGCGCCGCGTCGGCGATTTCCAGAAGCTCCTGGTCTCCGGGCAGTTCGCCAGCCAGCAGCGGATCGGCGAAGACCTCGCGCAACTGGCGCGCGTTGCCGGCGCTTTCGCCCTGGAGATCATCGAGATCGACCTTGTAGACGGAGGCGAGGCGCAGAAGGAGTTGCACTGTCAGCGGTCGCTGGTTGCGTTCGATGAGATTGAGATAGGACGGCGAGATCGAAAGCCCCTCGGCCATCGCCGTCTGGGTGAGGCCGAGCGTGTTGCGGATGCGCCGGACTTTGGGGCCCGCAAAGATCTTGTTCTCTGCCATATGTCAAATCCTTTACACGCGCGTCTGCGCATCAGACTTTACAATTTTTACTTTTTTACATCGCCGATCTGTCAAAGACAACACATCATTACTCGATTTACAGCCTGATTTACCGGATTTTCCTCGCCGGATTGTGCGCTGCGATGTAAATACTGTCACATCAAATCGGGCAACAAGGAGCTGCGGCCCGATCCGGAAAACATCGCATTGGAGGATAGCATGACCGATTTTTACAATCTTGTTCCGAGCGCGCCCAGGGGCCGGTTCGATGGCATCGAGCGCCCCTATACAGCCGAGACGGTCGAGAAGCTGCGCGGCTCCGTCCAGATTCGCCATACGCTGGCGGAAAACGGCGCGAACCGCCTGTGGAAGCTCATCCACGAGGAAGATTTCGTCAACGCTCTCGGCGCGCTCTCGGGCAACCAGGCCATGCAGATGGTCCGGGCCGGGCTGAAGGCGATCTATCTCTCCGGCTGGCAGGTCGCCGCCGATGCCAATACCGCATCCGCCATGTATCCCGACCAGTCGCTCTACCCGGCCAATGCCGCACCGGAACTGGCCAAGCGCATCAACCGCACGCTCCAGCGCGCCGACCAGATCGAGACCGCCGAGGGCAACGGCCTTTCGGTCGACACCTGGTTCGCCCCGATCGTCGCCGACGCGGAAGCCGGTTTCGGCGGTCCGCTCAACGCTTTCGAGATCATGAAGGCGTTCATCGAGGCGGGTGCGGCCGGCGTCCACTTCGAAGACCAGCTGGCATCCGAAAAGAAGTGCGGCCATCTCGGCGGCAAGGTCCTGATCCCGACCGCCGCCCATATCCGCAACCTCGATGCCGCGCGGCTCGCGGCCGACGTCATGGGCGTGCCGACACTGATCGTCGCCCGCACCGATGCCGAAGCCGCCAAGCTTCTCACCTCCGATATCGACGAGCGCGACCAGCCCTTCGTCGACAAGGACAAGGGCCGCACGGTCGAGGGCTTCTACCAGGTCAAAAACGGCATCGAGCCCTGCATCGCGCGCGCCATTTCCTATGCGCCGCACTGCGACCTGATCTGGATGGAAACGGGCAAGCCCGATCTCGAACAGGCCCGCAAGTTCGCCGAAGCCGTGCACAAGGCCCATCCCGGCAAGCTGCTCGCCTACAATTGCTCGCCCTCGTTCAACTGGAAAAAGAACCTGGATGACGCGACGATCGCCAAGTTCCAGCGCGAGCTGGGCGCGATGGGCTACAAATTCCAATTCATCACGCTTGCCGGCTTCCACCAGCTGAACTTCGGCATGTTCGAACTGGCCCGCGGCTACAAGGAGCGCCAGATGGCCGCCTATTCGGAGCTGCAGGAAGCAGAATTCGCGGCCGAAATCAACGGCTACACCGCGACCAAGCACCAGCGCGAAGTCGGCACCGGCTATTTCGATGCCGTCTCCATGGCCATCACCGGCGGCCAGTCGTCCACCACCGCCATGCATGAATCGACCGAGCACGAACAGTTCCGCCCGGCCGCCGAGTAAACCCAGACCGTCCCCTTTCAAGAACCCCTGATTACAAGAGGAGAAATGCCATGACAGTCCAGACCCGCGTCAAGGAACGTGCTGAAGAACAGGCGTCCGCCATGACATCCGACCAGCAGGCCATGATCCGCATGGTCGCCAACGACCTGCATCGCCTCAACCAGTCAGTCATGAAGGCGGTCGACGCCGGCGTGTCGGTCGAGCTCGTCCGCTCCGCCCGTCACCATGGCGGCGAGGGCAACTGGGGCGACCTGCTGATCCCGGTCATCGTGACGCAGGGTCGCGGCTGACAGGCCTATATCCAGTCAAGAAAAACCCCCGGCGTCCCTGCGCCGGGGGTTTTTCGTTTCGGGGCAGTGTCCGGTGAAGAAGGCTCAAGACGCTGCGCCTTCAACATTGCGCAAAACCGTCAGGCCGCGCGGGCGGTCCGTCCGCCGGAATTGCGCTCTCCCGCTTCGAAACGGAACTGGCCGATAAGTGCCATCAGCTCGTCCGCCTGGCCTGCGAGCTGGCGGCTCGCGCTCGTCGTCGATTCCACCATGGACGCGTTCTGCTGGGTCATCTGGTCCATCTGGTTGACGGAGCCGTTGACCTCCTGCAGCGCTGCGGACTGATCCCGGCTGGCCGTCGCGATCAGGGCGACATGGTCGCTGATGCCGACAATCTGGCGGCTGATCGCTGCAAGCACCGCGCCGGTTTCCTGCACCAGACTCGCGCCCGTGCTGACCTCCTGCGTCGACTTGTCGATCAGGCCCTTGATTTCCTTGGCGGCCTCTGCCGAGCGCTGCGCCAGTTCGCGCACTTCCTGTGCAACGACCGCAAAGCCCTTGCCGGCCTCGCCCGCCCGCGCCGCCTCGATGCCGGCATTGAGCGCGAGCAGGTTCGTCTGGAAGGCGATGTCATCGATCACCTCGATGATCTGCTCGATCTTTCGCGAGGCATCTTCGATCCGCCCCATCGCCTCGATCGCACTGGTCACCACGGCGCTGGAACTGTCGGCGCTCGCTTTGGTTTCGGCGACCCGGCTGTTGGCCTCCTGCGCGCGTTCGGCGGAGGAGCGAACGGTAACGGTGATCTCGTCCACCGCCGCCGCCGTCTGCTCGAGCGAGGCGGCCTGCGATTCCGTGCGACGCGACAGATCGTCGGCGGACCGGCGCATCTCGGCACCGCTGGACTGGATCGCAACCGCATTGGCACGGATGCTGCCGAGTGTGCCCTGAAGGCGCGACAGCGAATCGTTGAAATCCTGCCGCAGCTGTTCAAGCCGGCCGGAGAACGGCACGTCGATCGTCTCGGAAAGATCGCCCTGCGCAAGACGACCGAGGCCGGCCGCCAGCTGGTTGACGGCGAAATCGATTTGCCGGTCCGTTTCGCGCTTTTCCGTGTCCACCTTTTCGCGCTCGGCTGCCGCCTCTTCATTCTGACGCTGGGCGACCGCCTCCATGTCGATCCGACGCTGCGCGTTTTCGCGGAAAACCTCCAGCGCACGCGCGATCTGGCCGAACTCGTTGGCCTTGTCCCGGCTGGGAATATCCGTGTCGAGACGGCCTTGCGCAATCGCGCCCACCGCACCGATCAGCGCGCGCAGCGGACGGGTCGCCCGGCGCACGGCGAGATAGGCAAGACAGCCGAAGAGCAGCATGGAAACGCCACCCGCGATGATCGCGCGAAGCTGGAGGTCATGGATCTTCTGGAAGTAAACCTCCATCGGAATACCGATGAAAAGCAATCCGACATTAGCGCCGGCGGCATTCTTGACGGGGAAGTAGCCGGTCATGAACTCACGGCCGAACAGCTGCGCGGGCCCGAAATAGGGCGCACCCTTGGCGAGCACGGCCTGCGCCGGATGATCCGCGGCGAGTTTCGTGCCCGTCGCGCGGCTGCCGTCTTCCTTCTTCACATTCGTCGAGATGCGGACATAGTCCGATCCCTGTTTCTCAAAAATCGTCGCGACGCCGGCAATGGACGTGGCGGTGCGATCGACAAGATCGTGGTTCGCAAGCTCCGGCATCGCATCGCTGCGCACGCCGGCAAGCGCACCATCCTTCAGCTCGATAGACGCCCCGTCGATCACGGCATCGTAGAGAACCGCCATGTTGCGTGTGGCGTCATGGGCGTCATTGGCCGCATCCTGGAGCACATAGCTTTTCAGATTGTAATGCATGACGCCGACGATGACGGCGGCGCTGAGAAAGATGAAGGCGAAGGTCATCGCCGCATACTGATAGGCGATCGAAGATCGGAATATCTTGCTCATTGTCGGGCTCCTGTTGTCCCGAAATGATAAAAATCAAGATATAAGAAAAGCTGAAAATCCGCCACCACATCCTGTAAATCGGGACGTCCAGGCATAAAAAAGGCCCGGAAAACCGGGCCTTTTTTGGTTAACAGCGGCGGCTCAATCAGGCGGCGCGGTAGGCGCCGTGATCGTGTTCTTCCGTTTCGAGGCGGAACTGCTCGACCAGCATCATCAGCGTGTCGGCTTCGCCCGCAAGCTTGCGGCTTGCCGCCGTCGTGACGTCGACCATCGAGGCGTTCTGCTGGGTCATCTGGTCCATCTGGTTGACGGAGCCGTTGACCTCCTGGAGTGCCGCGGCCTGGTCGCGGCTTGCCGTCGCCATCATGTCCACATGGTGGCTGACGGTGACGATCTGCTGGCTGATCGCGGCGAGCACGGCGCCGGTTTCCTGCACGAGATGCGATCCGGCATTCACCTCGCTCGTCGATTTCTCGATGAGCACCTTGATCTCGCGGGCGGCACTTGCCGAACGCTGCGCCAGCTCCCGCACCTCCTGCGCGACAACGGCAAAGCCCTTGCCCGCTTCGCCCGCACGCGCGGCCTCGATACCGGCATTGAGGGCCAGAAGGTTGGTCTGGAACGCGATGTCGTCGATGACCTCGATGATCTGCTCGATCTGGCGGGAAGCCCCCTCGATGCGCCCCATCGCATCGATCGCGTTGCTGACGACGCCGGCGGAATTGTCGGCGCTGCGCTTGGTGGCGCCCACGACGAGGTTGGCCTCATGCGCCCGCTCGGCGGAGGAGCGCACGGTCGCGGTGATCTGCTCGACGGCAGCCGCGGTCTCTTCCAGCGAGGACGCCTGCGATTCGGTGCGCTTGGAAAGCGCGTCGGCCGATTGCAGCATGTCGGCGCCGCTGCGCTGGATCGACAGGGCGTTGTTGCGGATCTGGCCCAGCGTGTCCTGAAGGCGCACGAGCGAGACGTTGAAGTCCTGTCGCAGCTGCTCCAGACGACCGGAGAAGGGCGTCTCGATCTGGCGCGACAGGTCGCCCTGCGCCAGGCGCCCGAGGCCTGCGGCAAGCGCGTTGACCGCGAAGTCGATCTGCTGGTCCATCGCCTGCTTTTCCGCGTCGTTGCGGCGCCGCTCGGCCTCCGCCTCGGCGCGCTGCTGTTCGCTTTCGGCCTCCACGCGGATCTTGGACAGGGCGTTTTCCTTGAAGACGCCGAGCGCACGGGCCATGTCGCCGATTTCGTCGGCACGGCTCTGGCCGGATATGCCGGTATCGAGGAAACCGTCGGCAAGGCGGCGCATCGCGCCGGTGATCTGCCCGATCGGTCCCTTGAGCGTCAGCACCAGCGCGATGCCGGCAAGCACGGCGATGGCCGCACCGACGACGGTCGCCAGTACCGAGACCTGGTTGGCCTTCTCGCGCTCCGAGCCGGCGCTCGTCTTCTGCTCCTCGGCAAACTGGCTGAGCAGGTTCCAGATGCTGTCGATGGACTGGCCGGCGACATCGAAGTCGGCCGTGCGCTGGGTGCTGATCTTGACCAGCGTGGCGCTGTCGGCGTTGATCTTGTCGATGACGGGCGTCACCGCTTGCCCGACACCATCGAAGAAGGCGAGGCCGTTGGCGCTGCCGCGCAGGGTGTCGATTTCGCTCGTCACGATGGACAGCGACGCCAGCAGCTTGGTGCGATTTTCCTCCGAGGTATCGCCGAGGAAACGGGCCGCGATGATTTCGGCGTCATAGATCGAATTGACCAGCTTGCGCGTGGCGGACAGAACGGCTTCCGACTTGATGATCGGCTCGTCGAGTTCGCCGAAGATGCGGGTCGCTTCGCGCATCTTCTCGCCGGCGCCGCCCTGCAGCTGGATGGCGATCTGGCGGAAGCGGTTGATGCGGCGCGCCACCTCGGGAACGACGACATCGGCCGTATCGCTGGAGGCCAGGTAACCGCCGAGTTCGTCGATCGTGGTGCGGATGGTGGTGGAGACGACCTTCTGGCTCTTCGGCAGGATGGCCGCAATCGAGCGTTCGGTCTTGGAAATCAGCGGGTAGCGCTCCTTGACGAGTTTCAGCTTTTCGTCCGGCGTCGGGGCCTTGGCGAAGTCGCTGAGGAAATCGGCAAAGAACCGGCCTGCATTGGTCAGGCGGTCGGCCTCGCGCAGCATGCTCTTTGCGCTGTTCTCGTCCTGGCGGACGGAGCGCTGCAGCTTGGTCGCCTCTTCAAGGATCTTGATCTGTTCGGCGGCAAGGTAATTGAGGTTCTTGCCCATCGCGTCATGCAGCCTGGTCTCGCGGGTATAGAGCAGCCACAGGCCCTCCATGCGCGCCTCGATATCCTTGGTCTGCTTCTGGGCGTCGAGCAGCTTCGAGGCGTCGACGTCGGGGGTCAGGCCATCCATCGTCTGGCGCAGCAGCGTGACCTGCGCCTTCAGGCGCTGGTTGACCTCGTCGCGGGTCTCCTTGCTGGTATCCTGCAGGAAGCGGTTCATGCTGGCATAGACGTCCTTGAAGCCGCTGAGCGACTGGAGGACGCTGTTGGAAATCTCCATGCGGCCCTGAAGCAGGCCGGTGGCATAGAGACCCGTGAAGCCGACGGCGCAAATGCTCAGAACGAACGGCAGGATGAAGACCAGAACCTTGGTCTGGATTTTGAAACGGGCAAGAATGCGATCAATAAACATGGCGGAACATCCGTTGTCGGCGCGCTCCACCCCTGCTCTCTTCCAGAGCCTCCCCAGGATTCGGACGCCGGATTACCGACTTCATGCGGCTGCAATGCCGCGTATCCGGGGGAGCATTCATTGCCAGCCGCAGGCATCCATCATGGGACACGGCTTCCGGAACCCTATCCAGAGATCATCGACGGCAATCTTTAAAATTCCCTGACTTTTTAAACCGATTTATCCCGGTCCGACCGTCAAAGGGCGATGAGCGCGAGTGCCGTCACCAGAATGGCGGCGAGCGCGCAATTGACGCCGATCGCCAGCAGACGGCGGCGGCTTTCTTCCGTTGCGGCGATGGCGATGGCACGGGCGGGGCGACGTGTGGCAGGCATGCGGCGATACTCCGTTACGTGGAAACAACAGGCAACGCGGATGATCCGGGTCTGCCGGCCCACATCATGTTGTCTCCCATCCCGAGAGCGGGAAACGCCGACATTTCGAGAGCATCCGCCCCGAGGTCTTAACGGACGGTAAAGGACCGTACAGGAATCACGCTTCCTGCCCCGCGGCATGGCCGGAGGCCCAGGCCCATTGGAAATTATAACCGCCCAGCCAGCCGGTGACATCCACGGCCTCGCCAATGAAGTAGAGCCCCGGCACCGCCTTTGCCGCCATGCTGCGGGAATCGAGTGCGGCCGTATCGACGCCGCCGAGCGTCACCTCCGCCGTGCGATAGCCTTCCGACGCCGGCGGCCGGAACCGCCAGTCGCGCAGCTTTTGCACCAGCGCATCGATCCGCTTTCCGGAGAGTTCGGCGAGCGGGCCGTCGATGCCCAGATCGGTGGCGACCAACTGCGCCAGCTTCTTCGGGATATGCTCGGCGAGAACGGTCTGTACCGCCTGCCGGCCGTTCTGCTTGCGGGCGGCGGCGATGATCGCGGCGAAGTCGAGATCGGGGCGGATATGCAGGCCGATCTCCTCGCCCTCGCGCCAATAGGAGGAGATTTGCAGGATGGCCGGGCCGCTCAGCCCGCGATGGGTGAAGAGTGCTGCCTCGCGGAACTCGGTCTTGCCATGGCGTGCCGCCACGTCCACCGCCACACCGGGCAGGCCCTCATGGGCGGCAAGTGTGCCGGGATCGAGCATCAGCGGCACGAGCCCCGCACGGGTTTCGATAACGGGCAGCCCGAACTGCTCGGCGACACGATAGGCAAATCCCGTGGCGCCCATCTTGGGAATGGACTTTCCGCCGGTGGCAACGACCAGCGAGGCGGCCTCGATCGCCCCCTGCTCCGTCGAGATGCGGAAGAACGTCCCGTCATGCGCGATGTCGCCGATCGCAGTGGAAAGCCTGATTTCGACGCCTGCCGCCTTCATCTCGGCCAGCAGCATGGCAATGATGTCCTTCGCGGAATTGTCGCAGAAGAGCTGGCCCAGCGTCTTCTCATGCCAGGCGATACGGTGGCGCTCCACCAGATCGAGGAAATCACGCGGGGTATAGCGGGCAAGCGCCGACTTTGCGAAATGCGGGTTGGCGGACAGGAAGTTCTTCGGGCCGGCATGGATATTGGTGAAGTTGCAGCGGCCGCCGCCGGAAATGCGGATCTTTTCGCCCGGCGCCTTCGCATGGTCGAGAACGAGCACACGGCGCCCGCGCCTGCCCGCCTCGATGGCGCACATCATGCCTGCCGCGCCGGCTCCGATAATGACGACGTCCCGCCGCTCTGCCACGTTGAAATCCTCTTTTTCCCTCTCTTTCGGCCATCGCAGCGGAATGTCAATCCGGGCACGAAAACGGGAAATAGAACGGAAATCACCGTTTTGAAGCGCAGGGGGGAGCTAGCCAAGCATCATTCTGTGTCTATGATGGCGCATCATCAACCAACCCCGGTGTGTCATGCCGTCCAGGAAGAAAGTCGTTACGCCCACCATAGAGAAAGCAGCACGCTCCACCAAAATACCTCCCGCCATCAGCGTGCCACGCGGAGTAAAGACCTGGAAGGACGCCGCAGACTGGCTTCGGGCCCGCGGCATTGAAGACATCGAATGCATCACGCCGGACCTCGCGGGCGTGCCGCGCGGCAAGATGATGCCGTCGTCGAAGTTCACGTCGAACACGTCGCTGGCGCTGCCTTCCGCACTCTATCGCCACACGATTTCCGGCGATTACCCCGAGGAGACCGGCAATTTCCGCTATGAGCCGCGCGACAGCGACCTCAAGCTGGTGCCGGATCTTTCCACCCTTTCCGTGGTGCCGTGGGAAACCGATCCGACCGCGCAGGTGATCTGCGATATCGTCGGCTCGACGGGCGAGAACGTGCCTTATACGCCGCGCAACGTGTTGAAGAACGTCGTGCAGATGTATCGCGAGCGCGGCTGGAAGCCGGTCGTGGCGCCCGAGATCGAATTCTATCTCGTCGCCGTCAACGACGACCCGGATTATCCGCTGCATCCGCCGAAGGGCCGCTCCGGCCGCGCCATTCTGGGCGGACAGGGCTATTCCATTGCCGGCATCAACGAATTCGACGAACTGATCGACGACATCTATCACTTCTCGGAAAAGCAGGGCCTCGAGATCGATACGCTGATCCACGAGGAAGGGCCCGCGCAGCTCGAAATCAACCTGCGCCACGGCGATCCCATCGAACTGGCCGACCAGGTGTTCCTGTTCAAGCGCACGATCCGCGAGGCGGCGCTGAAGCACGGCATCTATGCCACCTTCATGGCCAAGCCCATGCAAGGCCAGGCCGGCTCGGCCATGCATATCCACCAGTCGGTGGTGGAGCTCGACACGGGCCGAAACGTCTTCTCCAACCCGGACGGATCGCCCTCGAAGGAGTTCTTCCACTTCATCGGCGGCATGCAGGCCTATGTGCCGAAGACGCTGGTCATGATGGCGCCCTATGTGAACTCCTACCGACGCCTGACGCCCGACATGTCGGCGCCGGTCAACAATGCCTGGGGCTACGACAACCGCACCACGGCCTTCCGCGTGCCGGTGTCGGACGCGGCCGCCCGCCGTATCGAAAACCGCCTGCCGGGATCGGACGCCAATCCGTATCTCGCGCTCGCGGCCTCGCTCGGCTGCGGCCTGCTCGGCATCATGAACGGGATCGAGCCGAGCCCGCCGACGGAGGATACCGCCAACGAGGGCACGATCGATCTGCCGCGCGGCCTGCTCGAGGCCGTGTCGTTGCTCGAATCCGATCCCGCACTGGCGGAGGTCCTCAGCGCGGAGTTCATCGGGCTCTATGCCGGCGTCAAGCGCGGCGAGTTCGAGACCTTCATGCAGGTGATCAGCCCCTGGGAACGCGAGTTCCTGCTGCTCAACGTCTGAGCGGCCGGCGGTCCGGGCCGCCCGACACTTGAGCCCCGAAAGCGGCCGGCGCCCCGGTGCGCCGCCGCAGCCTCCTGCCCCATGAGTGTGCGCTATGCCCTGGCAAAGCCCGATTTCCCCCGGCGTCTCCTGGTATGAAGCAAGCGTCGGAGACCGCCCCGAATATGCGCCGCTCGACGGCTCGGTCGAGACGGATGTCGCCATTGTCGGCGGCGGCTTCACCGGTCTCCAGGCCGCCTACAACCTTGCCCTCAAGGGCGTGCGCGTCACGCTGATCGAAGCGCACCGCTTCGGCGACGGCGCGTCCGGCCGCAATGGCGGCCAGCTCGGCACTGGCCAGCGCACCGATGCGGAGGAACTGGAAGCCGAACTGGGCTATGAGCGCGCCAGGGCGCTGTTCGACCTTGCAGAAAACGCCAAGCATCACATCCACAATTTCGCCGCCGCGCAGAACCTCGACATCGACTACGTGCCCGGTCAGCTCAATGTCAGCCACAAGACAAGCTATGAGAAGGACTTCCGCGATCATATCGAGATCGCCGCGACCCGCTTCGGCTATCCGCACATGCATTTCATGGACCGGGCGGAAACCGAGGAACGCGTCGGCTCGAAGCGCTTCTTCTTCGGCATCCGCGATACCGGCACCGGCCATATCCATCCGATGAAGCTCATCGTCGGCGTCGCGCGGGCGGCGCAGGAGGCGGGCGCCAATCTCCACGAAAGAACCCCCGCCCTCAAGATCGAGCGGTCCGGCGGAAAGGCGGTGATCACGACGGCGCGCGGCACCATCCGGGCCGACAGAGCCCTGATCGCCTGCAATGCCTATATCGGCGATCTTGAGCCGAAGACGGCGGCGCATGTCATGCCGATCCGCTCCTTCATCGGCGCGACCGTGCCGCTCGAAAAATTTCCGTCGATCATCCCGGGCGGGGAATCCATCGCCGACACGCGCTTCGTCGTGCGCTACTTCCGCAAGACGCGCGACGGCCGGCTGCTGTTTGGCGGACGCGAGGCCTACACCTCCGACAATCCGGACGACATGACGCCGCCCATCCGCCGGCAGATCGAGGAAGTCTATCCGCAACTCAAGGGCATCGAACTCACCCATGCCTGGGGCGGCTCCGTCGGCATCACCATGCCCCGCAAACCCTATGTGCGCGAGGTCATGCCTGGTATCACGACGATCGGCGGCTATTCCGGCCACGGCGTCATGCTGTCAAACTACTGTGGCAAGCTCTATGCCGAGGACGTGACCGGCGGCAGCGCGGAGCTCGACCAGTTGAAGGCCCTGAAAATCCCGGCCTTCCCCGGTGGCTCGCGGTTCCGCTCGCCGCTTCTGTTCCTCGCCATGACGTGGTACGCGCTACGCGACAAGCTCTGATCGAGTCGAAGCGTCGAATTTGTTGCGTTGCACGCTGGCGTTTTTAAATCGATTAGATTATAACACCCGCCAACAGAACAGATCGAGATATCCGATGAGCAGCCAGATCATTCCCGTTGAGCCCTTTGACTATGTCGTCTTCGGCGGAACCGGCGATCTTGCGGAACGCAAGCTCCTTCCGGCCCTCTATCACCGGCAGCTCGCCGGCCAGCTTTCCGATCCCACGCGCATCATCGGCGCGTCGCGAACGGCCTTCACGGATGCGGAATACCGCAAGTTCGCGGTGGATGCGCTGAAGGAGCACCTGAAGCCCGGCGAATTCGAGGACGAGCAGGTCAAGATCTTCTGCGATCGCCTGTTCTACGTCTCGGTCGACGCGAAGTCCGACGCCGGCTGGGACAAGCTGAAGGAGCTGCTCGACGAGGGCAAGGAACGCGTGCGCGCCTTCTACCTGGCCGTCGCGCCGGCGATCTTCGGCGATATCTCCGAGAAGATCCGCGATCACAAACTCATCACCAAGCAGACGCGCATCGTTGTCGAAAAGCCGATCGGCCGCGACCTCGCGTCGGCGGACGAGCTGAACAACACGATCGGCAAGGTGTTCCGCGAAGAGCAGATCTTCCGCATCGACCACTATCTCGGCAAGGAGACGGTGCAGAACCTGATGGCGCTGCGCTTCGCCAATGCGCTCTACGAGCCGCTGTGGAATTCCGCGCATATCGACCACGTCCAGATCACGGTCGCCGAATCCGTCGGGCTGGAAAGCCGCGCCGGATACTATGACAAGGCCGGCGCGCTGCGCGACATGGTGCAGAACCATATCCTCCAGCTGCTCTGCCTCGTCGCCATGGAAGTGCCCTCCTCCATGGACGCGGAAGCCGTGCGCGACGAGAAGCTCAAGGTTCTGCGCGCGCTGAAGCCGATCGACCAGTACAATGTCGAGCGCCTCACGGTGCGCGGCCAGTATCGCGCCGGCGCGTCCGCCGGTGGCCCGGTCAAGGGCTATCTGGAAGAGCTGGACGGCGGCGTCTCCAACACGGAAACCTTCGTTGCCATCAAGGCCGAGATCGGCAACTGGCGCTGGGCGGGCGTGCCCTTCTACATCCGCACGGGCAAGCGTCTTGCCGCGCGCATGTCGGAGATCGTCATCACCTTCAAGCCGATCCCGCATTCGATCTTCGACCCCTCGGCCGGCCGTATCGAGGCGAACCAGCTCATCATCCGCCTGCAGCCCGACGAAGGCGTCAAGCAGTCGCTGATGATCAAGGATCCGGGTCCGGGCGGCATGCGCCTGCGCAACGTCTCGCTCGACATGAGCTTCGCGCAGGCCTTCGACGCCCGCAACGCCGACGCCTACGAGCGCCTGCTGCTCGACGTCATCAGGAACAACCAGACGCTCTTCATGCGCCGTGACGAAGTCGAGGCCGCATGGCGCTGGGTCGACCCGATCCTCAAGGCCTGGGAAGCGACCGGCCAGCAGGTGCAGGGCTACACCGCCGGCACCTGGGGGCCCAGCCAGGCCATCGCCCTCATCGAGCGCGACGGCCGCACCTGGCATGAAACGTAAGGAAGGCCGATGAGCGCGAGACTGCATGAATTCAAGGACGGCGCGGCGCTGGCCGAAGGTCTGGCGGATCGCGTGTCCGCAGCCCTTGCCGATGCCGTGGCCGCCCGTGGAAAGGCCACCATCGCCGTATCGGGCGGTTCCACGCCGAAGGCCTTCTTCAAGTCGCTTTCGACCCGCGAGATCGATTGGGCGAAGGTGACGATCACGCTTGTCGACGAGCGGTTCGTGCCGGCGGACAATCCGCGCTCCAATCATCTGCTCGTTGCCGAGAACCTGCTTCAGGGCAAGGCGCAGGCGGCGAATTTCCTGCCGCTCTACCGCCAGGCCGACAGCGCCGACGAGGCGGCCCGGATCGTCTCGCGGGATGCAGAAGCACTCGGCGCACCGTTCGACGTCGTCATTCTCGGCATGGGAACGGATGGCCATACCGCCTCGTTCTTCCCCGGCGGCAACAATCTGGCCACCGCGATCTCGGCTGAAACGCCGCGCGGCGTCATCACCATGGAAGCGGAAGGTGCCGGGGAAACCCGCCTCACCTTCACCTTCGCCAGCCTTCAGGATGCCCGTCTTCTGGTGTTGCATATCGAGGGACAAGGCAAGAAAGACGTTCTTGCCGCGGCGGAAGGTGACGGGCCGGAAACCGATATGCCGATCCGCGCCGTTTTGCGGCGTGCGGCAACGCCGGTCGATATCTACTGGGCGCCTTAGAGTGTTGCCCGACGCCGGAGATTTCTTCGGCTTTCAATGCTCTGGAGCGCGCTTAGCCGGCTGAAGCCGAACATGCCCGGCGCATGGCGCCATTGACCCGCGGATCGTGCAGCTTTCGCGCTCGCCCTGCCGTGTAAAAATGCAATCGAGGAAGTCAGGATAATCCCATGTCCGCCGACAAGCGCATTGAAGCCATTACCGCCCGCATCGTCGAACGCTCGAAGCCGCACCGCGAAGCCTACCTCGGCCGCGTGCGGGCTGCCGCTGCCAGCGGCGTGCACCGGTCCGTGCTCTCCTGCGGCAACCTCGCCCACGGCTTTGCGGTCTGTTCCCCCGCCGAGAAGGACGCGCTCGCCGGCGATCGCGTTCCGAACCTCGGCATCATCACCTCCTATAACGATATGCTCTCGGCGCACCAGCCGTTCGAGACCTACCCGGCGCTGATCCGCGAGGCCGCACGCGAAGCAGGCGGCGTTGCCCAGGTGGCAGGCGGCGTGCCGGCGATGTGCGACGGCGTCACCCAGGGCCAGCCGGGGATGGAGCTCTCGCTGTTCTCGCGTGACCTCATCGCCATGGCGGCCGGCGTGGGCCTGTCGCACAACATGTTCGATTCGGTCGTGTATCTCGGCGTGTGCGATAAGATCGTGCCGGGCCTCACGATCGCCGCGCTGACCTTCGGCCACCTGCCCGCTGTCTTCATTCCCGCCGGGCCCATGACCTCCGGCCTTCCGAACGACGAGAAGGCGCGTGTGCGACAGCTTTTCGCCGAGGGCAAGGCCGGCCGTGCGGAGCTGCTGGAGGCCGAATCCAAGTCCTATCACGGCCCTGGCACCTGCACCTTCTACGGTACGGCCAACTCCAACCAGATGTTGATGGAGATCATGGGCTTCCACATGCCGGGCGCCTCCTTCATCAATCCGGGCACGCCGCTGCGCGATGCCCTGACGAAGGAAGCCGCCAAGCGGGCGCTCGCCATTACCGCCCAAGGCAACGAATTCACGCCGGCGGGCGAGATGATCGACGAGCGCTCCATCGTCAACGGCGTTGTCGGGCTGCATGCCACGGGCGGTTCGACCAACCATACGCTGCACCTCCTCGCCATGGCGCGCGCCGCCGGCATCCTCCTGACCTGGGAAGATATTTCCGACCTGTCGGATGTCGTGCCGCTGCTTGCCCGCGTCTATCCGAACGGCCTTGCCGACGTGAACCATTTCCACGCCGCAGGCGGCATGGGTTTCCTGATCCAGGAACTCCTGAAGCACGGCCTGCTGCATGACGACGTGCGCACCGTCTACGGCCAGGGGCTCAACGCCTATACGGTCGATGCCCGGCTCGGCGCCAACGGCACCGTTCTGCGCGAGCCCTCTCCGAAGGTCAGCCACGACCCGAAGGTGCTTGCCAGTATCGAGACACCCTTCCAGCCCACTGGCGGCCTGAAGATGCTCACCGGCAATATCGGCAATGCCGTCATCAAGATCTCCGCCGTGAAGCCCGAGCGCCATGTCATCGAGGCGCCCGCCAAGGTCTTCCATGACCAGCTTGAGCTGAACGCAGCCTTCAAGGCCGGCGAACTCACGGGCGATTTCATCGCCGTCGTGCGCTTCCAGGGCCCGAAGGCCAACGGCATGCCGGAACTGCACAAGCTGACGACGGTGCTCGGCATCCTGCAGGACCGCGGCCAGCGCGTGGCGCTTCTGACCGACGGACGCATGTCCGGCGCATCCGGCAAGGTGCCGGCCGCCATCCATGTGACGCCCGAGGCCGTGGACAACGGCCCGATCGGCCGCATCCGCGACGGCGACATCATCCGCCTCGATGCGACCCACGGCACGATCGAGGTCCTGGTGGATGCCGCCGAATTCGCCGCCCGCCCGCAGGCGGCGGCCGATCTTTCCGGCAACGAATTCGGCATGGGTCGCGAACTCTTCGCCCCCTTCCGCGCGATTGCCGGCCCGGCGGACCATGGAGCGAGCGTGCTGTTCGCTTAAGTGGCGCCTCCTTCGGTCAGGCCTGAGCCACAAACTCAACGTCATCCTCGGCCTTGAGCCGAGGATCCACAGCCACAGGCAGTGGTCTGCGCTTGGACTTGATGCTCGGGTCAAGCCCGAGCATGATGGAGGGGGAGGTCGCGCCAAGCTCGATATCTGGCAGACATAAGAAGAGGAGCGTTTCGCCCCTCTTTTCACATCAGCCGTAGATATCCAACGTCCGGTTCTGGTGGTTGCGGTGCGTGGAGTAGACAAAGATGCGCTGCAGGTCCTTGTCGGAGAGCAGGCGCAGGAAGCGGGCTTCCACGACATCATTCGGATAGACGCGCTGCGTGAGGCAGCCGATCATCGGGATGCGGGCGCTGACGATGTCGAGGTAGAAATTGCGCGGAAGCTGGAACTTCGTCGTCATGGTGATGACGGCCCCGCTGCGCGACAGCTTGACGATGACACCGCGGCGAGAGACGAGATTGACGAGGCCACCCGTCTCGGTGAACTCGATGCGGGCCTCGTTGCAGGTGTCCTCCATCGGGAAGGTCTTTTCCCGATCATACATGAAGGACTCTTCCTTGTTCAGGTAGCTTCCCCGCGATACGTCACCGTAAAATCCCATCAGACTGCTCGCCCCGGCACTGCATTACCGGGAAATGCTACGGCGACAACGCTTAACATCGCGTTGAACGGCAGGCGAAAATCCTGCCATTCCAAAGGGCATCCGGTGCATTTTTTTGCAGACGCCGCGCCTCAAAGAGCCCTGTAGCTTTGCCCCGCGGCATTGAAGAGATGCAGCTTCGCCCTGTCCGCCGTGAAGCGGATCGTGTCGCCGCGCTTTACGTCGAGAATGCCGGGGATCTTGGCGATGATCGGCTCGCCCGGCACAAGACCCTCGATGTAAAGCAGCGTGACCTCGCCGAGCGCCTCGACGATGGATACCGTGCCCGCGAACAGGAAATCGTCGCCGGTCGAAATCTGCAGGTCTTCCGGGCGCACGCCGAAGCTCGCCGCCTTCCCAACCTCGGACGCCGCCGTCGCAATGTCGACGGTGACGGTGCGCCCGCCGGTCAGTTCCAGCGCGGTCGCCGCGCCGGCAGAAGTGATCTTGGCAGGAATGACGTTCATGGCGGGCGAGCCGATGAACCGGGCGACGAAGAGATTGGCGGGGCGCTCGTACAATTCGAGCGGGGCCCCGACCTGCTCGATGCGGCCGGCCGACAGCACGACGATGCGATCGGCGAGCGTCATGGCCTCCACCTGATCGTGCGTCACATAGATCATGGTCGTGTCGGCCATCTGCTCGTTGAGCTTGGCGATCTCGATGCGGGTGGCGACGCGCAGCGCCGCATCGAGGTTCGACAGCGGCTCGTCGAAGAGGAAGACCTTCGGATTGCGGCAGATGGCGCGGCCGATGGCGACGCGCTGGCGCTGGCCGCCCGAGAGCGCCTTGGGCAGTCGGTCGAGATAGGTGGTGAGCTGAAGGATATCGGCTGCCGCGCGCACGCGGCGATCGATCTCCTCCTTGCTTTCGCCGGCGATCCGCATGCCGAAGGCCATGTTGTCGTAGACGGTCATATGGGGGTAGAGCGCGTAGGACTGGAACACCATGGCGATGCCGCGCTTCGACGGCGGCACATCGTTGACGCGCTCGCCGTCGATCATCATGTCCCCGCTGGTGATCTCCTCCAGACCGGCGATCATGCGCAGCAGGGTCGACTTGCCGCAGCCGGACGGACCGACGAAGACGATGAACTCGCCCTGCTTGATGTCGAGATCGATGCCATGGATCACATCCACGGCACCGTAGGATTTGCGGATATCCTTGAGCACCAGCCCTGTCATGTCTCTACCTCCCCTGTTGTTCTGACCGGTCACACGAAGCGGGCGAAGAATCCGCTCCAGGCCGGAAGTTCGATGTATTCGTCATGCATGACGCTCGCGAAGCCATGCCCTTCCAGCGCCTCGAGCGTGCCGGACGGAATATCCGCCATGCGCGCGACCGGGCTCATGTTGAAGGCACAGAAAATCTTCTCGTTGCCGTGCGAGCGCACGAAGGAGAGGATGACGCCTTCCGCCATCTGAAACTCGATCTCGCCCTTGACGAGCGGCACGTGCTCCTTGCGGAAGGCGAGAAAGCGGCGGTAATGCGAAAGCACGGATGCATCGTCGCCCGCCTGCACGTCGACGGCGCGTTCCAGATGCGCGGGCGGTACCGGCAGCCACGGCTTGCCGTCGCTGAAGCCGCCGGTCGGGTCGTTGGTCTCCCAGACCATCGGCGTGCGGCAACCGTCGCGCCCCTTGAAATCGGGCCAGAACTGGATGCCGTAGGGATCGCGAAGATCCTCGTAGGCGATCTCCGCTTCCGGAAGGGCCAGTTCCTCGCCCTGATAGATGCAGACGGAGCCGCGCAGCGAAAGCAGCAGGCTCGACAAGAGCTTGGCATGCGCTTCATGATCATTCACGCCAGTGCCCCAGCGGCTGATATGGCGCACGACGTCGTGGTTGGAGAAGGCCCAGCAGACCCACCCTTCCGGGGCCGCCTTTTCCAGCGCATGCTGCGTGTCCGCCACGAAGGCCGGCGTCAGCGGTTCGGGCGCCAGGAACTCGAACGCGTAGCACATGTGCATCTTGTCGCCGCCGGAGGTATACTCGCCGGCGATCTCCAGACCGCGCTGGCTGTCGCCCACCTCGCCGACCGCGGCAATCGCCGGAAACTCCTCCATCAGCGCGCGGAACCGCTTGAGGAATTCCAGGTTCTCCGGCTGGTTCTTGTCGTAGATGTGTTCCTGGTAATTGTAGGGGTTCACGGCCGGCGCGGTCTGGGCATTGCGCCGCTCGGGCGCGAGCGCCGGGTTGTCACGCAGTTCCTTGTCGTGGAAGTAGAAGTTGATCGTGTCGAGACGGAAACCATCGACGCCGCGTTGCAGCCAGAAGCGGGCGACCGAGAGCAACGCATCCTGAACCTCGGGATTGTGCAGGTTCAGGTCCGGTTGCGAGGTCAGGAAGTTGTGCATGTAATATTGCAGGCGCGTGGGGTCCCACTGCCAGGCGGAGCCGCCGAAGATCGACAGCCAATTGTTCGGCGGCGTACCGTCGGGCCGCGAATCCGCCCAGACATACCAGTCCGCCTTGGGGTTCGTGCGCCGCGAGCGGCTTTCGACGAACCAAGGATGCCTGTCGGAGGTGTGCGACAGGACGAGGTCGATCATCACGCGGATATCGAGACGGTGCGCCTCTTCGATCAGCGCATCGAAATCCGAGAGCACGCCGAAGATCGGGTCCACGTCCTGGTAATCGGACACGTCATAGCCGAAATCGCGCATGGGCGAGGTGAAGAACGGCGATATCCAGATGGCATCGACGCCAAGCGATGCGACATGGGAAAGCCGCTCGGTGATGCCGCGGAGATCGCCGATCCCGTCACCATTGGTATCCTGAAAGGAACGCGGATAGATCTGGTAGATCACCGCGCCGCGCCACCAGTCCTTGTCCGGCTGGAGAAGCGTTGAACCCGACGTCGTCATTCTCATATGTCCTGTCTGGGCGTCCCGGCCCGATGCTGTGGCAGCGCCGGCCGGTCCGCATATTGCTGGAAATGGTTGTCAGCCGCCCTTCACCGACCCCGCCAGCAGGCCGCGCACGAGGTAGCGCTGCAAGCTGAAGAAGACGATGAGAGGCACGATGATGGTTATGAAAGCCGAGGCCGTGAGGATTTCCCAGTTGCCGCCGCGCGAGCCGAGCAGGTTCACCAGGCGGCCGGTCAGTACCAGCTCGTTGTTGCCGGTGCCCAGGAAGACCATGGCGACCAGCAGGTCGTTCCAGGTCCACAGGAACTGGAAGATGGCGAAAGAGGCAAGGGCCGGGAAGGACAGCGGCAGGATGATCTTCACGAAGATGTCGAAATCGCTCGCCCCATCCACGCGGGCCGATTCCATGATCTCGCGCGGCAGCCCGGCCATGTAGTTGCGCAGCAGGTAGACCGCGAGCGGCAGGCCGAAACCCATATGGGCAAGCCATATGCCCACATAAGTCTTGGCCGGCACGCCGAAGAAGGCGCCGACACCGTTGTAGAGCTTCAGGAGCGGGATCAGCGACATCTGCAAGGGCACGACGAGCAGACCGACGATGACGGCAATCAGGATCGCGCGCCCCGGAAAGGGCATCCAGGCCAGCGCATAGGCGCAGAAGGCCGCCACGAGGATAGGGATGATCGTCGCCGGGATCGCCACCGTCAGCGAGTTGATGAAGGACGCGCCGATGCCCTCGGCATTGAGCACCTCGCGATAGTTGTCGAGGGTGAAGCGCGGCGGCACTGCGGCCGTAAAGAAGATGCGCTGGCCGCGCGTGCCTTCCATCCGCGTAGGCGAGACGATCTCGTAGCTGCCGTCCTCGTTGACAGTCAGCGTCTGGCCGTCGCCGATATCAGCGGCGGTGCCGACCTCGAAAGCCGCGGGCTGCATGGGCCTGACGCCGAAGGCGGACACCTTGCTCGTGCCGCCTTCGATGAGGTTGCCGGCGATCACGAACTTGCCGTCCTTCTCGACCTGCGCATCGGGCAAGGCCGCGCGGCCGGTCAGGTTTTGCGAGGACGTGGAGAGCGCGGTCCACCAACCGGAGACGGCAAGCTGGTCCTTGTCACGTAGCGACGAGATCAGCAGACCCGCGGTCGGAAGGGTCCAGAGCGCCACGAGCAGCAGAACGGACAGGTGAACGACGATGATGAGGGGCGAACGGGACGTGGCAATCATCTCAGCGCTCCATTTCCCGGGTGGCGTTGCGGATGTTCCAGATCATGATCGGGATGACGAGGACCATGATCACGACGGCGATGGACGCACCGCGGCCGAAATCGCCACCGCCGCGGAACATCCAGTCGAACATCAGGTTCGCGAGAACCTGCGTCTGCCATTGGCCGTTGGTCATGGCGAGCACGATGTCGAAGACCTTGAGGACGAGGATGGTGATCGTCGTCCAGACGACCGCGATCGTGCCCCAGATCTGCGGCACCATGATCTTGAAGAAGATCTGGAAGCCGTTCGCGCCGTCGATGACGGCGGCCTCGATGGTCTCTTCCGGGATGCCGCGCAGCGCCGCCGACAGGATGACCATGGCAAAGCCGGTCTGGATCCAGATGAGGATCACCATCAGGAAGAAGTTGTTCCAGAAGGGAATGGTCATCCACGCCTCGGGCTGGCCGCCCATGGCCACCACGATGGCGTTGAGGATGCCGATCTGCTCGGACCCTTCCGAGCGGTAGTCGTAGACGAACTTCCAGATGACGGCGGCACCGACGAAGGAGATCGCCATCGGCATGAAGATCAGCGTCTTTGCGATGTTGCCCCACCAGATGCGGTCGGTCAGCGCGGCGATCACGAGGCCGAAGAAGGTGGACAGCGCCGGCACGACGAGCAGCCACAGGAAATTGTTGAAGATCGACTGGCGGAACTCGCCGTCGCCCAGCATCCAGCGGAAATTGCTGAGGCCGACAAACTGCTGGCCGGAACGATCGTGGAGGGAGAGACGTACCGATTCGAAGACGGGATAGACGAGGTAGATGCCGAGCGCGAAGAGCGCGGGCGCCATGAACAGCCATGGCCGGATGGCATTGGTGATCCGGAGGTTCTTCGAGGCCTGCGGCCCCGTCAGCCCCTTGGACGGGAAGATATTGTCGAGAAGCCAGTTCGTTCCGAAGAAATAGACGACACAGGCGAGAACGCCCCCGACCATCGTGAAGATGGCGAATAACAGTTGCTGCATGGCGATCCCTCCCCTGGAATGCATTACTTTCGCATGCTCAGGCGCGTCTGCCGCTCCCTTCTCCCCTCGGGGGAGAAGGGGGCAGACGGTCAACCCGGCAACCTATTTGATGGCGTCCCAGGCCTTCTGGATGCTTTCGGCAACGTCGGGAGCCGACTTGCCGCCGACGAAGTCGATCATGCCGGTCCAGAACGCGCCCGCGCCGATCTTGCCCGGCATCAGGTCCGAACCGTCGAAGCGGAAGGTCGTCGAATCCAGCAGGATTTCACCCTGTTTTTTCATCGGGCCGTTGGCATAGGCTTCCTTGTTGGCCCCCTTGAACGGCGTGAGGAAGCTCGACTGCGCCATCCAGACCTCATGCGCGATCGGCGTCTTGAGGAATTCGATGAAGGCGCGCGAGGCCGGCGTGTCCCTGGTGATCATGGCGAGCGTTCCCGCGCCGAGGACGGGGTTACCGAGTTCCGGCTTGCTGGCATAGGGCGGCATGTAGAAGAAATCCGCATCCTCGCCGACGACGGTGCCTTCCGGGAAGAAGGACGGGATGAACGATGCCTGGTGGTGCAGGTAGCATTTCGGCGGCGAGGCGAAGAGGCCCTTCGGGCTGTCGCGGAAGTCGGTGGAGGCAACGGCGGCGGCACCGCCATCGACGAACTTGTCGTTCTTGGCGAACCAGCCGAATTCATCGATCGCGCCGATGACCGCAGCATCGTTGAACGGGATCTCGTTCTTCACCCATTTGTCGTAGGTCTCCGGGCTCTGGGTGCGCAGCATAAGGTCCTCGACCCAGTCGGTCGCCGGCCAGCCGGTGGCCCCGCCCGAACCGAGGCCGATGCACCACGGCGTGCCGCCGTCGGCGACGATCTTCTCCGTCAGCGCCTTCAGGTCCTCCATGGTCTTCGGCACCTCGTAGCCGGCGTCCTCGAAATTCTCCGGCACATACCAGACCAGCGACTTCACGTCGATCTTGTAGGGGAAGGCATAAAGCGCGGCATTGCCGTCCTTGCCCTTGAAGGTCGAAAGATCGACCCAGGACTGGCCGGCGGCATAATTGTCCAGAAGCCATTTCTGCGTCTCGTCGCCGAGCGGCGTCAGGTAGCCCTTCGAGGCGAGGTCGGCGATCAGGCCCGGCTGCGGGAGGATCGCGACATCGGGCGGGCTGCCGGCCTGCGTGTCGATGACGATCTGCTGTTCGTAGTTCTCGGACGAGGAATACTTGACCTCGATGCCCGTCGCCTCGCTGAAATAGGCAAAGACGGCCCTGAACAGCGTTTCGTCCTCGCCGCGCCACGGACCGAAGATCGTCAGCGTCTGTCCCTTGAGGTCGTGGCCCTTCTTGAAGTCCTCGAAACTCTGCCAGTTGAACTTCGCGTCCTCGCCGGGCTTGAATTTCAAGTCGGCCGCGACGGCGCTGCCTGCCAAAACGAGGGCGAGCGCAGCCGTCATCAACAGTGTCTTTTTCACCTGATTTGCCTCCCTAAACAAACCGCCCTCTCCCAGGGCCGGCATTTCCTAAACAGCTCAAAATTCAAAGCGCTTTGGATTTCCTTTCATCCCACTTCCCCGTCGCCCTCGTCAAGCCCCCTGCAAGCTGCGCGAACACAGCGCCGAGATGATGCAGCGCAGCGTCATTTTGCGCTGCAAAACGACCGAAACCGCTTTTTTCATGTGTTTTTCTGATGTTACATGCTCCGCGTCGCGCGGCATCCAAAGCGCTTCGAATAATTCTGGAAAGCCAAGCACGTGAACCTCAAGCAATTATCGCAATTGCTGGGCCTCTCCCAGACTACCGTCAGCCGGGCGCTGAACGGTTATCCGGAGGTCAATGCCGAAACGCGCCAGCGGGTGCTCGATGCGGTGCGAGAAACGGGATACCGCCCCAACCGCGCCGCCCAGCGCCTGGCCACCGGCCGCGCCGGCTCGATCGGCCTTGTCATGCCGACGGCCGACGGCATCGAATCCGACGTGCATTTCGGCGAATTCCTGGCGGGCCTCGGCGACGAAGCGGTCAGGCACGATTTCCATTTCGTCATCAATCCGAGCCACCCGGAAGACGAAGTCGCCACCTGCCGCAGGCTTGTGGCAAGCGGCAATGTGGACGCGCTGTTCCTGGCGTATATGCGGGAGAAGGATCCGCGCATCGCCATGATGAAGTCGCTGAAGACGCCGTTCATCGTGCACGGGCGATCGATCGGCATAGCGGATGACTATCCGTATCTGGACATCGACAATACGGGCGCGTTCTACGATGCCGCACGCCTGCTGACGCAACTCGGCCATCGACGCTTCGCGCTCATCAATGGCCCGGATTATCTGGCGTTTTCCGTCAGGCGCCGGAAAGGCGTCGCGCGGGCGCTCGCCGAGCTTGGGCTTAGCCTGCGCGAGGAATGCGTCACGCATGCGCAGATGACCGACGAACACGGTTTTCGCGCAATGCAGGCTTTCCTGCGGCTTGAGGCACCGCCGACGGCGGTGCTCTGTTCCAGCACGGTTCTTGCGCTCGGCGCCGTCAGGGCGATCAACCAGGCGGGGCTGAAGATCGGCGCGGATATTTCCCTGATCGCCCATGACGACGTGCTGCCGATGCTGAAACCGGAAAATTTCATGGTGCCGCTGACGACGACGCGCTCATCGCTGCGCGCCGCCGGCCAGCGCATCGCCCGCCGGCTGATCGCCCAGATCCTCCAGCTGGAAACGCTGCCCCAGCAGGAACTCTGGAAGGCCGATCTCATCGTGCGCGCCTCGACGGGCGCCGCGCCGCCCGATAGATGAAGCAGCAGAAATGAAAAAGGCGTCCGCGGGCGCCTGTCTTCCTGTCGGATCAGAATTTCGGCGGGGTCCGTCCGGCCTTGCGATAGGCCGCGATCACGGTGTTGGCCATGAGCATGGCGATGGTCATCGGGCCGACACCACCGGGCACCGGCGTGATGACCCCCGCCACCTTGGCGCATTCCTCGAATGCGACATCGCCGACTAGGCGCGACTTGCCCTCGCCCTTCTCGGGTGCGGCGACGCGATTGATGCCGACGTCGATGACGGTCGCACCGGGCTTTACCCAATCGGCCTTCACCATTTCCGGCCGGCCGACGGCGGCGACGAGGATATCGGCATTGCGGCAGACGGCGGCGAGGTCTTTGGTTCGCGAATGGGCCGTCGTGACGGTCGCATTGGCGGCCAGCAGCAGCGCCGACATCGGCTTGCCGAAAAGATTGGAGCGGCCGATCACCACGGCGTTCAGCCCCGACAGGTCATCGCCGTGGACGCGCCGCACGAACACCATCGCGCCGGCGGGCGTGCAGGAAACGAGGCCGCCGTCGAGATCGCCCGTCGCGACCTTGCCGGCATTGACGACGTGCAGGCCATCGACATCCTTCTCCGGCCGGATCGACTGGATGATCGGATCGGAGTCCAGGTGTTTGGGGAGCGGCAGCTGCACGAGGATGCCATGAATGCTTTCATCGGCATTCAGCGTCTCGACGAGACGGGCGAGCTCTTCCTGCGTGGTTTCTTCCGGCAACGTGTGCTGGATCGAATTGAAGCCGCACTCCTTGGCCATGCGGCTCTTGGAAGAGACGTAGGCGTGGCTCGCCGGATCGTCACCAACGATGACGACGGCGAGGCCGGGCTTGACACCTGCTTGCGCCTGAAGAGCAGCGGTCGCGGACTTCACGGCGTCAATCACGGAAGCGGCAACCTGCTTCCCATCGATAATGGTTGTCACGTTTCTCTCCCTGCAATGATGCGCTCACCCTAACGGCGCGCCGGCACGGTGCGATGGCCTTTTAACGCCCTATGCTGTCGAAAACACATAAATTCAAGCGCCGAGGCTGCGAAAGAAGACATGCCGCGCGAGGTGAATGCATTTTTTCGTCACACGGAATGGCACATGCCGTCCCGCCATTCTGGTTATCAGGACCGGATTGGCGGAAGCAACCATGTAATAAGTCATTGTTTTTAAAAGCATTATGGAAAGGTTTACAGTGTGTGAAAACGCGAGCCGGCCTTTTCACGAATTCCTTAAACGGCCTTTCAGGCAGAGTTGCTACATGACGACGATCAATGCGAGCCCCGAGACAAGCATGACGCCCGACCGTATCCGTTCCGCTGACCGCCAGAGCCCGGCGAGCCGCAAGGCTTCCGTCGCGCGCGTATCCCGGCAAGGCCGCGTCCGTGGCGCCAACCCTGTTCCCGCCGCCATCGCTCCGGCACGGCGCGATATCCTGGGCCTCGACATCTGCGACCTCGGATGGGCCGAAGCGCTGGCTTTCGCCGGGGAACGGGCCACGATGCCGTTCGGGCAAAGCATCATCGTCTTCGCCAATACCGACAGTGCCAACCGGATGATGCGCGATCCCGATTATCGCGCGGCGCTCTCGCGCCAGACCGTGCTGCCGGAAGACCGGGGGATCGACCTCGCCGCCCGGCTGCTGCATGGCCAGCGTTTTCGCGCGCGGCTGGCCGGCACGGATTTCGTACCGGCCTTGCTCACCTATATCGCAAAGCCGATGCGTATCGCGCTGGTGGGCGGGCATGCGGCCACCCTGAAAAAGGCTGCCGAGGCGCTCAGCCGACATGCGCCGTGGCACAGCATCCTGCCGATTGCCGACGATGCCTTCGATCGCCAGCAATCGGACGCGGTCATGGAGCGTGTGGGCGCCGCCAATGCCGATATCCTGCTGGTCTCGATGGATAGGCCAGCCCAGGAAAAATGGATCGACCGTCATGTCGGCCCGGGTCATGCGAGACTGGTTCTGGGTGTCGAGCGCCTGTTCGAAACGCTGTCGGGCGAAGCACGGCGCGCGTCGCCACGCAGGTTCGGGCTCGGTTGGCTCTCCCTCCCGGCGTGGGGCGCATCCCGCAAGCGGGAGACGGAAACCGTTGGTCCGCTCTTCCTCTACCATGTGCTGCGCTACAAGTTCTCCGGTGCGAAGGCCGAAAGCAAAAGGCCGGAAATGGCAAAGGCCGGCTCGCTCTGAGCGGCCGGCCCGGTCACAGCCCTTTCGAGGGTCGGTTCAGTGGCCGCCGCTCTTTTCCGCCGGTTCGGCAGCGGGGACCTCGCCCTTGACCAGGGTCTTACCACCCTTGGGCGTCGGATCCTCCACTGCGGCGGTCGTCAGATAATCGATCTGCTCGATATAGACCTCCTGAATGACGTCGGCACCGAAGCGGCGGTTGAGCCCCTCCTTGACGACCCCGCGGAAGGCATCGAGATCAAAATGCCCGGCATCGGCCACGTCGATCATCTTCTTGCCGACGAGCAGCGTATAGAGTTCATCCGTGATCATGTCCGGCAGCGGCACGACCTGCTTGGCCGCCAGGTCCTTGTTCGCCTTGTAGGCGAGCTTGGTCAGGAGATAGCCGCTGACGCCGGCCTCGCCGATCACCGGAATGGTGGTCGTGTATCCCGTGACGAATTCCATCGCCGCTTCGTGTTCCGCGGCGGCGGTGTCGACCTTCGGGGCTGACGCCATCTTCAGCGAGAAATAGACCGAGGCGAGCGTGACGAGAAGCACCCAGACGCCTGTGCCGACGAGCTTGATCATGTACCGTAACCCAGGCGGAATTGTTCCTGCGAATAGGTGCCGTCGGCCTCGAGATCCTGCACGGCGTTCTTCAGGATGCTGACGACCTCACGCACGGCCTCGAGATGGGCCGAGACGCGCTGCGCATTGGTGGCGAGCTTTTCGCGCACGCGGCCGAGTTCGCGCGAGAAGGTCTGCGGCACCTCGTCGGGCCGCACGTCGCGCGACAGCATGGCCAGCTCATAGAGGCAACGGCTCTTGTGCGCATTCGAGGTCGACAGGTCGAAATGGGGATCCGTACCGATATTGTCATTCTCGTTGTCGATGATCGTCTCGAGCCTGCCGAGAACGGTGCGGATACGCAGTTCGTTGTTCGCCTGTTCCATTGTGTTGCTCTCCGCTTATGCTTTCTTGTCGTCTTCCTTGATGCCGGGCGTCAGGTCAGCAAAGGCCTGACGCTGCATGGACTGAACCATGCTTGCGGCGATCCGGTCGTTATCGTTCGTGTCCCTGGGATGCGAGGTGACCCCGCTCTTGCGGGCCAGGCTTTCGGCGAGCCCGATGCCGCCGCCCTTGGCAAGCGCTTCGCCGAGCTGGTCGGCCATCATGCCGCGCCACATCTCGCCGGCCGTGCCCTTGCCGTAAATCTCTTCGCTCTCTTCGGGCATCATCGACTTCACGAAGTTCTGAAGCACCATCGTCTCGAACTTGCGCAGATGCTCGGGAACGGCTTTGCCGCCCACAGCCTCGACACCCTTTGCCGCCTGGCTTGCAACCGAATCACGGTTGAGAATGCCGACGGCGGCCTGGAAGCCGGCGCCGGCCTCGGCAAGGCTCGTCGCCTCGAAAGCGGCGCGGTTTGACTTCAGCTTGGCCTGCGCTTCCTGGACCTGCGTCGGATCGGCCGCGCGCACGACATCGAGCACCAGATCACTGGGGGGTGAAATTGCCACGTCTCAGAACCTTTCGGGTGATCCTCAACTGCCGATCCCGTCCTCATGGCGGTCCACCGGCTCTTGACCATTCCGGACAGGTGCGCGCGCCGCATCACGGCGGCATCGGCGAACCTCTTCATCGTCCTGATGCGACTATCGCTGCTCAACCTTACGGGAGGCTGGTGCCGGATGACGAAGCCGTGACGTTGCCGCCCACGTCCTCCAAGTTCGCACAAGCTTGATCAGGCGACGTTAAATCACGCCTTTTTACAGGTACTTATGCTTGTCAGCCCGGCTCGCCCTTATAGGCGAGATGCTGGTCGATGAGATCGTAGATCGAATCGTCGGCCGCCACGCGCTCCTCGTCGTCGCGCGCCTCCTTCATGCGGTCTTCCATGCGGTCGCCCTTGGTGCGTTCGCGCACCACCCGCATTTCATGCATCTGCTGCACGTTCGACAGCATCTGGTCCTGCTGCTGGAGCTTGTTGTAGTGGCCGGAATAGTGGCGCGAGAAGGTGCGGTGCACCGGATTGAGCGAATTGATCGCATCGACCACGGCATCCATCGTTTCGGCGATCTCGCGGCGCTGGCTGGTCGTGGTGGCGAGGTCGATCTCCGCCATCTTCTCCAGATGGCGCTGCACGGTCACCAGACGCTTGAGCTTGTCGGAACGGTTCTGCGCCATCATCCCCCCTGGAAGACCGGCATGAAACCGGCCACGAAGATCTGCAGGAGCGAAGAGATGCCGAAATAGAGCAGCAGCATGCCGCCGATGATGAGATAGGGCAGCGAGATGAAGTAGATCGGGATCTGCGGCGCCAGCTTGTTGATGAGACCGATCGAGACGTTGAAGACCAGGCCGTAGAGAATGAAGGGGCTAGCGAGCCGCAGCATGATCATGAAGGTCTGGGACAGCGTGTCGGTGAGCGTGATCAGGGCGCTCTGCGGATTGAAGCCTGCGCCGAGCGGCATGACGGTGTAGGAATCGACCAGCGCCCGCACCACGACGTGATGGAAATCCAGAAGGAAGAGGATGAGCAGGCCCGCGAAGGAAAGCAGGTTGGTCAGCTGGTTTTCGGCTGCATCTTCCAGCACGTCCTGCGTCGGCGGCGCATTGAAGCCCATCATCATCGTCAGCACCGTGCCGGCGAACTGGAGGCCGAGCACATAGTACCGGGCGATCAGGCCGATCACCACGCCGGTCAGCGTCTCGAAAACGATGAGTTTGAGATAGGCGTCAAGCGAGCCGGAGGCGCGCGGATAGATCGTGTCCCACATGATCGGCAGGATCGCCATGGAAACGGCCACGGCGATGGAGAGGCGGATCTGCATGGAGATGCGCGCCGAGGAGAAGCCCGGCAGCAGCATGAAACACCCGCCGACACGGCAGAAGGCGGCGAACAGCGCCAGCACCGTGCCCTGCGGGTCCGTGATCATGAAATGGAGCCGAGAATCTTGATCTCGATGCCCTTGGCAAGCTCGACATGCGAGAGAACCGGCAATGTGGCGAAGAGGCGCTCGATGATCATGCGCACATAAGAGCGGGATTCGGGCGACGTGACCAGTACAAAGGGTGTGCCGCGGTCAAGAAACTCGCGGATAACCCGGGTGGCCTGCTCGGAAAACTCCTCAAGCTGGCGCGGGTCGATGTCGAATTCGACGATTTCGCCCTTCGTGTCACGCTTGAGCGCCTGGTGGAACACCATGTCCCATTTGTTGCCGAGGCGCAGCACCGGCAGAACGCCGTTCTCGGCAAGGTCGCCGCAGATCTGCTGCGACATGCGGATGCGCACATGCTCGACGATCTGCTCGGTCTTGCGGACATGCGGGGCAAGTTCCGCCACGGCTTCCAGGATGAGGTGCAGGTTGCGGATGGAAACGCGCTCGGCCAGGAGCAGCTTCAGCACGGCCTGAAGGCCGGAATAGGACATGTGCGAGGAGCAGATCTCGTCTGCGAGCTTGCGGTATTCCGGGTCGAGCCGCTCGATCAGCACCTTCACATCCTTATAGGAGAGAAGCTGCGGCAGGTTGTTTCTGATGACTTCCGACAGGTGCGTAAGAACGACCGAAACGTTATCGATGGGATGGAAGCCCTCGCGACGCAGGTCATCGGCAAAGGTCTCGAGGATCGAGACGGCCGGCATGCCGAACGCGGGTTCGCGGATATCGTCGCCCGGCACGCTCGGCTTGCGGCCACCGCCGGTGACGACGAGCACTTCGCCGACGCGCACGATGTTCGAGGCGATCGTCGTGCCGTGAATGCGGATCTGGTAGGACTTGTCGGGGATGGCGATGTCGTCCGAGACCTTGATCTCTGGCACCACGAAGCCGTACTGGGCGGCGAACTTCTTGCGCATCTTGCCCACGCGGAACGCCAGTTCCTGATGCGCGCCGAGAAGCCGCGTGGAAACCTGCTTGCCGAGAAGCAGTTCGATTTCGGCGGTCTTCAGAACGGACTTGACCGAATCCTTCTCCTGGTCGCGCGTCGCCTGGACCTGCTGGGCCTCGGCCTCGCGCTTGACCCGGTTCTCCTCCTCGATGCGGCGCGGGATGATCCAGCTGCCGAAGGCCATGACACCACCAAGCGCCATGAACGGCAGGAAGGGCAGACCGGGAATGATCGCGAGGAGGAACATGAGCGCGGCAGCGACGAGCAGTGCGCGCGGATAACCGGACAGCTGGTTGATGACCGCCTGGTCCGTGGACCCCGCGGTGCCGCCGCGCGACACGATGAGGCCGGCTGCGAGCGAGACGATCAGGGCGGGGATCTGCGAGACGAGACCATCGCCGACGGAAAGCTTCACGAAAACGTCGGCGGCTTCGGAAAGCTCCATGCCGTGGCGGAAGTAGCCGATGATGATGCCGCCGAAGACGTTGATGGCCGTAATGAGGAGGCCGGCAATGGCATCGCCGCGCACGAATTTCGAGGCACCGTCCATCGAACCGAAGAAGGAGCTTTCCTCCTCCAGTTCGCGCCGTCGCAGCTGCGCCTGCTTCTCGTCGATCAGGCCTGCCGAAAGGTCGGCATCGATCGACATCTGCTTGCCGGGAATGGCATCGAGGGTGAAGCGGGCGCCGACTTCGGCGATACGCGTCGCACCCTTGGTGATGACGATGAAGTTCACCACGATCAGGATCATGAAGACGATCAGACCGATGACGAAATCGCCGGACATGACGAGGCTGGCAAAGCCGGCGATCACGCCGCCGGCGGCGTCATGGCCTTCATTGCCGTGCGAAAGGATGACACGCGTCGTGGCGATATTGAGCGCCAGGCGGATCATCGTCGCGATCAGCAGGACTGTCGGGAAGGACGAGAAATCGAGCGGGCGCTGGATCCACAGCGCGACCATGAGGATGAGCACGGAAAAGGCGATGGAAAACGCCAGGCCCATATCGATCATGAAGACGGGGATGGGCAGGAAGAGGATCGACAGGATCGTCAGGATGCCGACGGCGAACGCGATATCGCGGCCGCTCGGGCTGACCTTCGGAATGCTGATTGCCGGTACTTGCGCCATCTGAAAGATTCCCGTCTCGTCATGAGAGGCTGCGCCGCGTCACACGCGTCGCCCATTTTCGCCGTCAGACGTACAGGGCGAAGCTTGCGCGAGGGTGGCAGGAGGCGGGAAAGCGCGCGAACGGCTCGGGCGGAGCCGCGCTAGAACCCGGTCTGGATGCGGGAAAAGACGAGATCGGTAAAGATGGAAATCTGAGCGCCGATGAAGGGCGCCGAAATGGCGAGCGTGACCATGATCGCCAGGATCTTGGGGACGAAGGTCAGGGTCATTTCCTGCACCTGCGTCAGCGCCTGAATGAAGGCGATGACGACGCCCACGAGCATGGCGGCAAGAACGGCCGGGCCGGACGCCACGATGACCGTCCAGATGGCTGACTGCGCAATATCGAGGGCGTCTGCCTCATTCACGGATGGGGTTCACTTTACGGTTACGCCGGGCCCGATAACCATCTTCTCGCCCGAATCAAGCGTCGCGACAATACCGTCGTTATATAGCGTGACTTCCTTGACGACGCCAGAAATCGCGCCATCATTGCTCGTGACCGTGCGCCCGATCACGGAGTTGGCCTCCTGGAGGGAGGTGCGCTGCAGCATGCTCTCCAGGTTCTTGTTCGTCTTGATGGTCTGCTCGACCTGCGAGAAGGTCGCAAGCTGCGCCATCTGCTGGGTCGCGTCCATCGGCTCGGTCGGATCCTGGTTCTTCATCTGCGCCACGAGCAGCTTCAGGAAGCTCTCGTAGTTCAGCGTTGCCGTCTTGGTGTCCTTCGCCGATTCGGCGCCGGTCACCGTCGGCATGTAACCGGACGACGTGTTGTTGTTGACAGCGTCTACCATGGTGCGATCTCCCTGCGGATCTGCTCGATCGTCGCCGGCGTCATTTCCTGGTTGTTCAGGATGCGATCCTCGATCGGGTAAAGCCCGCGGATCGCCTTGAGAGCCTCGAAGGCGCGGCCCTGGGTGACAAGCGCATCCACCCGCTTCAGCTCGGCCAGCACTTCCTCGTTCTTGAAGCACGAAAGAAGCATGATCACCGACTTGCGGAACATGGCGATCGACTGCTCGGCGCCTTCCGGATTGATCAGCGACATCTGCGCGATGAAATAGAGCTGACGGAGCGGCGTGGTCGCCTGTTCCGGCTGCAGGACATGGTTTTCCAGAAGGAAGGTCACATCGTTGAGAAACTCGATCGCCACCTTGCGATCGACCCTCAGAACCGCGCCATTGACGAAAATGCGCTCACCGGACTTCAGCGATATACGCAGCGTACTTTTCATTTGAGGCCATCCTTGATGATGGTGGTAATGTCGATAATGCCCTGGAAATTCTCGGACTCGCGTTTGCGGATCTTTTCGATTTCCTTGAGAATCCAGATGGCTATGGAAATGAGGTTGGCCCTGAGCTCGTCTTCCAGCTCGTTTTCCGGGTTGCCGAGATCCTCGATGAAGCGGATCCAGACGCGCCTAGTGAAATAGACGGCTTCCACCGCCTCCTTGCCGTAGGAACCGGCGGCCACTGCGGCTTTCAAAAGCGCAATCGACCGCTCGAGCACCTGCCGTTCCCGATCCTTCGAGACGGCAACGCCCTCTTCCATGATCTCGGCATATGAAAACTGGTACATTCAGACATCCTTCATGTGTGTCCGTACCCTCTGGTTCATCAGAGGTAGTTCAGCAGACTGAGATTCTGGATTCTCGAAGTCAGCGTGTATGCAAGGGAAAGCTGCGACTCGAGCGTCGTGACGCGTGTCGCGGCCTCGTATGTGTCGATGCCCTCCATGTCCTTGATGCTTGTGGTCAGGATGGTGATCTGCGCGTCGAGCGAGGTATTGGCCTGGGTGACACGCGACTGGGAGATGCCGAGCTTGGAGCGCTCGCCATCCACGCCGGAGATGGCGCGGCCCATGTAATCGATGGCGGAATCGCTGACGACCTTGCGCGAGGCCTCACTAAGGCCAATCGACAACAGTTCCTGGCCGACGACCAGTCCGAGCGCCAGATACCGCATGCCAGAGGCATTGACGTTGGTTGAACTCTGGACGGTCTCGGCCGCGCTGATACGGCTCTGCATGTTCTCATCGGACGCGTTCGACCAGTCGGTCTGCCAGTCCGGCCCCATGAAGCTCGTTTCGAGATCGGCGATGAAGGCCTGCATGTCGGCCGGCGCAATCGTGGAAACGCCGGGATCCGTCTGCGTGAAGCCGAAATGCGCGAGGAAGGCCTGATCGAACGCGACCTTCGCATCGCTCGGCGGGGTCTCCTGGAGATAGTCCTTGAGCGGCGTGACGTCGGAATTGATGCCGGCGAACAGATATTCGCCGCTGAACGAGGTGTTGGCCGCGGCCGTGAAGGTGGACAGCGCGTTGCCCATGTTCTGCTGCGCCAGCTCCAGCTGATCGGAAGAGGTCATGCCGGAGAGCGCGATGAGCACTTCCATCGCATCGTTGGCGGCCGACGACATCAGACCAAGCGCCTCCTGCGAGGCGGCGAGGCGCTGGGTGGTCAGCGCATTGGTGCTCTTCAGCGATTCCATGCGCTGGAGGTCGCGGTGCAGGTCGAGGGTACGCGAGGTCTTGGCGCCGAGAACCGCGCCGACATCCGCATGACGGCCGGTGACCGTCTCCTCCTGAAGCTGCACCATTTCCTTCTGCGCGCTTGCGACCGTGATGCGCATCGCATTCTGCAGGGAAACGTTGGAAACGAAAGAAGCCTTCATGCCTTAGCCCGCCGCTTGGAGAAGAGCGGTGATCATTTCATCGACCGCCGCGACCAGTTTCGCCGATGCCTTGTAGGACTGCTCCAGATCGAGGAGCAGTGCGAGTTCCTCGTCAAGGCTGACGGATGTCACGCTCTGCAAGGCCTCCTGCGTGCGTGCGAGCAGCGCATTCTTGTCGTCAGCGGCCGTCGTCGCCGCGCTACGCAGCTGCTCCAGCCAGCCTACCGAACCGCTCGAGAAAGCCAGCAGCGAAGCGTTCGTATCGATGGCCGCAGCCGGATCGAACGTGACCGGTGTCTCGAATGCAGCCGCATAATTGTTCAGCAGCACCGAGAAGCTGGCATTGTTATCGATGTTGAAGGTCTCGTTGATGCCGTCGCGCAGCAGCTTGGCATTACCGCCCTGATTTGTGATGACAGCCGGATTGACCTTGATGACCGTCGAGAGGCCGGGCACCACCGTGTCGACGGTGAGATCGTCACCGACGGCCACGCCGTTGCGGATGAACAGGCCGTCCATCGCGCCGCCGACCGTGTCCTCGGAGAACATGTTGATCAGGCTGCGGGCGGTTTCGTCGAGCTGGGCCTGGAAGGTCGGCGCGGCATGGTCGCGAATCTGCAGCAGGCCAGCGATCGTGCCGCGCGCGCTGGTGTTGCCGGCCGCGCCCATCTGCACCGGCACGCCGTCGATCAGGACCTGGTTGCCCGTCACGGTGGCGGTATAGGTGGTCGTGGGAACGAAGCTGACGGTGCGCGCCTCGGTCTCGAACAGCACCGTTCCATCGCTGGTGTAGAGCGCCAGGTCGTTGTTGGTGCGGTTGACGGTGGTGACACCGACGAGGCCGGAAATCTGCGTCAGCAGCTTGTCGCGCTGGTCGAGCGCGTCGTTGACGTCGGTGCCGGCCGCCGTGCCCTGCCGGACCTGGTCGTTGTAGGTCTTGAATTCCTTGAGAAGGCGGTTGAGGTCCTTGACCGCGGTGTCGATGTCGGCGTCAGCCTCCGACCGCAGTTTCTGGAGCGCTTCGGACGTGCTGTTCAACGACGTCGCGACGTCGATGGCATCCGCCACCACCGTTTCGGCAAGCGAGACTTCGTTCGGCTTGTCGGCGAAGGTCTGGAGATTGTCACGCAGCTTGGCGAGATAGGTGGAGGGGGCGAGTTCGTAGTCCTCGCCACCCAGCATCATCTTCATGCGCGAGAGGCCGGCCAGAACGGTATCCTGGGCCGAAGCCTTCGAAATGCTGAGCAGGTTCTGCTTCAGCAGCGCTTCGTTCTGCGCGCGCTGCGTTTCGACGACGGTGGCACCGGAGCTCGCCGTGGCGAGGATCGCCGCACGGCGCGCATAAGCCGGGTCGCTTGCATTGGCAATGTTCTTCGAAACGACGGCCGATTGCAGGCCTACGTTGGAAAAACTTGACTGAGCAGTCTTCATAGCTGCTGTAAGCGACATCAGTTCTACCTAACTTTCGAGTGCACGCCGAACCGTCATGCGACCTTATCTCTTGAGGTTGACGAGGACTTCCATGAGTTCGGAACCGGTCTGGAAGACCTTCGAATTGGCCGTGTAGTTGCGCTGCGATTCGATCATGCTCGTCAGCTCTTCGGCGATATCGACGTTCGAATCCTCCAGCGCGCCGGACAGGATCGTTCCGAAGCCGCCGTTACCGGCATAGCCCATGACGATGACGCCCGAATCGTTGCTCTGGGAGTAGACGTTGCCGGCGAGCGGCTTGAGGTTGTCGGGGCTCTGCACGTTCGCCATGGCGAGACGGTACTTCGGGGCGAGGTCGCCGTTTTCGTACTTGAGATAGACGATACCGTCGTCGCTGATCTCGTAGCCGGAAACACCGCTCGGACCGATGCCGTCGATATCGCCCTTGGCCGCGAAGGCCGACGCGAGCTGCGTGCTGCCGCCCGTCGCGCCGCCGATCGAAACCGTCAACGACTTCAGGACGGCGCCGTCGATCGGAAGTTCGTCCAGGACGAGGTCCGCAGGGCTTGCCGGCGTCTCGAGCTTGCCTTCCGCATCGAAGGTCAGGGCCTGGGGCGTGGCGTCGTCGACGCTGGCGACGATGGACGGCGGAGACGCACCGCTCATCATGTCGTAGATGTCGCCCGTCTCCGGATCGGTATAGGTGACCGTGACTTCCCATTCGCTGGTCGGCGGCGGGCCTGCGGTCGTGCTGACTTTCGTGTAGTTGAAGTCGAGCTTGCGCGTGTTGCCCAGGCTGTCATAAGCGACGAGCGACGTCGCCTTCTTGTAGCCATCAGCCTCGTTCGACGGCAGGTTGACATGCAGGTAGCCCTTTTCGGACGCCTTCACGTTCAGCTCGCCGGATGCGAGGTTGATCTTTTCGAGACCTGCAAAGCCGTTGATGACAACGGTCGGGTCTTCCGTCGAGGAATAGGGATATCCCATCAGCGTGAAGCCGGCGGAGTTCTTCAGCGTGCCGTCGCTCATCGGGGTGAAGGCGCCGGCGCGCGTCAGATACTCGACACCATCGGAACCCTGGACGATGAAGAAGCCCCGGCCGTTGATGGCAAGGTCGGTCGCCGACGTCGTGTAGGTGAACGTTCCCTGCGAGGAGATGGAGTAGCGGACATCGGTGGTCACACCGCCCGAATTGTACGCGCCGCCGGTCGTGGGAAGAATGAGCGAAGAGAACTGCGTCGCGGCCTTCTTGTAGCCCGTCGTGTTCGCGTTCGCGATGTTGTCGGCAACCGTGCTCAGGCGGTTCGCCTGAGCGTTCATGCCGGAAACACCCGTTCTCATCGTGCCGTAAAGACTCATGTCAAATCCCCGTTCGTCTCGTCTTAGCGACCCTATGGGACGGGCCTTGCGTGAAGCTGGCTGCCGGGGTCCGCCTGCCCCGCCCGCCGGCGGTGATCTTCAGCCCTGCCAGTCGATGCAGTAGCCAAGGAAGCGCTTGGAATCGATCGGGTCGAAACCAAGCTTCTTGCGCAGCTTCTTGCGCAGTTTGCTGATGTGGCTTTCGACGACGTTCTCTTCGACGTCCTCATCGAAGATGCCGTAGATCGCGTTGAAGATCTGCGACTTCGAAAGGCGTCGGCCGCGGTTGGCGACCAGGTATTCGAGGATGCGGCGCTCGCGGCGCGGCAGGGCGAAGACGTCGCCGGAAATTTCCGGGTCGCGGCCATCCGAGAAGACCCGGATCGGGCCGATGTCGGTGTGGTTGGCGAGCGCCTTCAGGCGACGACGGATGGCCGCCGCACGGGCCAGGATCTCACGGGGGTGAACCGGCTTGCGCACGACATCGTCGACACCGCTGTCGAAGAAGGCAAGCGTGGTTTCCAGGGACGGCGTGTCGCTGACCGCGATCACCGGCGCCTGCGAACGATCACGGATCGCCCGCGGCAGCTCCATGGAGAGCTGGCACTGGCCGATCAGGAACGCTTCGACCGCGTCGATATCGGAATCGGCGGCGGTGTTGACCCACTCGCCGAATTCACGGGGATCGAACCCCGTCGAGGGCACGCCCTCGCGACCAAAAAGAGAAGTATAGCCGTCTTTAACGAGCTCGCGCTCATCAACCACTACGATCATTCGTCCGCCTCCGAATCAGTGTGGTGCTTCGTTAAGGCAGTGGTACGAATCGGGCGAATCAGCAGCAACTAGAGAAAGTGAGTGGGTGGAATTAACAGTTGATTAACCAATGCGTGCCGATTTGCTCTAGATGTAGTGGCTAATGAGCCATTTTACCACTACTTTCTCGTGGAAAAGTTAACAAAGGTTAACGCGCGTCCTTGCCCTGCCCAAAACGCGGCACATTCCCGCCACATTCCGGCACACATCGCCTCATGGCAACTATTCAACTTTTAGTCGAATTATTGACAGAACTGTTTCGCGTTCTGCGTCCAGCTCCCGTAGCCGGTTGCAACCAGGTTTGCGATCACCCGGCAGACATAGCGCTTCTGCGCAGGGTCGTTGTTGGGACCGGCGTGGTAGCGTGCAACGGCCATCGTCCACGTTTCGTGGCGGGCATGCAGCCGCGCGAGGAATGCGGCTGCGTATTCGACATTCTTGCGCGGATCGAACATCTCCGCCGGCGAGGTGAAGTGCTCGCCGTGGAAATGGTGGTTGATCTGCATGCAGCCGAGATCGATCAGCTTTGCACCGCGCCCGCGGGCAGCCTGGAAAACCTCGAGCGCCTCCTCCCGGCTGCGGCCGAAATAGGCCTTGCCTTCGATGTTGAGGGCGAAAGGCTGGAGCGACCCCTTCCGGCCGGTCTCCGTCAACCCGACCGAATAGAGGATGCCGGCCGGAATGTCGTATTTGGCGGCCGCGGCCAGGATCTCCCGCTCGCAGCTGCCGACGGCAGCCTGCGCGTCAGAGATAGACGCCGCCAGGCCGATGAGACTGGCCACCAGAAAGGCCAGGCGCGTTGTCCGTCGTATTGTCCTCACGGGAGCCTCCCTGCCCTGCAAACGAGCCCGAACCTTCACCACCGCTCCGGCGGCCGTCTTCGCGCGCCTGCGGCTGGTTGGAGAATTGTGGCTGCTGATCGCCACCGCCCTGCGTATTGGCGCTGCGGTCGACAGGCGAAAGCTGCACGCTCACCTGATCCACCGCAAAGCCCTGTCCGCGCAATGCGCGCACGATGGCGTCCTGATCGTCGTTGAGTTGGCGATAGGCCTCGCCCGTCTCCACCTGCAGGGAAACGACCAGCGCATCGCCATGCAGGCGCAGCGTCGCCGTCACGAGGCCGAGCTCGATCGGGTTCATCTGGATCTTCAGCGTATTGACGACCTTGCCCGTGGCGGCCTGCTCGTGGCCGATGCCGCTCGTCGCGCTCAGCGAGGTCGCCCATTCGGGGTCCTGTGTGATCGCCGTCGTTACGGCGGCCGCGTTGCTGGTCTGCGCCAGGCCGATATAGCGGCGCGCCTCGACAACGGTGACGGCCTCGCCCCTCGGACCGGTCGGATTGGCGTCGCGCAACGTCGCGCGGTCACCCGAACCGGAAAGGCTCAAATCGAGGTCGCGTCCCTTGCCATCTGCGCGCATGATCCGGAAAAGCTTGTCCGTTTCGGACTGCGGCAGCTCGCCGCCATCGGTGTCGGCGAGGGCCGAAGCGTCGCCCTTTGCGGCGCCGTCGGCGGAAGCCGCGACCTTGCCGGATTTCACGCCCGGTTCGCCCCGTCCCTCGTGGGCCGGGCCGGAAATGGATTTCGCGGCACCCGCCAGGGCTGCCTGCGGCATCGCGTTCTGCGCGCCGAGCAGTTCGAGCAGATTGCCGACATCGGTCTTTTCTGCGCCTTCGGCTTTTGCCTCAGGATGCTCTTCATCCTCGACCGGCACGATTTTCCCGTCGTCTTCGGTGGTCCGCACCTTGCGGCCGGACGCGGCAGCGCCCAGAAGGGCTGCAACCTTCTCCTCGAAGGACACATCCTCCTGCGGTTTGCTGTGCGTTTTGGCGGGCACCGTCATATCGTGGCGGCCCACCTTCACACGGGGATCGGCAGCCTCGTCTTCGCCCCGCTCGCCTTTGCTCGATATGGATATCCGAGCGCCCTTGTGACCGCTCTGGCCCTCGCGCCCGTGAAGGCTGGCGATCGCGTGGGAAAAGCCGTTCTCGTCCGCGCCGCCGGCGCCGTTGCCGTCGCCCGCCTTGCCCTTGCCGGGAACAGACCCCGACACGATGCCCAACACACCGCTACCGATCGTGCTCATGTGCCTTCTCCCTCCAGTAGCTTGTCGATCTCGTCCAGCTTCGACCGGCCGTCCGATACGAAGCTGTCGAAGGCGGGATCGACACTCGCCCGCTCTTTCTGGTCTTTTGCGTCTTTCTGCGGCTCGCCCGCAGCGCTGTCGGCCACGGCCGCGTCGTCCGTCGGCATTTCGCTCGGCCGTGCAGCCGTCTCCGCCGCGTCAAGGCTGTCATAGGACGCGTCCTCGCCCTCCGGCACCGTCGTGACGAGAGGCTCGGCCTTCTGGGCGGACGCGACCGGCGCGCGCAGAACCTCTTCGGCGACGGCGCGCGCGGCCTCCTTCAAGGCGCGGTCCTTGACCGAAAGCTTGTCATCGGGAATGGCGACGATCGTCTCCATGGCCGAGGCGACATCGCCCGAGGGCACAGACGCCAGGCCCGAATAGAGATCCGCCAGCACTTTCGGCACGCTCTCGCCGTCTCCCGACAGGATCTGGGCGCGTTCGGCCGCCAGCGACGCGAGCTTTTTCTGGCCGGAGATCGCGGCAAGCCGCGCCATGCGCAGATACACCTCCCGCTGGCGCGGCACGTCCATGAACGACAGGACCTCCAGAATATCCTTCTCGTCGAGCTTGTCGAAATGATCGACCGCCAGCGTCACGAACAGATCGGCGAACTGGCTGGCATAGGGCGAGCGCAGGTATCGACGGGCATAGCGGTTGGCATAGGCCATGCTGCGGTCGACCCAGCCGGCCTGGCTGGCAATATAGATGGAGCGGCGCAGCGCCGCCTCCTCGACGATGGTGCCCGGCGCGACGAGCCGCGCCCAGTCGAAGTAGCTCAGCGCCAGCGCCGGGTCCTTGCGCAGCACGGAGTTGGCCGAAATGAGCGCCAGATAGGGCCCCACCCGCGAGCGCTTGTATTCCGGGAAGATTTCGGCCAGCGACTTCACGCTCTGGCTGCCGGTTCCGCTGAGATAGTTGCGCAGCGCGTCTGTAAGACGGGAATCGAAATGGCCGTCGACATCCTTCCTGATCAGGAATTCCAGCGTATCGGGATTGCCGCCGCTCATGGCATAGACCAGCGCGGCATCGACATTGCGGGGATCGTCGAAAATCGTGGATTCCGCCGTGCGCAGGCGCTCGTCGATGGTCGTCAACAGGAAGCGCTGCATCTCCATGGCCGAGTGGTCGCCGAGCACCACCGTATCCTGCACGAACTGCAGCGACCGGATCATCTTGTAGGGCGCCAGGTCGTCAGGGCTCTGGGCGCGCGCGGGCACGACGGCCGAAAGGCCAGCCGCCAGAACCGTTCCCACCAGAAGGAGGCGCGCGAATGGCTTCATCGTCTCAGCCACCCTCGGCCTGAATGAGGATTTCGATGCGGCGGTTGGCGGCGGCCATCGGATCGTCTGCCACCTTCAGCCGGCGATCGGCAAAGCCGGTAACCTGGCTGACGCGCTTTTCCTCCAGCCCGCCGCGGACCAGCATGTAATAGGCGCTCTGCGCGCGATCCATCGACAGCCGCCAGTTGTCGTTCTTGCCGCCGGCAAAGGGTCTCGCATCCGTATGACCGCGAATGGCGATCGCACCCGGCCGTCCTTCGAGGATCTTGCCGATCTTCTCCATGGCGAGCACCATCTCCTGCCGCGGCACGGCCGAACCGATGTTGAACATCGGCGTATCGAGCTGGTCGGTCAGGCTGACGAGAAGGCCGCCTTCCGTGGGCGTGACGGTCAGGCCTTCGGCAAGCTTGCCGATCGTGCCGATCTGGCTGGTGATCTGCTGCTTCAGCTCTTCCGCCTGCTTTTCCTCCGTCGCCTTGGCTTCCTCAGCCTTGGCGGCCTCCTCGGCCTTCGCCTGCGTTTCGGCATCCGCCTGTTTCAGCGCATCTTCCACCGTGCGATCGGTATCGACGGCAGCCATCTGCGTGGCGGACTGGTCCTTGTTCGGGCTTGCTTCGCTGCCGGCATCGGTCGCCTGCGAGATTTCCACCTGCTGCGTCCAGAAATCGGGATCGAACGGGTCGCGGTACGCCTCGCCGCCATTCGCGCCCGTGGCGGGACCCGAATTTGCGGCGCCGCCGTCGCCCTTGGCGCTCACATTCGCCTGCTGGCCGACCTCCTGCGCGATTTCGGACAGGACGGAATAGGGATTGTTGAAGAAGTCCGCCTCGGAATACTGCGTCTCCTCGCCGGCCGTCGTCTTCTTGTCCTTGCCGTCTTCCGCGGCGTTGCCGCTTTCCTGCTTCTGACCCTGTTCCTTGGACTTGTCCTGCGTGGCCTCGCCTTCGGCCGTATTGGCAGGCTTCTTGACCGATTTCTCGGCCGGTTTGTCGTCGGTCAGCTTGATCGGATTGAAATAGGAGGCGACCGAGGCTTTCGTTTCCTCATTGGCCGCATTGACGAGCCACATGACGAGGAAGAACGCCATCATGGCCGTCATGAAGTCGGCATAGGCGATCTTCCAGGCGGCGGAATGATGATCCCCGTCATGGTCGCCGTGGCGTTTGACGATGATGATCTCGTTCTTGCCGTGGTGATGATTTTCGCCGTCGCTCATCCAAGCACCTTGCTGACGGTGTCGGCCCAGGCGGCCATCCGCGTTACCAGAACGGCGTCACCGAATTCCACCGTCAAATCCACATCCTGCACTTCGATGTGCCGGAAGACCGGCATCGGCTCGTTGAAATGCGATTTCAGCTGGTCGAAGAGGTCCGCCGGCCCCTTCACCGTGATCGTCACGCCCTCGCCTTCCTGCAGGCCTTCGGCGATGACGCGGGCGAGATCGGAAACCGCACCCTGCGTCAGCACCTGGCTCATGACCGGTGCCAGCACCTGGGCGGCCTGGGCGGCAACGCTGTCGGCCACCGCGGCGGTGAAGGCGGAAAAGCGCTCGGCCAGCGCCTCGGCATATTCCTGTTCGTATCGCACCTTGAGCGATTCGAGCGCCGCCTGATGCGCGCTTTTCAGGGCCGCCAGCTCGGCCTCGTGCCGCGCCAGAAGCTCCGCCTCGGCAGCCGATCGGCCTTGTTCGAACGCGTCGGCCCGCTCGGCCTCGACGTCTACGGCAGGCAAGGCAGGCGCGATTGCAAAGGGCTCCGTCGCTGCGCCGTCATCCCGCTGCGCGAAGCTCGACGGCTTGAAAAGCGGCGCCGGCGGGCGGGCGGGTGCGCTGAAATCCTTGAGATAACGGGCGAGATGCACACTCATGCCGGCACCCAAGAAACCGCATCGTGCCCGACGAACGTGCAAAAGGCCCGGCGGGGGGACCGCGGACCGCTTGAACGCTCGCTCTCGAAAACACTTGTACCTGACAACACCGGTGACCTGTCTCCTGGACATAGCGCCCTCCGGGAGGCGGAAAGCGCACAATCTTCCTGATCGTGCCATCGAGCCTAGGGGTTCAAACTTGTGCGAGGATGAAGGGTGCTGGGCCGCGCCAGGGCAAATAGCGCGACCCAGCCGCCCGTCCGGCCGATGACCTGCGGCCGGGCGGATGGAAACCTCTTGGGCTCTTACTGGCGGAAGAGCTGGAGGATGTTTTCGGCGCTCGAATTGGCGATGGACAGCGACTGGATGCCGAGCTGCTGCTGGGTCTGCAACGCCTTGAGGCGGGTCGATTCCTCGTTCATGTCGGCGTCCACCAGGCGACCGATGCCCTTGTCGATCACGTCGCCGAGCGTGGCAACGAAGCTTTCCTGCATTTCGATGCGCTTGGTGATGGCGCCGAGCGTGGACGCCGCGTTGGTCAGGTCCTTGAGTATGAAGTCCGTGACGCTGATCATCGCGTCCAGTTCCTCATAGGTCGTGTCGTTGGTGATCTCGATCTCGGTGCCGGTGTCGGGCGTGGCCGAGTCGATCGTCTTGCTCATGTCGATCAGGTAGTAGTCGCCCGTGAGCGCCGTCGGATCGGATGCCAGCGTCGAGGCGTCGATCGCCTTTGTCAGATAGCCGTCGGCGGGGTTCTCGACATCGATCAGCACGGAATTGGCGGTGTCGAAGTCCAGCGTGGCGACCTTGACGTTGCCGTCGGCCGAGCGAACGAAGGAGGCGACGACGGACTTGATGCCGAGCGCATCGGTGCCGGCGTTGTAAAGCCAGTTCTCGCCGGAGAAGGACGCGGACTGCGCGGCCGAGACCAGCTGGTTCTTCAGCTCCTTGATTTCATCGTTGATCTTCGTCTTGTCCACGCCGGGCTCGCGGGCGGCGACAAGCTTCGCCTTGATCTCGCTGAGCACGTCGATGACGTTTTCCAGCGCCGTATAGGCGGTATCGACCTTGGCGGCGCCGAGGCCGAGCGCGTCGGCGACGGTAGAGATGGCGCGGTTGTCGGACCGCATGGTCGTGGCGATCGACCAGTAGGCGGCATTGTCGGCGGCGGTTTCGACGCGCAGGCCGGAGGAGACGCGCGCCTGCGTCGTCTGCATGTTGGTGTCGATGGAACGGAGCGTCTGCAGCGCCGCCATGGCGGCGGAGTTGGTCAGAATACTGGTCATTGGCACTTGCCCTGAAATGAAGTGTCGGGGACATGCCGGAGTGAGGCGGGACCGGTAACGCGGAGGGGCTTCATGCATCCGACGCGCTTGTTTGCCCTGGCGTCGGTCCAACGTTCTTAAGCATTGGTTAACGGGGAAAGGTTAACAAATGGTTAATGCCGTTAAGGAAAGCTTAAGGGAGATTACGGAAGCGTAAATTCGAACGATGTCAGGACGTTCTACAGCGCACGCGCGTGTGCAAAACAAAAACGACGCGACCGAGGTCGCGCCGTTTGTGTCGTTGGATGCTGCCGGGGCAGCGAGGGCTCAGGCGTTGCTTTCGGCGTAGGCCGCGATCACCGCGAGCAGGACGTCGTTCTGCATGGCAGCGACCTGCTGGTCCGTGAAGGACTTGATCTGGGTTTCGCCGAGTTCTTCCACCTGCTCCACGGTAAGACCGGAGACCGCCTTGACATTGATCGCTGCGATCTCGTCATCCGCGAAGGTTGCGAGGGCGGTCTTCGTGAAGGCGCCGATCGCCGTGGAGGAGAGAACTGCGATCTGGTCCTTCGTGAGGGCGGTCGCCTGCGCGTCGCTGAACTCACCGATCTGCGTTGCGGTCAGCGCTGCGGCCTGCTTGGTGGTCAGCGCCGCGACCTGGGCATCGGTCAGAGCCTGGATCTGCTCGACCACCAGAGAAGCGACCTGCGCGGTCGTCAGGGCCTTGACCTGCGTTTCCGTCAGATTTGCGATCTGCTCGGTGGGATCGAGTGCAGCGACCTGCGTCGTGGTCAAGGCGGCAAGCTGCTTGTTGTCGAGGTAAGAAACGTCGATGGCCTTGATCCGATCGGCATCGAGGCCGGCAATCTGCTTCGTCGAAAGTGCCTTGACCTGGGCTTCAAGCAGTTCCTTGACCTGCGCGTCGGGGTCGAGCGCGTTCAGCTGCGTAACGTTCAGCGCCTGGATCTGCTTGTCCGTCAGCGCCTTGAGCTGGGTGGCATCGAGACCGGCGATGTGCTGGTCGCTGAGGCCGGCGAGCGACTTCGGCTTGATCAGGGCGATTTCGGCATCCGTGAAGGTCTTGAAGTCTTCAGCGGAGATGGCGGCGAGAGCCGTGGCGCTCAGAGCGGCGACCTGGGTTTCCGTCAGGTTGGTGGCGAGGTCACCGGTGAGCGCGGCAGCCTGTGCTGCCGTGATCGAAGCGACCTGCTTGGTGGTCAGGTCGTCGATGAGGGTCGCATCGATCGTGGCGATATGGGTGGCGGTCAGGCCGGTGAAAGCCTTGACGCTAATGGACTGAAGCTGGGCGGCATCGAAATTCTTGATCTGGTCCGCATCACCGAGAGCGGTGATGGCAGCGGCGTTGAGGCCGGCGATCTGCGGAGTTGTCAGGTTCTTGACCTGCTCGTCGCCCAGGGCGCCAAGCTGGGCCGGCGTGAAGGCCGCAACCTGCTTCGGCGTCAGGTCCGCGATCTGCGTGTCGCCGATCTTGGTGACATCCAGGGCCTGAAGCTGCGCCGTCGTCAGAGCCTTGACCTGGGTGGCGTCAAGCGCCTGCACCTGGGTAGCGCCGTCGAGGTCGCCGATCTGGGCAACCGTCAGTGCAGCGATCTGCTTGGCGGACAGGTCCGTGATCTTGGTGCCGAGATCGGTAACGTCGAGAACCTTGACCTGTGCGGCAGTGAACGCCTTGATCTGCGTGGCGTCGAAGGCGCCGAGCTGGGTGGTGGCATCGAGAGCGGCGACCTGCGTATCCGACAGCGCAGCGATCTGCTTGGCAGTGAGGTCCGTTGCCTTGGCGCCCAGAGCCGAGATATCGATCGACTTGACCTGAGCGGCGGTGAAGGCCTTGACCTGCGTGGCGTCGAGGGCAGTGAAGGCGTCGGCGTCGAGCGCGGCGACCTGCGTGGCGGTCAGAGCGGCGATCTGCTTCGTGCCCAGCTTGCCGGAGGTGACGAGCGTCGTTGCGTCCGCATCGGAAAGGGCGGCGATCGTCTTGGTGCTGATTGCGGCGATTTCGTCGTCGGCAAGCGCGGCAAGACCACCGGTCAGCGCGATGATGCCGCTGATGGCCTTTTCGTCGAGCGCCTTGATATGCGTCTTCGTCAGAGCCGTGACCTGGGCGACGTCGAAGGCGTCGTCGTTTTCAGCGTAGATTGCCGAAACCTGGGCGGCGGAAAGGTTCGAAACGCCGGTGCCGATCGCGGTGATCTGTTCATCCGACAGGCTCTTGACAGCCGAGACGGAGATGGCCTTGAACTGAGCGGCCGTGAAATCCTTGACGCCATCCTTGTTCAGGGAGGCGAGCTTTTCGCCGTCGAGCGTCTTGATCTGCGCTGCGGACAGCGACTTTACGTCGTCAGCCGTCAGGCCGGCGAGAATAGTCTTGTCGAGAAGGGCGAACTGGGCGGGCTTAAGGGCGGAAATAATCGACATCGTGTCTACCTCGGTGCTTGGCCAAATGTGATTCTTCGCAAGACACAGCCGCAGCATGAGGACAACGGTCTCTCATGCTTGCTCCAAGGATCGCTCCGGACGTGTGAACGCCAGGAATCCTGCAAGACGAAGAATGTTTAAGGAGGACATGGCTCGCACGAGCCTGCGCATCGGGGCGTCATGCTTCCGGGCGCTTCGAATGAGCCCGATCCCTATGCCAGCAGCCGCCAGTTTCCGCGACTGGTGCCAGTGTTAGAATACAACCTTTAATTTCCGATTAACGGCGCATGCCATGATCCCAAAAACGAACAGGGGCGGCCAGCCCGAAGCAAGTCTGGGCGGCTATGACGGCAAGACCCTTCAACTGCCCAAATCGGGCTGAAAGGCCGATGCCGACAGGATGCCATGACTGCCAATTCCCCCGTAGACGCCGTGCCGGGCAACCCGCTTCTCGAACTCATGGCGCGCGCCCGCAACCAGCAGCTTGCGCTTGCCGACCTTTTCCAGTCTGCGGAGAACCTTTCGGCGGCCGGGCATCGACCCGCGGCCGCGGAGATCTACAAGCTCTGGATCGCGTTCAACGACAAGAATCCCCTGCTGCATCTCGCCTATTTCAACTACGCCGTCACGCTTTCGTCGCTTGGCGATACCGCTGGCGCCATGCATGCGCTGCGCGCCGCGATCCGCATCGAGCCGCAATTCGGCCAGGCCTATATCAATCTTGGTCGGACGCTCGAGGATTGCGGCCTGATCGGACCGGCCGTCGAGCAGTGGCAGGCCTATGCGGATGCGACCGCCGACGTCACGCCGGACAGGATCACCCACCGGCTGCTCAGCCTGCAGCATATCGGCCGCGTGCTGGAGGGGGCGGACAGGCTGGAGGAAGCCGAAGCCGCGCTCTGGCAGGCGATGGAACTTGCGCCGACACGGCCGGAAGCGGCGCAACACTGGATTTCGCTGCGCATGCGCCAATGCAAATGGCCGGTGTTGCAGCCTTCCCTTTATGTCACGCCGAAGCAGTTCATGGAGGCGATGTCGGCGATGTCGATCGCCTGCTATGCCGACGATCCCCTCTTCCAGATGGCCAAGGCCTATCGCTACGCCCGCACGACCGTTGGCCGTCCGGCGGACCTGGCCGCGTTCAGCCCCAAGCCGGTGCGGCAGAAAACCGGCACCGGGAAGCGGCTGCGCGTCGGCTACCTCTCCTCGGACCTGCGCCAGCATGCCGTGGGCTTCGCGCTGAGCGAGGTGCTGGAGCTGCATGACAAGGCAAGCGTGGAAATCTACGCCTATTATTGCGGCGATCCGGCGCCTCTCGATCCCACACAGGCGCGTATCCAGCGGGCCGTGGATCACTGGCGCGACATCGCCAAGCTGAACGACCTTGACGCCGCGCGGATGATCGCCGACGACGAGATCGACGTGCTGATCGACGTCAACGGCTATACGAAACACGCGCGCACCGCGATCTTCGCCTACCGGCCGGCACCAGCGATCGTGAACTTCTGCGGCTATCCTGGCACCATGGCGAGCCCCTACCACCAGTACATGATCGCGGACGAGCGCATCGTGCCGCCGGAAAACGAGCTTTATTATACCGAGAAGGTTCTGCGCATCCCCTGCAACCAGCCGGTGGACCGCGCGCGCCTCGTCAATCCCCGTCCCACGCGGGCGGAAGCGGGGCTGCCGGAAGATGCGTTCGTCTTTGCAAGCTTCAACGGCATGCAGAAGATCACCGCCCCCTGCTTTGCGCGGTGGATGACGATCCTTGAAGCGACCCCCGGCAGCGTGCTGTGGCTGCTCGCCGGCGACGACGTAGCCAACGAGCGCCTTCGCAGCCGCGCGGCAGAAAGCGGTATCGCGCCGGACCGCATCATCTTCGCCGGCAAGGCGCAGAACCCGGATCACCTGGCCCGCATCGGACTTGCCGATCTTTTCCTCGACACCTTCCCGTACGGCGCGCATTCGACCGCCGCGGACGCCATTACGCAGGGTCTGCCGGTGCTGACCGCGGCGGGCAAGAGTTTTGCCGCGCGCTTCTGCGCCAGCATCGTGGCGGCCGCCGGGATTCCCGATCTGATCTGCAACGGGCCGGACGATTATGTGCGCGCCGCCATCGCGCTGGCGCAGGATCCGGGACGGCTTTCGGATATCCGACGCTCCCTCGAGGAGCAGCGCGAGACCTGCGCATTGCGCGATACCCCAGCGCTTGCGCGCCGGCTCGAGGCGATCTTCTGGCAGATCCAGGGCGAGGCGGAACGCGGTGAAACGCCGATACCGGACCTGCGCAACCTCGACATCTACCACGAGATCGGCACCCAACTGGCCGCCGCGGAAATCGAGTTCGAGGATGACGCAAGCTACCGCGCGCGCTACCGGGCCGAGCTCGCCGCACTCGACGCCTATGCGCCGCTTCAGCCGGATGCGCGCCTGTGGCCCGCGAACGCAACGACCTGAAACGGGGACGGCGGATGCGGGCGAAGGACAGGATACTCGTCGTCGGCGCCGGGCTTTCCGGTGCCATCATCGCCCGGGAACTGGCGCAGGAGGGGTTTCAGGTCGAGGTCATCGATGCGCGCGACCATGTCGCCGGCAACTGCCATACGCAGCGCGATCCCGATACCGGCGTCATGGTGCATGTCTATGGGCCGCACATCTTCCACACCGACGACACGCAGGTGTGGGACTATGTCAACGGCTTCCAGACCTTCCGGCCCTACAAGAACCGGGTCAAGACAGTGAGCGGCGGGCAGGTCTATTCACTGCCCATCAACCTGCACACGATCAACCAGTTCTTCGGGACATGCTTTCGCCCGGACGAGGCGCGCGCCTTCGTGGAAGCGCAGGCCGATACCTCCATCACGGAGCCCAGGAGCTTCGAAGAGCAGGCGCTTCGCTTCGTCGGCCGCGATCTCTACGCGGCCTTCTTCGAGGGCTACACCCGCAAGCAGTGGGGCTGCCCGCCCGCGGACCTGCCGGCCGCCATCCTCAAGCGCCTGCCGGTGCGCTTCAACTACGAAGACGACTATTTCTCCCACGCCCATCAGGGCATGCCGGAAGACGGCTATACCGCCATGGTCGACAACATCCTCGATCACCCTGCCATCACGGTGAAGCTGGAGACCCGCTTCGACCGGACGCAGAGCGATGGCTTCGCCCATGTCTTCTACTCCGGCCCGCTCGACGGCTATTTCGACTACGGCCATGGCCGGCTGGGCTATCGAACGCTGGATTTCGAGCGCTTCACCCATCAGGGGGATTACCAGGGCTGCGCGGTGATGAACTATGCCGACCTCGCGGTGCCCTATACCCGCATCACCGAGCACAAGCATTTTTCGCCGTGGGAGGTTCACGAAGGATCGGTTTGCTACCGGGAGTTCTCGCGTGCCTGCGGTCCCGACGACATCCCATACTACCCGATCCGGCTCGTCGAGGAGAAGGCGCTGCTTGCCGACTACGCGGCGCTCGCCGAGCGCGAGACCGGCGTCACTTTCGTCGGGCGGCTTGGCACCTATCGCTATCTCGACATGGACGTCACCATCCGGGAGGCGTTGGATACGGCGTGCCTTTACCTCCAACGGAGGGCAACGGGCGGCGTGATGCCGGCCTTTCTTCACGCGCCACTCTGACGGGCGCCCCGAAACGGCAAAGGCCCCGGCTGAGCCGGGGCCTTCGAAACTGCGTCAAACTTTCTATCCGTCTTCCGATTAACGGAAGAGCGAGAGAATGCCTTCCGACGAGGAGTTGGCGATCGAGAGCGACTGGATGCCAAGCTGCTGCTGGGTCTGAAGGGCCTTGAGGCGGGTGGACTCTTCGTTCATGTCGGCATCGACCAGGCGGCCAACGCCCTTGTCGATGGCGTCCGTCAGCTTGTTGGCGAAATCTTCCTGCAGGTTGATGCGCATGGAGATCGAGCCGAGCTGCGAAGCAGCCTTCGTCATCTGCTGGAGGCCGGCTTCCACGAGCGACAGGGCGTCGGCCATGTCGGCGTCCGTGTAGTCGGTGATCGTCATGTTGACGATGGTCGTGGCAGCATCCCAGTCGGCGGAAGCAGCCGTTACGCCGAGATCGTCGATAACCGAGCCGAGGATACCGCCGGCGCTGGCCGTATGATCGTCGGTGTCTACGGTCGAGAACAGAACGTTGGAGTTCGTGCCGGCGCTAACGTCCGGCAGATCCTGCAGGGTGTAGGTCGTGGTGCTGACCTTGACTGTGCCGTCGGCGCTGCGGATGAAGCCGGAGACGACGGTCTTGTCGGCAACGTTGGTCGGGTCGGTGTTGGTGTTGTCGTATACGAGCCAGTTCTGGCCGTTGAATGCGGCGCCGCTGGCGATCGAGACGAGCTGCTGCTGCAGCTGCGTGATTTCTTCCTGAACCTTGGCCTTGTCGACGCCCTGTTCGGTGGCGGCGGTTACCTTGGCCTTGATTTCCTTGACGACGTCGATGGCGGCTTCCATGCCGGCATAAGCGGTATCAACCTTGGCGGCGCCGAGGCCGAGAGCGTCCTGAACAGCGGAGAGAGCCATGTTGTCCGAACGCATCGTGGTCGCGATGGACCAGTAGGCGGCGTTGTCGGAGGCTTCGCCGACGCGCATGCCCGAGGAAACACGATCCTGCGTGGTTTCCATGGAGCTGCCGATCGAACGCAGGGTCTGGAGAGCGGACATAGCCGCGACGTTGGTAAGAATGCTGGTCATGAGATGCGTGCCCCTTGAGTGGCTGACTGAGGAAGGGCATTCCGGATGTTAGCCGGGGAACGGTGGTCAGCATCATGCCTGCTAACCGGTTAAGTTTCTTGGTTAACCCACCGTTTCGATGGGCCAAGAAAACCGCAATAAAGTTAATGAAGTCTTGAGCGCGGAAAAAAAATGCAAAAAGCCGCCCCCGTCACCGGGAGCGGCCTTTTCGAAGGTGGGGCGCGGGTCAGCCCTCCGCGCCTTCCTCCATCCGTCTATTAACGGAAGAGCGAGAGGATGTTCTGCGAGTTGGAGTTCGCGATCGACAGCGACTGGATCGCCAGCTGCTGCTGGGTCTGCAGGGCCTTGAGGCGCGTGGACTCTTCGTTCATGTCGGCGTCGACGAGGCGGCCTACGCCCTTGTCGATGGCGTCGGAAAGCTTCGAAGCGAAGTCTTCCTGAAGCGTGATGCGCTTGGACAGCGAGCCGAGCGTCGAGCCGACGGTCTGCATGCTGGACAGGGCGGTTTCGACCGTGTCGAGGTGGGTGGCCATGGCGGCGTCATCTTCGGTGCCGTCGAGTTCGATGGCCAGGACGTTGGCGAGGATGCCCGAGGCGTCGTCGACCGTGCCGGTGGCCGGGTCATAGGCGCCGAAGAGCGAGCCGGCCTGGGCGTCGTAGGTCGCGGTCGTGACCTTGACGGTGCCGTCGCTGCCGCGAACGAAGCCGGTTACGACAGTCGCGTCGTCCGCACCGCCAGCCAGCCAGTTTTCGCCGTTGAACGTGGCGCCGGCGCCGATGCTCTTCAGCTGTTCCTGGAGCTGCTTGACTTCTTCCTGGACCTTGACCTTGTCGACGCCCTGTTCGGTTGCCGTGACGAGCTTGGCCTTGATTTCCTTGACGACGTCGATTGCGGCTTCAACACCGGCATAGGCCGTGTCGACCTTTGCGGCGCCGAGGCCGAGGGCGTCCTGAACGGCGGAAAGGGCTGCGTTGTCGGAACGCATGGTGGTCGCGATCGACCAGTAGGCAGCGTTGTCCGAAGCCGCGCCAACACGCATGCCGGACGAGATGCGGCCCTGCGTCGTTTCCATGTCGTTGTTGATCGTGCGCAGCGTCTGAAGAGCCGACATTGCAGACGTGTTGGTGAGAATGCTCGACATTGTAGTTGTCCCTTTGAACGAAATACTGGTGGGGACATACCGGACTGAAAAAAACTTACCGGTTACGACGGTCGGCCTCATGCCAACTCGGTGCTTCAACGCAGTGAAGGGAAACCAAACCCGTCGTGTTGAGGCAAAAGTCGCAGCCAATCCTTGCCAACTCCTTAAGTCGGAAGGAAGCATTCAACCCGTTGAAAAACAGGGTAAATAGCCGGTAAAGCGCTATGGTTAAGAGGGTCTAACTGAACGACCGCACGAGGCTGCCGACAAGCAGGTTCCAGCCGTCGATCAGCACGAAGAACAGGATCTTGAAGGGCAGCGAGATCGACGTCGGCGGCAGCATCATCATGCCCATCGCCATGGTGATGGTGGCGACGATCAGGTCGATCACGAGGAAGGGCAGCACGACCAGGAAGCCGATCTCGAAGCCGCGGCGGATCTCCGAGATCATGAAGGCGGGAATGACGACGCGCAGGTCCGCGACATTGTCCTGGACGACCGTCTGGCCGCGTTCTTCGGCGAGCGAAATGAAAAGTTCGATGTCCTTGTCGCGCGTATTGGCGACCATGAATTCGCGGAACGGCTCGGCGATGCGTTTGGCAGCCTCCGTCTCGTCGATCTGATTGGCGATCAGCGGTTCGACGCCGTTCTGCCATGCGCGGTCGAAGGTCGGGGCCATGACGTAGAAGGTCATGAACAGCGCAAGCGAGACGAGAATCATGTTCGAGGGCGTGGTGGCAAGGCCCATGCCCGAACGCAGGATCGAGAAGGCGATGACGAAGCGCGGAAAGCTTGTCACCATGATCAGGATACCGGGCGCGACCGACAGAACGGTCAGGATGCCGAAGGTGCGGATGATCCAGGACGCCGCCGAACCGTCGATGGGCGCATTGAGGAGACCACCCGGCAGTTGCAGCTGCTGCTGGGCATAGGCCGCACCGGTCATCGCCATCATGGCGACAAAGGTCAGGAGGACGCGAATCATTCGATCACAAAGGTTCGGAACATAACGTTGGTTACGCGCCCTTCGGACCTGAGGTCAACCCGCTCCTGGAGGTCATCCCGGAGATATTGGAAGCCGCGTGGTCCCTGCACCTGCTGGAGCGACACCGTGCGCATATAGGCCAGGATATCCTGGTGGATTTCCTCCGCCAGGGCGACATCCGGCGCGTCCTTGAACATCAAGGCGACTTCGAGCCGCACGCGGTTATCGGAGGGATAGGCGAGATTGCTGGTGATCGGGTCGAGAAGCACGATGCCGTTCGCGGGCGTGGAGATGTGCGGCACCTCCTGCCCCTCCGCGCCCTTCCCGCCGCCACCGTGGCCGCCCCCACCATGACCGCCCTCGGCGGCAGCGGCTGCCGGCTCGGCCTTGGCGACCTCCTCCGCGGGCGGTGGGGCGAGCATGTTGCCCACAAGCCAGCCGCCGCCGCCTGCCAGGAGCGACAGCACGGCGATGACCGCGATGGTGATGACCGGAGAGGACTTCTTCTTCTCTGTGCCCTGATCGTCGTCCGCCATGTGTTTCTTTCCGTATTCGAGCGTCAGATCGGCGAGAACAGGTCGAGCGCCTGCTGGCCCCATGGCGGCTGCTGCACCTCGGTCAGGCGGCCGCGGCCGCCATAGGAGATCCGGGCCTCGGCAATCCGCTCATAGGCGATCTGGTTGTTGGCATCGACATCCTGCGGCCGCACGATGCCGGCGACGTTGAGAATACGCAACTCATGGTTGACGCGCACTTCCTGCGAACCGCTGATGAGAAGGTTGCCGTTCTCGATCACGCCGGTGACGACGGCGGCAACGAGCAGGTTCAGCTTTTCCGAGCGTTCGGTCGAGCCGTCACCCTTCGTGCTCGTCGATGACCCGAATTTCAGATCGCCTTCGGCATCCACGCTGCTCGAGCTGGTCTGGCCGGTGAGGCCGAAATTGATGCCGCTCTTGTTGGTGCGCGAGCGGTCGGTCTTGTTGTCGAAGCTCGCCTTGTCATTGACGCGAATATTGACCGTCAGGATGTCGCCGATCTTGAAGGCGCGCGAATCCTTGAAGAGAGCCGACTGCTGGTCGCTCCAGATCGAGTAGCCGGAAACCGCCGTGCGGGGCTGCTTGGGATACATGGCCATCTGCGGCGTGGCGGCATAGTTGAGGCCGCTGCCGATGGGGCTCATCGCCGGCGCCTTGCCGATCTCCTTGATCGCCTGGTTTGAGCAGCCGGACAGGGCCAGCGCCACGGAAAGTGCGACGGCTGTCTTCTTCATGACGGGTCCTTTGACGTGTTCGCATCGCTCGCAGACGCGATGATGCGGGTGAGCATGGCGGCCTTGTCGGCCGGCATTTCCCCCAGAATGGTGCTCGATTGGCGCGGCGGCAGCTTCATCACGATGGCCGAAGCGATCTCGGGATCGAGTTCGGCCAGCTGCGAAGCCGCCGCGTCCGGCTTCATCTTGCGGTAGATTTCGACGAGGTTCGCCTCGGCGGACTTCAGGAAGTCGTTGCGCCGCTTCAGCCAGTCCTCGTATTCGGCCCGACGCGCCTCCAGCGTCTTGATGCGCTCGTCGACGCCCTTCTGGAGGTCCTCGAGTTCCTTCTTCTGGAGAAGGTAGCGCTGGTCGCGCGCGGCATCGGCGATGTTCGTGCAGAACTCGCGAATCTCGTCGGCGCTTGCCTTCGTCGTCATGATGACCGGGCGCTCCTCGGCGTAGGCGCCGGGAATGGCCAGCAGCACGACCGCGGCGAATGGCAAGGCCAGTCGCCGCAGAAGAGTGGATGTGGTCGTGCCTGTCGTCATTGCAGTACCAGTTCTGCCTGGAGGGCCCCTGCGGTCTTGATGCTCTGCAGGATGGAGATGATGCCATCGGGCTTGACCCCGATGCTGTTGAGGCCGGAGACCAGCGAGCGGAGGCTGGAGCCGTCGATCATCGCGACGTTGCCGCCTTCCTGCTGGACGAGGATATCCGTGTTCGGCTGCACCGCGGTCACGCCGCGTGAGAACGGCTCCGGCTGCACGACCTGCGGCATCTCGTTGACCTGCACGGTGAGCGTGCCATAGCTGACGGCGACGGGCGAGATGCGCACATCCTGGCCGATCACGATGGTTCCGGTCCGCTCGTTGATGACCACGCGCGCCGGCACGTCCGTCTCGACGACGAGGTTTTCGATATCCGCCATCAGGCGGGCGAGATCGGCCATCTTCGGCTTTGCGATATAGACCGACTGCGAATCGCGCGATTCGGCGATCGGCCCGCCGTACTGGGCGGCTGCATAGCGGTTGATCGCGTCGGCCATGCCGACGGCCGTGGAGAAATCGGGGTTGCGCAGTTGCAGCACGAGGTCGGCCGCGTCCTTGAAACGCGAAGGCAGCTCACGCTCGATGATGGCGCCGTTCGGCACGCGGCCGGCCGTGGTCACGCCCTGCTGGACGGTCGCGGCATCGCCGGCGGCGCTGACGCCGGTCACCACGATCGAACCCTGCGCGACGGCATAGATCTGCCCGTCGGCGCCGGAAAGCGAGGTCATGACAAGGGTGCCGCCACGCAGCGAAGCGGCGTCGCCGAGCGAGCCGACCGTCACGTCGATCCGGCTGCCGGGGCTGGCGAAGGGCGGCAGGTTCGCGGTCACGAGAACGGCGGCGATGTTCTTGGCGCGCGTCTGCGTGCCCACCATCGAGATGCCGAGGTTCTGCAGCATCGCGCGCATGGACTGTTCGGTGAAGGGCGAGGAGCGCATGCTGTCGCCGGTGCCCTGGAGACCGACGACGAGGCCATAGCCGATCAACTGGTTGTCACGGCCGGCCTGCAGCGAGGCCACATCCTTGATACGGGCGGCCGGCAAAGCCGGTCCCGCCGCGAGCATGACGCAGGCGAGGACGGCGACGGCACGAAGAAACAGGGCGCGCATCATTTCACCACCACATGGACCGTGCCGTCATCCATGACGGTGCCGGAGACGATCACGCCGGTATCCTTGTTGCGGACCCGCACCAGTTCGCCGACCGAGCCGTCCTGAAGCGGCGTTCCGGCGGCGCGCAGGACGAGCGATCCGTTGTCGAAGACCAGGCTGATCGTGGTGCCCCGCGCGACGGCGAAAGGTTCGCGAAGCGCCGACGTCAGGATCACGCGGCCGGGAAGCAGGGTCCGCTTGCTCACCAGCCCGCTGACCGCGCCGATGCTTTCCGCATAGCCCTTGACGATGTTCGGGTTGGTGACCTCGACCTCTTCGAGCTGGCCTGCATCAAGCGCCTCGCCGGGATAGATGATGCGCTTGGGCACGACGGCCATGCGGGCATCGGCAAGGGCCGCGTCTGCCACGAGGAGACCGGCCAGCACGGCGGATACGGTGAGAACCGCGCGGCGCAGTGTTGGAAGGGTCTTTCCCGTACGAAGGGCTTCTGTCAGGCGAAACATCATGTTCCCCGGGGTTCCGGTTGCTATCTCAGGTTCTTGCTGACCACGGCGGCCATTTCGTCGGCGGCCTGGATGATCTTGGAGTTCATCTCGTAGGCGCGCTGGGCGGAGATGAGGTCGGTGATTTCCTTGACCGGGTCGACGTTGGAGCTTTCCAGGTAGTTCTGCTGGATGTAGGCGAAGCCGTCCTCGTTGGGCGTGCCGACATTGGCGGCGCCGGAGGCGGCGGTTTCGCGGAAGAGGTTTTCGCCCATCGGCTCGAGACCGGCCTCGTTGACGAAGTTTGCCAGCGTGATCTGGCCGAGTTCCTGCTGCTGGCCCGCCACCGTCGCGAAGACCTGGCCCGACTTGTTGACGGTCACTTCCGTCGCATCGACGGGCACCGTCATGCCCGGCACGACCGTGTAACCGTCGAGGGTCACGATCTGGCCGTCGGCATTGGTGTTGAAGGCGCCGGCGCGGGTGTAGAGGGTGGTGCCATCGGGCGCCTCGATCTGGAACCAGCCGCGGCCGATCAGCGCCATGTCGAAGGAATTGCCCGTGGAAACGAGGCCGCCCTGGAGATGCAGGTTGCGCACGGCAGCCGTCTTGACGCCGAGGCCGACGATGACGCCTTCCGGCACCACGGCCTGGTTGGCCCGGTTCGGAACGCCGGCGGCACGCTCCGTCTGGTAGAGCAGATCGGAGAACTCGGCGCGCGCACGCTTGTAACCCGTCGTGTTGATGTTCGCGATGTTGTTGGCGATGACTTCGAGGTTGGTCTGCTGCGCGTTCATGCCGGTGGCGGCAATGGCAAGGGCTTTCATGTCCGGTCCTCAGATCTGCATTCTTGCGATTTCGAGATAGGCGGTGACGACCTTGTCGCGGAAGGCGATGGCGGTCTGCAGCGTCTGCTCGGCGTTCATGACGGCATCGACGACCTCACGGGTCGATGCCTTGCCCTGGATGGCGTCGAATGACTTGGTCTCGCTGAGCTTCAGCGCGTTGGTCATGTCGGTCGCCATGTCGCCCATGACCTGGGCGAAACTCATCTGGCCGGTGCCCTGCGCGGCGGCGCCCGAAACGAGGCCGGAGGCCGTCTTGTCGACGCCCGACAGGGCATCGTTCGGGAAAAGCGAGCTGACGCCCTTTACGCTGTCGATCATTGCGAGGCCCTCAGAAGGTCGATGGTCGCGCTGATGAGGTCGCGCGATTGCTTGATGCTTTGCAGGTTGGCTTCGTAGGAGCGGTTCGCCTCGCGCATATCGGCCATCTCGACCAGCACGTTGACGTTCGGCATCTTGACGTAGCCCTTTTCATCCGCAGCCGGATTGCCGGGGTCGTATTCGGTGGTGAACTCGCCCTCGTCGAAACCGAGACGCGATACCTCAACGGTCGAGGAGCCGCTCAGGCGGTCCAGCTCGGAGGTGAAGGTAACGGTCTTGCGGCGGAACGGATCGGCGCCGGGCGTGTCACCCGTCGAGCGTGCGTTGGCCAGGTTTTCCGAAACGATACGAATGCGTGTCGACTGCGCCTCCAGACCGGAGGCTGCTACTTTCAGGGAGGCTACAAGAGGATCCATTTCTTACCTTCTGACTGTCATCAGCATCATGCGATGAAAGGCCTTGACGAGGCCGGCATTCAATTCGAAGTCACGCTTGACCTGACCCTCTTTCATGAGCTCATCGGCAAGTCCGACGGTATTGCCGGATTCCTGCACGCCGATCTCTTCGGTGGGCTTGGTCGTGATGACGCGGCTGGCCATTTCGGTTTCGGTGAAATGGCCGGGATGCGTTGCCGCCATGCGGGCGCTCGTGGTTTCGAGCACCGATTGAAAGGGTGTGACGTCCTTCGCCTTGAAACCGGGTGTGTTGGCGTTGGCGATGTTGCCTGCAACGACACTCTGGCGGGTCGCGAGCCATTCGGCCTGTTTCGATGCCAGTTCAAACAGTTGTATCGGTTGCATGACAAGCTCCATCCTTGTTCATGGCGAACCTAGGGAACCAATCTTGCGCGGGACTTGCACTCGCGGGACCTGCCGCGCAAGTGCCTGATTTTCAGGGGAATTAAGTGATCCGCCACCGAACGGCAAACGGCCGGCGGGCGCTTGATGCGCCGCCGGCCGAATCGAAAAGGCAGGTTGGTCCGCCCGTCAGTTCCGCTTGATGATGTCGCCGTTCGAGGTGACGATGACCCAGGCGCCGTCGCGCTGCTCCAGCGTCGCGAGACGGCTGTTGTCCGGCAGGATGGAGCCGACGCGCACGATATACATGCCGCGCGCATCCTCGATCAGTGCCCGGCCGTTGGCCACATGCATGAGCCGGAAGCCGGAATTCGCCGGCAACGGCTGGTTCAGGCCCGTCTCGACCGGTACACCGAGCGTCTTCTCCTTGCCGAGCGCCGACGTGGTAGCGGTGGCAACCGGATCGAGACTGTCGAGGGCCCGCGTCTTGTCGTCGTCCACCATGGCGGCCGGCGAAACGCTCATGACCTCCTTTGCGGCCGTCTCGGGCAGATTGCGGGTCGATCCCTGCCAAAGGGTCGGCACGGAGAATTTCCCCGGATTGAGGAAGACATACCAGGGAAAGAAGGCCGCGCCCGCCGCAAGCAGGACGCCGGTGGCGACGAGCACCTTGTCGCCGGCGCTGTAACTTGCCTTTTCCATCCGCTTCAGCGGCTGCACAGGTTGATCCGCATCGAAATCCGTCACTGTCATCCCCTTCGCACGGCCGGTGCGCCGCCCTGCTGGGCGGCCGCGTTCTTGAGCGCGGTCGCCAGGTCGGTGAATGCATCGCCGGCCGGCCGCTCGCCCGGCGTCTGTTTCAACACTTCGTAGATGATTGGCACCTGCTTGATCGCCATGTCGAGATCGGGATCGGCACCGGGACGATAGCCGCCGATGAGGCGCAGGTCGCGCGTCTCCTCGAAACGATGGATCAGCGATTTCAACCGCCCCACGAGCTTCTCCTGGTCCGGCGTCCAGGCCTTGCGGGCAAGACGCGAGATCGAGGCGAGCGGGTTGATGGGCGGATAGCGCCCCTCTTCCGCAAGGCTTCGCTCCATGACGATATGGCCGTCGAGAATGCCGCGAGTCGAGTCGGCGATCGGATCGTTGTGATTGTCGCCGTCGACGAGGATCGAGATGATCGCCGTGATACTGCCGGTGCCTTCCGCGCCCGGGCCGGCGCGCTCCAAAAGGCGCGGCAGCTCGGTAAAGACCGAGGCCGGATAGCCCCGCGCGATGGGCGGTTCGCCCGACGCCGTCGCCACTTCGCGGATGGCGTGGGCAAAGCGCGTCACGCTGTCGATGATCAGCAGAACGTTGTCACCCTGATCGCGATAGTGCTCGGCGATGGTGACGGCCGTCAGCGGCGCCATCTTGCGCAGCATCGGGCTTTCGTCGCTGGTGGCGACGACCGCCACCGACTTCGCGAGATTGTCGCCGAGCGTATCCTCGATGAATTCGCGCACTTCACGGCCGCGTTCGCCCACCAGCGCGATGACGACCTTGTCGAAGGCATCCGCCCGCGCCAGCATCGACAGAAGCGTCGACTTGCCGACACCCGAGCCGGCGAAGATGCCGAGACGCTGGCCAAGGCAGAGCGGCGCGAAGATATCGATGGCGCGAACGCCCGTGCTGAAGCCGGTTTCGACGCGCTTGCGCGTCATCGACGGCGGCGCGGAATTGGAAATCGACCGGCGGACATCGCCCTGGACCAGCGGACCAAGGCCATCGATGGGCTCGCCGAGCGCATTGATGGTGCGCCCGCACCAGGAGGCGGTCGGCGCGACGCGGAAGGCGCCCTTGCGGATGACCGTGTCGTGGATGCCGATCGGCTCTCCCGGTTCGATCGGGCAGACCACCACCGAATCCGTATCGACGCGCACGACCTCGCCCAGATGAACGCCCGTCGCGCTCTTGTGCGCGACGAACTCACCGAGCCGCACATGGCGCGACAGGCCGCTGACGGTGTAGTTGCCGGCGGCGATGGTCTGGACGTGGCCGCCATGGGAAACCGAGAATTCCGGGGACGCGTAGCGCCGCACCAGCCCGGCCAGCGCATTGAGCTTGCGCGCGCCGTCGGCCGTGCCGGGAACCTTCGCCGTGTTGCCTTGGGATGCCATGGTTTACTTGCTGCCCCCGAGCGTGCGGACCGCCTCGTTCATCGAATCCTCACTGCCGCGCATCAGCGCCGCGATGTTCTCGAAGGCGCGCGTGACCTGGATGAGCTGCGTCATCTCGCCGATGGCGTTGACGTTCGATTCCTCCACGTAACCCTGCATCACGCCGGCATCGACGCGGTCGAGGATCGGCTGTGGGGCCCGCGCCGGGATGATGCCGCTGTTGCCGGCGCGCACGAAGCCGCCCGACAGATCCGCCTCAAAAATACCGAGGGCTGCGACCGGCCGGCCATTCTGGTTGAGCTGGCCATCTGCGCTGAGTGTGATCGGGCCGGCATTGCCGTCGATCTGGATCGGACCGCCGCCGGCATCGAGCACGGGATAGCCGTTTAGCGTGACGAGCTCGCCCGCCTCCGTCAGGGTGAAGCGCCCGTCGCGGGTGAGCGTCGCGCCGGCCGGCGTTTCCACCTGGAACCAGGCGTCGCCCTTGATGGCGAAATCCAGCGCGCCGTTGGTCTGCGTCATGCCGCCGTTGCGGGTCGAAAGAAATTCCTCGCCCTGCGAAACGAAGGCGACATCGGCGTTCTTCTGGTCGCTGACGACCTGGTTGAACTTCACTTCGGTGGCGCGGAAACCGACGGTCGTGGAGTTCGCGACGTTATCGGCAAGCGTTGCCATGCGGCGGTCGAGTGCAATCTGGGACGAAAGCGAGACATAAAGCCCGGTCTGCATGCTCAGCGGCCTCCGAGTTTCAGGTTGTTGATGGAAAGAAGCAGGTCCGTCGAAATGCCTGTCAGGCTGGACGGCTGGAAGACGGTCAGCGGATCGTAGCTGCCGGAAGGGTTTTCGAGTTCCCACATCGCGGTGAAGCGCTCGAGGAGCTTGCCGACCTTCGCGGGATCCTTGAGGTCGTCGAGATCAAGGATATCCTCGTAATATGCGGCCTGGCGGTCCACATCGGTGGCGGCGAACTCGGCAGGAAGCTGGAATGCCGTGCGCACGACCTGCGCCAGCGCATCATCGGCGATGATGGAATAGCCCGACGTGATGGACGAGGCCATGCGTTCGAAATAGAGCGCGAGCCGCACCCCGGTATTGTCCTCGCCGGCGCTGACCTCCAGCGTCTGGCGCATATACTTGTCGGCAATGCCTTTCTGGGCGCGCTCGAAGGTGGTCGCCAGCTCGCCGTGGCGGGCGAAGTTCAGCGATTCGGCCAATGCCTTGTAGCGTGTGTCCGAAAGCTGGTTCGCGAAGGCGCCCTTGTCGTCAACGCCCTCCGTCAGCACCTTGCGCATGAAAGCCTTGGCATAGGCCATGTCGTCGAGGCCGTGCGCCTTCATGACATAGTTGTAAAGGCGGCTGTCGGCGAAGAAGTCGTCGACCGACTTCACGTCGCCGATCTTCGACAGATAATATTCGGTCTCGCGCTTGACGTCCGGCTGCTCCGACACGCGCGTGAGCGATGTCTGAAGGTCCGAGGAAATCAGCTTGTAGCTCGTATAGGTGGTCGTCACGATGGCCCGCCGATCATGGTTCACGAGGGCGCGAAGGCCCGTTCTGAACCATGATCCTGCGGGGTTTTGCTTGCGCGAACCTGATCCACGAACCCGCCCTCAGGTACAGCTTCACGCAAGGCTGGAACCGTATTTCCGAAGGGTCAGAACTGTGTCGGGACACCTGCGCTTATGAACATTGTAATCGGCCTCATCGTCACCATCGGCTGTATCCTCGGCGGCTTCATGGCCATGGGCGGCCATGTCGAGGTGCTCAACCAGCCATTCGAGCTCCTGATCATCGGCGGAGCCGGGGTCGGCGGCTTCATCGTAGCCAACACGATGAAGGTGATCAAGGAAACCGGCAAGGCGCTCGGGGAAGCCTTCAAGCACAAGGTGCCGAAGGAACGCCATTATCTCGATACGCTGGGCGTGCTCTACAGCCTGATGCGAGACCTGCGCACCAAGTCGCGCAACGAGATCGAAGCCCATATCGACAACCCGGCAGAATCGCCCATCTTCCAGTCCGCGCCGACGGTTCTCGCAAACAAGGAACTGACGGCCTTCATCTGCGACTACGTTCGCCTCATCATCATCGGCAATGCCCGCAGCCACGAGATCGAGGCGCTGATGGACGAGGAAATCCAGACGATCACGCGCGACAAGATGAAGCCCTACCAGGCGCTCTCCACCATGGGTGACGCCTTCCCGGCCATCGGCATCATCGCCGCCGTTCTCGGGGTCATCAAGGCGATGGGCAAGATCAACGAATCCCCGGAAGTGCTCGGCGGCCTCATCGGCTCGGCGCTCGTGGGCACCATGCTCGGCATCTTCCTGTCCTATTCCATCGTCACACCCATCACCACCAACATCAAGGTGGTGCGCGAAAAGCAGAACCGCCTCTATGTGATCGTCAAGCAGACGCTCCTCGCCTACATGAACGGCTCGGTTCCGCAGGTTGCCCTGGAATACGGCCGCAAGACCATCTCCTCCTACGAGCGCCCGTCCATCGACGCCGTGGAACAGGAGATGATGAATCCCGGCGGCGGCGGCGATACGAAGGCGGCCTGATCGATGAGCACAGCGACCGTAACCGCAGCCCCGTCCATGGATCCGATCGTTCTTGCCCGCCTCACCGGCAAGCTCGGCGACCGCGAGACCATCTCCAAGCTTTGCGCCAGGCTCGGCGACGTGTTCTCCGAATTCCTGCCGGACATGCTGGAAAGCGAACTCGGCTTCGAAGTCGCCGTGTCCTATGCCGGCTTTACGATGGGCAAGTTCGGGGAACTGACGGAAGGCCTCGGCGGCGCCATGGCCTTCTGCGATGCGTCGCTGCGCGACTGGTGCGAGCATTTCACCCTGATCTGCGACAGCCCGCTCATCATCACGCTTGTCGAAAACATGCTCGGCGCCGTGAGCGATTCCATCGAGGACCCGCAGCCCCGGCCGCTGTCGAAGATCGAACTCGACGTTGCGGCCATGATGTTCGACCGCATCTCCGGCGTCCTGAAAACCGCGGTTTCCAGCGCGACCAGCTTCGAACCCCTGCTCGGCGCCGCGCACAACGCGGAACTGCGCAAGCCCGTCGAAGACGGTACGCAGAACGCGCATGTCGCCATGGTCAACATGGCCGTCGGCATCGGGCCCGTTCTTTCGACCTTCCATGTCGTCATTCCGCAGGCGACGCTGCTGAAATCCGTCATCGCGGCGCCGAGGCCGGCGAATGTGGCAAAGACCCGCGCCGAGTGGAGCGAGCAGCTCAGCGAGCAGGTTCGCCGCTCGAAGGTGACGCTGGAGGCGCGCATTCACCTGGAGCCGCAGACGCTCGACACGATCAGCCGCCTGCAGCCGGGCGACGTCATCCCCTTCAACGAAGCGGGCGACGTGCGCGTCGACGTGAACGCCAACGGCCGCAACCTCTATGTCTGCGAGTTCGGGCGGTCGGGCGCCCGCTACACGGTTCGCGTCAAGGATACCTACGGCTCGGAGGACGACATCCTCCAGCACATCATCGGATAGTTCGCATCCGGCTTCGGCCGGCGGCTAGCCTCAGGCAAGTTTCGAATGGAATAGTGATCTTATGGCACCCAAGAAGACACCCATCGCTGACGACATCACGCCTTCCATCAATGCGGGCGACCAGGAGCTGGAACAGGCGATCGACGACCTGCGCGGCGTTCTCCAGCAGGACGCGACGTTCGACGGCGGCGTTCCTGCCACCCTCGACGACGATCCGCTGGCGGCCTTCGGCGGTGATTTCGGCGGCGGCGCGGCAAGCAGCGATTTCGGTGCAACCGATTTCGGCGGCTCGGATTTTGGCGGCTCGGATTTCGGCGCCGGCAGCGACTTCTCCACCGAGGTGAAGGAAACGCCGCGTCCGGGCAGCGCCATGCAGTCCAACCTCGACCTCATCATGGATATCCCGATCGATCTGCAGATCGTACTCGGCTCGTCGCAGATGCAGGTCTCCGGTCTCATGAACCTCAGCGAAGGCGCGACGATCGCGCTCGACCGCAGGATCGGCGAGCCCGTCGAGGTGATGGTCAACGGCCGTGTCATCGGCCGCGGTGAAATTACGGTTCTGGAAAACGACGACACCCGTTTCGGGGTGAAACTCATCGAAGTGAAGAGTACACGCAAAGTCTGATACCCGCTGAAGGGGTCAGGGGGACAATCCATGATGGATTTCGAAAATTTCGGCACGTCCACGGCGCTTGGTTCGCCGCTGTCGCCGGTGGAAAAAGCCGCAGCGGTGCTGCTTGCCATGGGCAAGGGTGTCGCCGGCAAGCTTCTGAAGTATTTCACCCAGAGTGAACTGCAGGCCATCATCGCCGCGGCTCAGAACCTGCGCGCCATTCCCCCGCACGAACTGATCGACCTCGTCAACGAGTTCGAGGACCTGTTCACCGAAGGCGCGGGCCTCATGGACAACGCCAAGATGATGGAAGGCATCCTCGAGGAAGGCCTGACGCCGGACGAGGTGGATGGCCTGCTTGGCCGCCGCGCCGCCTTCCAGGCGTTCGAAACGACGATCTGGGATCGCCTTCAGGATGCCGATCCGGTCTTCGTGGCGCGCTTCCTGCTCAACGAGCACCCGCAGACGATCGCCTATATCCTGTCGATGATGCCGTCCTCCTTCGGCGCCAAGGTGCTGCTGGAAATTCCGGAAGACCATCGTGCCGACATCATCAACCGTACCGTCAACCTGAAGGACGCGAGCCCCAAGGCGACCGCGATCGTCGAAGCGCGCGTCATCGAGATGATCTCGGCGCTGGACGCGGAGCGCAACTCGGTCGGCTCGAACAAGGTGGCAGACCTCATGAACGAACTGGAAAAATCCCAGGTCGACGAGATGCTCGCCTCGCTCGAAACGGTCTCAACCGAATCGGTCAAGAAGGTTCGCCCGAAGATCTTCCTCTTCGAGGACGTGCTCTACATGCCGCAGCGCAGCCGCGTGTCGCTGTTCAACGACGTGTCCGGCGATATCATCACCGCTGCCCTGCGCGGCGCATCGATGGAACTGCGCGAATCGGTGCTTTCCGCCATCGGCGCGCGCCAGCGCCGCATGATCGAATCGGACCTCGCCGCCGGCGACCAGGGCAATCCGCGCGAAATCGCCATCGCCCGCCGCTCCATCACCCAGGAAGCGATCCGCCTCGCCGCAGCCGGACAAATCCAGTTGAAGGAAAAGGAACAGGAAGCCCAGGCCGCCTGATCCGCCTTGACAGGCCGATCCTGCAAGCCGAGCGTATTTCCGGCCCGAATCTCCTTTGGGGTTCGGGCCGCCTGCTTTTCTGGCAGGCTGATCAAGCCGGAGCGCGCGAGTGGCTGACGACGACGACAAGGACAGCAAAACAGAGCTTCCGACCGAGAAGAAGATTCGCGACGCCATGGAGAAGGGCAACACGCCGTTCTCCCGCGAGGTCACGATCTTCGCCTCGACGCTCGCCATTTATGTCTACCTCGTCTTCTTCCTGCCCGGCGGCGTGGCGCGGATGAACGAGACGCTGCGGGACTTCTTCGAACAGCCCGAAGCCTGGAACCTGAAATCCGGTACGGATGTCATCGCCATCTTCCGCCATCTCGGCTGGGAAGCGGGCGGCCTTCTCCTGCCCATCCTCATCATGATGATGGTCTTCGGCGTTGCCTCGTCGGTCTTCCAGAACCTGCCGAGCCCCGTACTGGAGCGCGTGCGGCCGCAGATGAACCGGCTGAGCCCGATCAAGGGCCTCACCCGCCTCTTCGGCAAGCAGGGGCTTGTCGAATTCGCGAAGTCGCTGATCAAGATCATGCTCGTGTCGCTGGTCGTCGGCATCATGATGCAGACCAACTACTTCTCGTCGCTCGACACGATGTTCTCCGAGCCGGCAACCCTGCTCTATATGATGGGTTCGGACGTCAACAAGGTCCTGCTGATCATTCTCTTCGCCACCGCCATCATTGCCGCCATCGACTTCGCCTGGACGCGCCATCACTGGTTCACCGAGCTCATGATGACGAAGCAGGAGGTGAAGGAGGAAATGAAGCAGGCGCAGGGCGACCCGATCGTCAAGGCACGCATGCGCTCCATCCAGCGCGACCGTATCCGCCGCCGCATGATCACCGCGGTGCCGCGCGCCACCCTCGTCATCGCCAACCCGACTCACTTCGCGGTCGCGCTGCGATATGTCAGGGAAGAAGGCGACGCGCCGGTCGTGGTGGCCAAGGGCCAGGACCTCATCGCCCTCAAGATCCGCGAGATTGCGGAGGAGAATGGCATACCCGTTTTCGAAGATCCGCCGCTCGCACGCTCAATGTTTGCGCAAGTCTCGGTGGATAGTGTCATTCCGCCGGTGTTCTACAAAGCAGTGGCGGAGCTGATTCACCGGGTTTATGCAGCTTCGCCCCAGACCAGACGGGTAAATTAAATCCGATGAGAAAATGCACCTATTCCGCAGAACGCGAGAAGATTGTTGCCGAAGCAATCTGCCCGGTCGCCACTGAGCTCAGACTGCTCGATGCCGCCGATCTCGTGTCGTTGTTGCGTTTCGAGTGCTACGGGAACCTGGCCGATCTGGTCTCTTCGGCCGCCGAACTCTATTTCCTGCCCGGCACCATCAATTTCGGCGCCGGCGGCGACTATCGCCTCGACTGGGATACGGAGCCGGAAGTGACGCTGGACATGGAGATCCGTCCGCAGGGCGTGACCGTCTATGCGCGCCTGATGCTCCAGAAGGATGTCGCGGGCGTCGAAGTCACGCACGTCGCCTTCAGCGACCCTGCCGCGGACCCCAATGACAACACGGATTTCCTGCGCAGAAGCCTTCAGGAAGCGCGCTACGTGAAGGGCGACGCGGCGTCTCATCACGCCCATTAAACGCACGGCAGAGGCCACGACCATGCGCCTGCATGGTCGCTTGGCATCGTCAGGTGATGTAGCCGAGCCGGATGGCCTTCGCGATGGCCTGGATGCGGTTGACGGCGTCGAGTTTCGTCGTCGCCGTTCCGAGATAGGCGTTCACCGTGTGCACGGAAAGGCCCATCTTCTCGGCGATCACTTCGGAAATGCAGCCGTCACCCGCCATCTGGAGGCAGGCGATCTCGCGTTCGCTCAGGGCCTCCGCGGGCGTGAGCTTCTTCTCGTCCGCGGCCAGCATGTCGATCAGGATCTGGCAGCTCTGCATGTGCAGGTCCACCGTCAGGTCGCCGGATGGTGCGATGAAGTTGCCGATGAAGACGACGTAGCCGTTGCCCTGAGCGCCGAGCCTGACGGGAAAGGCAATGCCCGACCATGGCAGGACCCCGGCCGGCAGGCGCGCGGTGAAGAGCTCGGCCCCCGCCACGGCGAACTGGTTGCCGCCGGCGCCTTCCCAGATAAGGGGCAGCATGGAGGCTTCCAGATGCGCCAGCATCGCCGCATCGTAGGCGCCCAGCAGCTGGTCGGCCTTGCGGTCGACATCCTGGGCCCAGTTGTGCAGCGCCAGCCTGAACTTGCGTGCGGTGGGCAGGCCCTGGCCGGAGAGGCGCAGCACGGCGAAATGCTCGGCGCCGAGCACCGTCTGCATGACCTGGAGGCGGGAGACGAAATCGGCGGCACGCACGGATTTCGGCGGCCGGGCCAGGCGGATTTCGGCTTCGGAGATGAGCGGGGCGGAGAGCTGGATTTCCATGACGCTCCTCCTCACACCAGGCTGTGACGAACGGCCCAGGCGATCGCCTCCGACCGGGTCTTCGTGGCCGTCTTGCGCATGACGCTGGTGATGTAGTTGTTGATCGTGTTGCGCGAGATGCCGAGAATGACGGCGATCTCGCCGCTCGTCTTGCCCTCCGCGATCCAGTAGAGGCATTCGATCTCCCGGTCCGTCAACTCCATATCCCGGTCCTGCCGGAGGATGGCGCCTTCGCAGCAAACGCTCGCGAAATAGCCTGTCATGATGCCGACATCGCGCAGCTTGCTCTGGGAGAGGATGAAATGCTCCGGAAAGAGGAGAAGGAGCGACATGCGCACCCGCCCGACATGGAATGCGATGACGCAATATTCACGGCTCACGCCCCTCGGCACCGCCACGTTGTCGGCCAGATGGTGGAAGCACGGCTTGAGGAGGGAAAAGCACTTTTCCAGCTCGCTCATCCGCGACTGGGATGCCCCCACCGTCCGGGCGATGCCGCGCACCATGTCGAACGGCCAGTCGGACGCGACGACGACATCGAGGCCCGCTTCGGGCGAGGCGTCGTGCCGGACGAGAAGATAATGCGACGCGCTGACGTAATCGGTTAATGCCTTCAGTCCCGGCGAAAGGCCGGCGGGATCCGCGCAGCGCCCAAGCTCCTGAAGAAGAATTTCACGCGCACTCTTACGCTCACCAGATTCGGCGGAGAATCCATAAGATTCCCAGGCCGCTGCATCCGACCGCATCGTTTCCATGATAGCCCCCTGTTCCGATCCCGATTGGAAGGCCCCGCCTCCTTATCGCCACAGTTCGGAACCGTCCGAATCTGTTTTTCGATCAGGCCGCATCGACGGGAATCACCAAGCGAATCAGTAACTAAAGTGTACATCGACCTCCTTCAAAGACCATGGCCCCCTTCTCGGGATTTACTTTTGCCGGCTTCTGTGAATCGCCTTCGCGCAAGTGATTTGCTTTTTGCGGCGCGGCGCCGGCAGGAATGAACTGAATGGTTAACTATTTGTTAACCATTCATTATTTTCAACGGGCCGCCCTCGCCCATATTTCGGGAAACCCTAAATCAGGAAAATACGGTGATACAGACCCGGCGCCAGCAGCTACCGCAGCGCAAAACTTTTTTTGCGTTCACGCGTCCGTGAATGCCGTCGTCCCAAAATGGGCGCAATCTTGGAGGGCAATACCGCGAGATCGGTGCCGAAAATGTTGCCCTTGAGCAACACTTTGCCGTCAAAAATCACACAAATGCCGGTACGAAAAGCAGAACGCGACCCGGTTGGGGCCGCGCTCTTGGAGACGTTTTCGTGTGAGTAGGCGGTCAGGCGGCTTCTTTTTCCGCGGACCACTTGCGCAGGATCTTTGCGGCACGCTCTTCGCTGATCTCGACCATGCGGCTGAGGCGACGTTCCGGGCCTTCCTTGACGCGACGGTTGAAGGTACCCTCGCCGTCGTCGCCGGCGTTGAGAAGATCGTCCGTGCTGTCGAAGCCGAAGTCCGCGCCGAAGCCATCCATGAGGGTGGCGCCCGGGCCGCCGATGCCGGCGGCAGGAGAGAAGTCCGGCAGTTCGAGGCCGGCCGCATCGCTTTCGAGCGCATTGGCCCCCGCACCGCCGCCCGTCACCGAGCGGACCGCCGGGCGCAGGCCGAACCATACGACCAGGAAAGCCACGCCAACGAAGGCAAGGGCGTTGATGATGCCGCCGAGATTGCGCGTGAGCACTTCCATGACGCCCGGGCCCGGCACCGCATCGTCCAGCAGCTGGTGGTCGAGGAATTCCATCGCGGTGATGGTGACAACGTCGCCACGATCGGCATTGAGGCCGGCTGCGGAGGAGACGATCTTCTGCATGTCCGCGAGATAGGCGTCGATCTTCGCCTGGTCGGCGGGTTCGCCCACCATGGCGGCAATGCGGGCGCGGTTGACGACCACGGCGACGGACAGCTTCTCCACCGCCACGCCGTTGCGCACGGTGGCGACCGTCTTGCTGTTGATCTCGTAGTTGGTCTGCTCTTCCTTCTTGTCCGCCTCGTCGCTCGACTGCGGACCGTCGCCATTGCCCTGCGGGCCGCCCTGCGGAATGTTCTGCTCGACGGTCGCGGCCTTGTTGGTGGCCTGCTGGCTGGACTTCTGGCTTTCACGCGTCACACGCACGGAGCGCTCGACGCGCGATTCCGGATCGTAGACGGTTTCCTGGATCTGCTGCGTATCGGTGTTGAGCGCGGCGGTCACGCTGGCGCGGAAATTGTCCATGCCGAGAAAGGGTGCGAGCGCCTTCTCGATATTGCGTTCCATCTCACTCTGCACGGTCTGGACGGCGGTCAGCGAACGATTGAGCATGCCCTTTTCAGGATCGTCGCCGGACGCCAGGAGCTGGCCGGCCGAATCGAGAATGGTCACGCCATCCACCTCGAGGCCCGGAACGGATGCAGCGACCAGGTGACGGATCGCGGCCGCCGATTCGCGGCCGGCCTGGGCGCTGGCGCGGATCATGACGGAGGCTGTCGGAACCTGGTCGGCTTTGCGGAAGTTGCCGCGCTCAGGCATTACGATATGGACGCGGGCTGCGGCGATGCCGCTGATCTGCTGGATGGTGCGGGCGATTTCACCCTCGAGGGCGCGAACACGCGTCACCTCCTGCATGAAGGAGGTGAGACCGAGAGAACCGACCTTGTCGAAGAGTTCGTAACCGGAATTGGCGCTGCTCGGCAGGCCGCGCTCTGCGAGATAGAGCCTGGCCTTGCCGGTCTGGCCGACAGGAACCGCGATGCTGGCGCCGTCCGTTCCCGTGTTGAAATCGATGCTGGCCTCGGCGAGAGCCATGCTGATCTGGTTCACATCGGACTTTTCCAGACCGACATAAAGCGTCTCGTAGGCGGGCTTGTTCACAAGGATACCGGCGGCGAGCACCAGGCCGATTGACACCACCGCGGCCCCTGCGAGCATCGCGAGTTTCGCCTGCCCCAGCGAAGCCAGGTTCTTGTAGACTTTCGTCAACTGTTCCAACAGATTCATTCTGTTCCCGCACGGACTAGTCGCCTGCCTGCCGGACAACATGCCGGCGCGTTCAGACGCATTTTCAATCTCGTGGAACGGGACCGGCATTTCCGCACGCCGATCTGCTCCATGGAATACGCGGACCTGACTGATCCGGGATGGAGACTAGACGGCGAAACTTGCGCGAACATGGCGGTGCTGCGCCTGCGAAGAGTGCGGGAAAACAAAAACGGCGCCTGTCCGGCGCCGCTACAAGTCAAGAATTCCCGTTTCGGATCAATCAGAAGGCTTCGAAGTCGCCGACGGCCTTGCCGAGCGGCTGGGAGTGCCCGTGCCGGGTTCCGTTGCTCAGCGCCTTCTGCATATCCGCAAGCTTCACGAGATTGAGCGCCGTGGTGACATCGACGATCCAGCCGCCGGGCATGCTGCCGGTGATCGTATCGATGAATTCCGCAAGCCCCCGCGTCTTCTGGACGGCGAGGTCCAGGCCCTGCAACACCATCATGCGCTCGGCGTCGTCGGCGGAGGCCTCGCCATGCACGGCGGCGAGCTGCGGCTCGATGCGCTCGATCAGGTAGGCGACGTCGTGCAGCTCGGAAACGATCCGCATGAGGACATCAGGAAGGGCTTCCTCCATCGCATTCGCTGTCGTCAGATACTCGGCTTTCATGGGGACCCTTCTCCCGTCGACGCCCGGCGGCGTTGTTGCCACTGCCGGTACGCAATCCTGTCACACTTGTATTTCCTTGCGACGCCCCCGCCGCTCAGAAGAATTCGATCGAGCTTTCCGCCGGCTTCGCGACAGGTACGGGACGCTGTTCCAGCGCCACCGTCTTCTGCGTCTCCACGCCCGTCAGCGCATATTGCCGGGCGCGGCCCGACGACGGCCAGTATTCCAACTTTCGGCCATATTCGCCACCCGTACTTTCACCGACGATCCTGATGCCTTCATCCGTCAGGAACTGCCGTGCGAAGAGCGCATTCTGCTCCCCGACATTGGAGAAGCGCGCGATCGTCCTTGCCCCGCCGAAGATCTTTGCCTCCAGCCGGTCGCGTCGCGCGCCCTGCTTGAGCAGGCCGTTGATCAACAGCTCCATCAGGTGGACGCCGTAGCGTGTCGCGTCGCCGCCCGAGGCGAGCGCCCCGGCAGAGCCCGGCAGCAGGAAATGGTTCATGCCGCCGACGCCAACGACCGGATCACGCATGCAGGCGGCCACGCACGAACCGAGGATGGTGGTCAACACCACATTCGGATCGTTGACGACCTTGTACTCGCCCTGGATGACGTGGACGCGGCGGGCCGCGGCATCTGATATCATTTCAATGCCCCGAACACGGCTTCGATCGCCGCCTTCATCTTTTCGATGGTGAATGGCTTGGCCAGGACGTTGTTCGCACCGAGCGCGGCCGCCTTCTGCACCAGCGCGCGGTCGCCCTGCGCAGTGAGGATGATGAAGGCCGCCTTCTTGGTGGTGGGGTTGGACCGCACCGCCTGGAGGAACTCGATCCCGTCCATCTTCGGCATGTTGAAGTCGGAGATGACGAGATGGTGCGGCTGCTGGGTCATGATGGCCATGCCCTGCGCGCCGTCGCCGGCCGCCGTGATCTGTTTGAAGCCGAGCTGCTGCAGGGCATCACCCAGAAGCAGACGGCTGGTCACCTGATCGTCGACGATCAGGACTTTTATTTTTTCAGCGAGAGACATTGTTCGCTTCCTTCTCTATGGCCGCAGTGATCTTCAGGATTTCCTCGCCGATGGAGGAGAGTGGAAATTGGTGTTCCACGGCGCCCAGCTCGAAAGCGACCCTGGGCATTCCATAAACCACGCAGGTTTTCTCATTCTGGCCGATGGTCCGCGCCCCGGCGTGGCGCATCTTCAAAAGTCCCGCCGCACCATCCCGGCCCATGCCGGTGAGGATGGCGCCGACAGCGTTGCGGCCGGCAAGTTCCGCAACCGAATCGAACAGCACATCCACCGAAGGTCGGTGACCGTTGACAGGATCGCGGTCCACGAGACGGCAACAGGGGGCGTGCGGATTGGCGACCTGGAGGTGACGCTCGCCACCGGGTGCCAGGTAGATCTTGCCGATTTCCAGGCGCGCGCCGTCCGTGGCTTCCTGCACGACGGGCGCGCAGAGCCTGTTCAGCCGGTCGGCGAAGCTCTTGGTGAAGGTCGACGGCATGTGCTGGGTGATGACGGTCGGCGGGCAGTTCACCGGGAACTTCTGCAAGACCGTGATCAACGCTTCGACACCACCCGTCGACGCGCCGATGGCGATGATCTTGCGGCCGGGCTTGTAGGTGCTGGGGCTGGCATGCGCCGCGACCGGCGCGATGGGCGGCGGATCGGTGCGCAACCGGCGCTGCGAGCGGGCGGCCGCCTTCACCTTCTCTGCGAGGTCGCCGAAGGGACGAACCTCGCCCGGTTGCGGCTTGCCGACACAATCGAACGCGCCGATCTCCAGCGCCATCAAGGACGCTTCGGCACCGCGATGGGTCAGGGTCGAGACCATGATCACCGGCATCGGGCGAAGCTTCATGATCTTGTCGAGAAACTCCAGCCCGTTCATGTTCGGCATCTCGATATCGAGCGTCACGACATCGGGATCGAGCTGCTTGATCGCGTTGCGGGCTTCCATCGCGTCGCCGGCCTGGCCGATGACGGTCACGTCGGGATCGGCGTTGAGCACGGCCGTGATCAGGCCGCGCATGGTCGGTGAATCGTCGACGACAAGTACGCGTGCGGGTGCCGTCATGCGCCCCTCCCCCTGTTCTTGCCCGTGTAGCGGTAGGTCGTGATGCCGATATTGTCGAACTGACCCTTCGCGTCGCCTGAAACGCGCTCGGAATGGCCGATGTAAAGATGGCCGTTTACGGCGAGCATGTCGGCGAAGCGGGACCATATCCGCACCTGCGTCGGCTCGTCGAAATAGATGACGACGTTGCGGCAGAAGATGACGTCGAACGGCCCCTTGAACGGCCACTGGGCCATCAGGTTCAGTTCGTTGAAGGTAATGAGCCGCTTCACCCGGTCGTCGATCTGCCATTTCTGGCGGCCGGCGATTTCGGTCTCGCGGAAGAACTGCTTGCGCATCGCCGGTTCGACGGTTTCGAGCGCCGTCGCGTCATAGGCGCCGGAGCGGGCGATCGCCAGGATCTTGGGGTCGATGTCGGTCGCCAGGATGCGGAAATCGTAATCCGCCGCATTCGGCATCATGGAGAGAACCGTGAGCGCAATCGAGTAGGGTTCCTGCCCATCGGAGCAGGCCGCCGACCAGATGCGCACGCGGCCACCGTTGCGCGCACGGGCAAGAAGCTCCGGCAGCACGTCGCTGCGAAGATGCTCGAAATGATGGTTCTCACGGAAGAAGCGCGTGAAATTCGTCGTCAGATGCGACAGCATCTCCTTGCGCGGGCCGGCGCCCTCCGGAGAGGAGACAAGCGCGCAATATTCCCGGAAGCCCTTGAGGCCGAGCTGGCGGATATGCTTCGACAGGCGTGAATAGACGAGCGAGGCCTTCGTCTCGTTGAGATAGATGCCGGCATCCGCATAGATCATCGCGGCGATCTCCGAGAGGTCGCGACGCGTCAGCGGATACTCGCCGCTTGCGAGGCATTCGTCCGGAGATTGCCTTGTATCGATGGCCGGAGAATAGGTCATGCGGCTTCACTTTCGATATGCGGGAACAGGACGCCGAGATCGATGAGGCAGATCATGCGGCCTTCGATCGCGAGAATGCCGCGCGCATAGGCCTTCTCCGTCTCGTTCGCGATGTCGGGCGTGGGCTGGATGTTTTCGTCCGTGATGGTCAGGATGTCCGACACCGCATCCACGAGCAGCCCAACCGTCGCCGGTCCGACCTGCGCGACGATGATGACATGGCGGACGGTCGGCTCGGTGCGCTTCATGCCGAGACGCTGCGACATGTCGATGATGGGCAGCACTGCGCCACGCAGGTTGATCACGCCGAGCACATGCGGCGGCGCGTGCGGCATCGGCGTCGCGGGCGTCCATCCACGGATTTCCCGCACGGACATGATGTTCACGCAGAATTCCTGGTCGCCGATCCGGAAGGCGATCAGTTCATGTCCGTCAATGAGATTCTTGACCGCGTACGTCATGGCGTCTTAACCGGTGGCAGCAAGCGAGATGTCTTGGCGAAGGGGCTGGCCGCGGGACGCGGCGACAACGGCGTCGACGTCAAGGATAAGAGCCACACGGCCGTCGCCCAGGATGGTCGCAGCTGCGATGCCGGGAACGTGGGTATAGTTGGCCTCGAGGCTCTTGATGACGACCTGGCGCTGACCCTGGATCGCATCGACCATGAGGGCGCGCTGGCCACCGCCTTCCGATTCCACGAGGAGCGCAACGCCGTCGATCGGGTTGGCCTGCGTAGAACGGAAATTGAGGATCCGGCCGACATCCACCAGCGGGCAGAACGAATTGCGGATCGAGATGAGCCGCTGCGAGGCGCCGAACGAATGAATGGCGGAGGCTTCCGGCTGGAGCGTCTCGACGATGGCCGTCAGTGGCACGACGAGCGTCTGGCCGGCCACCGTCACCACCATGCCGTCGAGCACGGCGAGCGTCAGCGGCAGGCTCATGGTGAAGACCGAACCCTGTCCGGGCTTGGACGAGATGGAGATGCGCCCGCCGAGCGCCTGGATGGAGCGCTTGACGACATCCATGCCGACGCCGCGGCCGGAGAGGTCCGACACCTTGTCGGCGGTGGAGAAACCGGCGTGGAAAATCAGGTTGTCGATTTCCTCGTCGGACAGGTTCGCATCGGCCGCGATCAGGTCGTTGTCGATCGCCTTCTGGCGGACCTTCTCGCGGTTGATGCCGGCGCCGTCATCGGCAAGCTCGATGACTATGCGGCCCGAGCGGTGTTTCGCGGTCAGGCGGACCGTGCCTTCGGGGTTCTTGCCGAGCGCCTCGCGCTTCTCCGGCATTTCCAGGCCGTGGTCGACGGCATTGCGGATCATGTGCGTCAGCGGCTCGGCGAGCTTGTCGATGACGGTCTTGTCGACTTCGGTGTTCTCGCCCTCGGTGATGAGGCGAACGGACTTGCCGGTGATGTCGGCGATTTCGCGGACGGTACGGGCCATGCGCTGGAACACCGGCTTCACCGGCTGCGCGCGGATCGCCATCACCGAATCCTGGATCTCGCGGGTAAGCTGCTGCAGCTCCTCGAGGCCCATATTGATGGAGCTGACGCCGTTGTTGTCGTTCTCGACGACGCTCTGCGAGAGCATGGCCTGGTTGATCACCAACTCGCCGACGAGGTTGATCAGGCGGTCGACGCGATCGAGGTCGACACGGATGGTCTGGCCGGCAGCCGATGCCTGGTTTGCCTGCGCAGCCGTGGCCGCTGCGGCTGCCGCCTTGGCGTTTTCGGCAGCGCGGCTTGCGACCTGTGCGACCTTGCTGGCGGTGTCGGCGGCGGCAATGGCGGCCGCCGTGTCGCTTTCGTTGGCAACCGGCTCTTCCTCGCCGCCGGCGGCCGGGCCGTCCTCGAGCAGCGAAAGATCGAAAGGAACGGCCTGCATCGGCGGCTCGTCATCGTCGGCCGCTTCGCCCACGATCTCTTCCTCGATCGTGCGGACATCGAGTTCGCAGTCCCATTCGGCAAATTCGAAGACGGAGCGCACGCCGTCCTCGCCCTTGTCGGTGGTGACGGACACCTTCCAGGAGAAATAGGCCTCCTCCGGGTTCATCTTGTCCAGCGGCGGCAGCCGGTCCATGTCGCAGTAGACGCTCATCTCGCCGAGGCGGGAAAGATCGCGCAGCAGGAGAACGGCTTCGTTGCCCTTGGCATACAGTTCCCGGTTCGGCCGGAAGATGATCTGGCAGGTCGGAACGTATTGCGCAGCCGGCTCCTCGTCGAAATCGCCGAAGGAGAACGGGATCGGCTGGAAACCCTCGTCATTGACGTCGGGCTTTGCGACGACCGGTGCGGGTTCGGCCGGCTTCGGCGCGGCGGCAACCGGCTTCGGTGCAGCGGGTTCCGCAACATGCGTCTCGCCGTGTGCGAGTGCCTCCAGTTCCCGGATGAGCGTGCGGCTGCGCGCTTCGTCGACACTGCCTCCGTCACGGGCGGCATTGGTCAGGTCCGCCAGCACGTCGGCGGATTTCAGCATGACCTTCAGGACATCCTGGGTCGGTTCCAGCTTGTTGGATCGAACGCAATCCAGTGTCGTCTCGAACACATGGGCGAACGAGACGAGATCGTCGAGACCGAAGGCGCCGGCACCGCCCTTGATCGAGTGGACCGCGCGGAAAACGGCGTTGACCGTTTCGGGATCGCGGTCGCCGTCATTCAGCTTCAAAAGCCCGGATTCCAATTCCGCGAGCTGCTCTTCGCACTCCTGGAAGAAGATCTCTTTGATTTCGTTCATATCCATCGGCAGGAATCCCGGACTTCGTGAATTAGGCGGTTACGCGCTCGATTGCGTCGATCAGCTTGGTCGGGTCGAACGGCTTGACGATCCAGCCCGTGGCGCCGGCCTGGCGTGCGCGGTTCTTCTTCTCCGCATCGCTTTCCGTCGTCAGGACGAGGATCGGGATCGCGCGGAACTTCTCGTTGCGGCGAACGCCCTCGATGAAGCCGAAGCCGTCAAGGCGCGGCATGTTGATGTCGGTCACGATGACATCGGGATTGGAGGTTTCCAGAACTTCGAGGCCCTCGACACCGTCTTCGGCCTGGATGGTCTCGAAGCCCGCATTGTTGAGCGTGACGAGAAGCATGTTCCGGATTGTCCGGGAGTCATCCACGGTCAGTACTTTCTTCTTCATTGCCTAGCCTCCTGTGCCAGCAAGTGATCAATGTTCACGCCGATAAGCTGCATGGTTTTCATGAACGGCTCGGACACCTTGGCGAAGGTGAACGGCTGCTTGTCTTCTTCCCAGCTCTTCGCGCCGGCCATGAGGACCTGCGCGCAGAGCGCACCGACGCGCTCGACGGCCGAAGCGTCGATGACGAGGGGGCCGCCCTTGAGGCCCATGAGTTGCGCATGCAGCGCCGTCGCCTCGTTGAGATCGAGAACCGGGGCAAGGCTTAGACTTTTCTGAGCGGCTTTCTTGCTCGCCATTACGGTGTTCCTTGTCTGCGTCTGAGCGAAACCGAGATTGTGTTGCGCGGTGCGGGCGGCTGGTTTTCCTCCGAGGACCGGCTGCGCGCCGTGGAGAACCAGTGACGGGGACGTCTGCTCGTCATCTCAACCTCCATGGCCGACGGCCCGCGCCGTCAGCAGATCGAGCGGAGCGGCCGGTGCCGGGATTTCCCGCGCAACGGCACGCGGCGCGGCTTGTGCAAAACGCTCGGCGCGCTCCTCGCGGGGTGCGGCGACGCGGAACGCGCGGATCGTGCGGCCGAGCTCCAGGATGACCGTATGAAGATCGCCGCCCATGGCGCCGACGCGGCCGGCATCCCCGGCATCGGTTTCGAGCGCGCGGCCCGCGCGGTCGATGCCGGCGGCCACGCCTTCCAGGCCCTCGGCATCGACGGCGCTTTCGCGCACGATGCCGGTGATCGCCTCGTTGATGCCTTCGACCTGCCGGACGATGCTGCCGATGGCATCCTGGGTGCGGTGGACGTGCTCGACGCCCGCCTCGACCTGCGCCTTCGTGCCGGTCACCAGCTGCTTGATCTCACGTGCGGCATCGGCGGAGCGCTGGGCAAGCGCGCGCACTTCCTGCGCCACAACGGCGAAGCCGCGGCCGCTGTCGCCGGCGCGCGCGGCCTCGATGCCGGCATTGAGCGCGAGAAGGTTCGTCTGGAAGGCGATCTCGTCGATCACGCCGATGATCTGGCCGATCTTCTCGGCGGAAGCCTCGATATCGGCCATGGCCGACATGGCCTCGCCGACGATGCTGCCGCTCCGGGTCACCGAATCCTGCGTCGCCAGCGCCGCGGACTGCGCCTTGCGGGTTTCGGCAAGCGTCTGGCGAACGCGTTCGACGATGCCGCCAAGCGCGTTTGCGGTCTCCAGCAGGGTGGCCGACTGCTCGTCCGAGCGGACGGAAAGCGCGTGGGCGCCATCGGCAAGCGTGCCGGCAAGACGATCGCCTTCGGCAGCGCGCGCGGCGGCCGAGGAAAGATGCGCCTGGATTTCGGTGAGCGCTGCGTTCAGCGTCTCGGCCATGTCGCGCCAGGCATCGGGCATCTCGCCTGAGACGCGGCCCGAAAAATCCAGCTGGGAAAGGCCTCGGATCGTATCGCCGAAGACCCGGTCGAGTTCGGCGCGGTCTTCGCGGCGCTGCTCGGCGAGCGCCTTGTGGTGGCTGTGGCGCAGTTCGTTGAAGCGGAGCGACACACCGATCTCCGCATCGATCATCGCCGTGCGCAGGAAGGCGGAAACGAGCTCGGACAGTTCCTTGCGACGGGCCTTGCCGGCGCCGGGCAGGATGGATTTCGGCCAGTATTCCTCGATCAGCCCGTTGACGACCGTCTCCATGACGACCGCGTGGCCGGCGATGCGCCAGCGCGGATCGAGGCCCATCTGGCTTTCGCTGTCGGAGAGAACCTTGACCCGCTCGGCATAGAGCCCGTCGAAACGGGCATCGGTCAGCACGTTCCAATGCGCGCTCTGGAGATCGTGGAGGCGATCGATCTGGCGCTCGCTCTGGAAATGCCTGGCGGCATCGGGGAATGTCTGAAAACGCTGGAAAAGATCGCGCAGCGCGGTTTCGACGTGACGCTCGAGGGTCTGGCGGTGGCGGCGCAGCGCATCGCCGTGGGTGGTTTCCATCCCGGCAAAACGCAAACGGTCGCGCAAGCTGGCTGCCTGTCCCGTTCGAGCCTGTTCTGCCGGCATTTCCTGCACCAATCCGCTCCAAACCAAAAATGCCCGGCCGCCGTTTCGGGCGGTCGTCTGAACTGTCACATGGGGAGAAGGCCGGCCCGCGGGCCGTGGCCACGCGGCGGCGTGCCGCCGGAAGTCCGGCGCACGAGCATGCCGCCCGTCGATCCATGATCAAATTCGGTGAGACTCGAATACCGGCTCAACCCGGTACGACGGTTCGGCATCATGCCTGGGTGAGAAAAGGCGATTTTCCCATTCCGACGTGTAGAGCCATGTTTATGGTTAATTCCTTGCCTGAAGGTTAATAGTTCATTGGCAGCTTCTGGCTTTGCTAAAATTAACATGGTTTCATCTCACACCAGCCCCGCGCAAGCCCGCGCGCGTACAACAAGTCCTCAACTGGCAATGACGTCAGAAGGAACGGACAATGATTGTTCTGGTGCTGGGTGCCACTGTGATTGCAGCAACGACGCTTGCGGCAATCTATCTTCTGATCGACATAGACGCGACGCGCGCGCCTGGAAAAGTACGGGTCTTCTGAGCGGCGACATTTCGCTGCCAGCCCCTTGCTTTCCTTGCAGAGACTGCCAGATTCAGTCCCGACAGACTTCAGCTGTCATAGGGAGCACATCATGGGCATCGAAAGCATTCTCGTATTTCTGATCGTCGGCGCCATTGCCGGCTGGCTCGCAGGCCTTATCGTGTCGGGCTTCGGCTTTGGCCTTATCGGCAACATCGTCGTCGGCATCGTCGGCGCCTTCATCGCCGGTTTCCTCTTTCCCGCCATCGGCGTCAGCCTGGGCACCGGCATCCTCGCCGCCATCCTCCATGCGACGATCGGTGCGGTGGTCCTGCTCGTGCTGATCAAGGTGATCAAGCGGGCCTGATTTTCCCTTGCTAAACAAAAGGCCGTGGCGGGACACCGCCACGGCCTTTTGCATCAGTTGACGCTCACCGGTTTGGAGCGCATGCGCGATACGGTTTCGCGCTCGGCGCGCTTGCAGCGCATCGGCGGCAGGCCGCGATCCATCAGCGCCATATCCTCCAGCACCATGTCGCCCATCCTCTTGAAGGCGACGTCGAGCGCGCCGGCCCGGTGGGCGGAACGCACGAAGCCCTTGAGACGGCGCACCGGATGGTCGAGCGGCAAGGGCTCCTCGGGATAGACATCGCTTGCCGCCACGATATGCCCGGAGCCGACGGCCGCCATCAGCGCCGGGAAATCCACCACGTCGGCGCGGCTGAGCAGGATGAAGGCCGCGCCCTTGCGCATCGAGGCGAAGGCGTCAGCGCCCAGAAAGCCCTTGTTGTCGCTGGTCACCGATGCCACGACGAAAACGAAATCGCTCATGGTGAGGACATCGGCAAGGGACGCCGGTTCAGTGTTGGCTTCCCGCAGCAGCGACGGCGGCAGCCAGGGATCGAACACGCGGATCCTAGCGCGGAAGCCGGACAGGACGCGGTTCAGCGCACGCCCGAGATCGCCGAAGCCGACGATACCGATCTCCGACCCGGACAGGAGCCGTGCCGAGGCATTGCCCTCCCCGCCCCACAATTCACGGCCCTCGCGGAAATCCACATCCGCGTCGATCACGCCACGCGCGAGGTTCAGCGCCATGGCAAGCCCGAGCTCGGCGACCGGCTCGGCAAAGACCTGCCCCGTCGTCACCACGTGGATACCGCGCGCGAACAACACCTCATAGGGCATGTTGTTGATGAGATTGCTCTCGACATTGAGGATGGCGCGCAGCGCCGGCATCCGGGCCAGCGTCTCGGCCGACAGCGGCGGCTGGCCGATAATGTAGCGCGCCTGCGCCAGCACCGCGTCGCCGAGCCCGGCGATATTGTCGGGATCGGCCTCGACGATGCGGTAGGTCCGGTGCAGTTCGGCGCGCGCCGCGGGTGTAAAGATAAGGTCCAGTGTGCGCGGCTCGGGCGCGCTGATCAGCAATGGCAGGCTATTGTCGGTCATGTCTCCTCCGGATCGTTCCGCACGAGTGGTAGCACGAGAACCGAAGGGCGGCGACTAGTAGCCGAGGCCACGCAGCGCGCGGATGCTGGACGGTGGAAGCACGGTGCTGCTCGACGAAATGCCGTTCTTCTCGCAGACATAGACATCGCGCGGGAGCCAATGGCGGCTACCGCTGCGGCGCACATCCACCTTTTGCTCACAGACGATGTCACCCTTGTTGCTATAGGCATCGGTCGCATCGCTCGGCACCACGCCGGGCAGGTTTTCGAACACCTGCGCCTGCGCGACGGGCGGGGACGCCAGAACGGCTATCATGACGAGGGCGGCGCTTATCTTCATCGTCTTCCCGGCAAAGCCGGCCTTTCGCAATCCATAAAGAGATACCGCTGGCCGGCAACATGCGCTATAGGCCTGCGGATTATTCGACAGCTAAGACATAGATGGGGTTTTTCATGGCAAGTGCAATCCGGTATCATGAAGGCGACATTTCGGCGGCGGATGCCGCGCGCTATACCGGCGCCATCGCCATCGACACGGAGACGCTCGGCCTCATTCCGCGCCGTGACCGTCTCTGCGTGGTGCAGTTGTCTCCCGGCGACGGCACGGCCGACGTCATCCGCATCGCCGCCGGCCAGAAGGATGCGCCGAACCTCGTCGCCATGCTGGCCGATCCGTCCCGCCAGAAGATCTTCCACTATGGCCGCTTCGACATCGCGGTGCTGTTCCACACCTTCGGCGTCACCACCACGCCGGTCTTCTGCACCAAGATCGCCTCGCGCCTCACGCGAACCTATACCGACCGTCACGGCCTGAAGGACAATCTCAAGGAAATGCTCGACGTCGACATTTCCAAGCAGCAACAGTCGTCCGACTGGGCCGCGGAGACGCTCTCGCCCGCGCAGCTCGAATATGCCGCCTCGGATGTGCTGCATCTCCATGCGCTGCGCGACAAGCTGAATGCCCGCCTCGTGCGTGACGGCCGGCTTGCCCATGCCGAAGCCTGCTTCGCCTTCCTGCCGACCCGCGCCAAGCTGGACCTGCTCGGCTGGGAAGAGACGGACATTTTCGCGCACAGCTGAGCCTTTCCGGCGGCCAAAAGCCCCGGAAATCAGGCGTTACACGCTTAACGGCCGGTTAACGAGGCCGGTCTATCCTCCGGGAGACTGGAGGCTGCCATGTTGACACCGTTGCAGAGCGCGCAAGCAGGCGCGGCCGTATCGGCCATGCAATCGATCGCCGAGACGCTCGAGGAGCGCCGGCGCGAAGAAGCAGAGAAGGCGAGCGGGCGCAAGGACGACGACGTCCTGAAGCGCCAGCAGGCGCAGGTCGCGTCCGATGATACCGCGCGGCAGGCCAACGCGCGCATCAACGAGCACTTCTTCGGCAACAATGCCCGCGGCCAGGATACGCTTGCCAAGCTAATCTCCCGCTTCAGCGCGATGCTGGGCATCAGCCAAGGCGACAGCGAGACAGGCCGGCAATTCGCCCAGCGCCTCAGTGATCAGCTTGAGCTGATCGGAAAGATTTCCCTGCCGGCGAAGGGCAGCAACCAGAACGTAACGCTCACCGCGCTCGGCACGAGCCTTTCGGCCGTACAGCTGGCGATCAAGGGAAATGCGGACGATGCCGCCGCCAACCTCGTCGCCCGCCTTGCCGCTGCGGCGGGTGTCGCGCAGGGCGAGGATGAGCCGGACGCGGATTTCGAGCAGCGCCTCTCCAACCTGCTGACACGCCAGCGCGGCGAATTGCCGGAGACCGTTTCGACGCTCGAACAGAAGAGCGGGCTCGATGACCTCGGCCTCAAGGCCACCGATCTCATCGCCGCCATCCGCAACCCCTACGGCACCGAAGCCCAGCGCGTGAAGGATGCGCTTGCGCAGAAGGCGCAGGATGAAAAGTCCCTCACGCCCGAGATGCGCAAGGTCCTCGCGCGTCTGGAGGATACGGCCGATCCGAAATCCATCGAGGAGCTTAAACTCGAACGGGTGCGGCCCGACCCGACCCGCGTCGAGGATGCGGAGGTCCGCAAGGAGCGGGAAGAGACGATCCGCGCGCTGGAAGCCGGCGAAAAGCTCGACGATGTGAAAGACCTTCAGGAGGCCATCGGCCGCGCCCACGCGGAGGCGACGAAACCGACGCCCGAGACCAAGACGTCGGGCGACGCGACGGCGGACGCGCTGGACACGATCCAGCTCTTGGCCGCCGGTGCGCAGGCGAACGACGGTCCGGAAAAGACGACGTCCTCCTCGAATGCCTCTTCTTCTGAGCACACAAGCGACCAGGTCGAAACGACGGAAGACGCGGTGCGAAACCTCGATGCCGCCGGCAATGAGGAGAAGGCCGAGCGGGAAGATGCCCGGAAGGAAATCTTCGCTCTGCGCGTGGACGACAACGGCATTTACGACCTGATCACGCGCCAGCTCGTCGCCTGAGGCTCACGCCTTCTTGCGTACGATCCCCAGCCGCGCGATGACCTCGGGCGGGATTCCGTAACGGCTGATCGCGTCCTTCTGGCTGCGCAGCCCGCACATTTCGCGCTGAATGAAGAACGCCCAGACCTTGTCGGCGGCATCGTCGAGCAGGGCGTCGCGTTCCTCGGGCGGGCATCCGGCGGCAAGGCGCTCGGAAAGCAGCGCCAATGCCTTCTCGACCTTCAGCCCGTGCCGGCCGAGCGAATCCGCCCGCTCCGACATCAGTTCGTATTCAAGGATATTGAGACCCGTTTCCTTGGTGAAGGAAGGGGCAAGTGCCTGGGGCGGACGAACCGTCATCTTCGATCTCCCGTCATGGGGAAAAGATGGAGCGGCCGGCGCGCGGATGCAAGGGATCAGGCGGCGCGGGCGCGTACCGCGTCAAAGGTCCAGTCCTGTAGAAGCTCACCATCGCGCCACACCGGCTGCAGCATGTTGGCACGGCCCGCGAGTTGATCGACACGGGCGGCCTCCAGCCCGATATAGCCTTCCACCACAGCCTGCCGGCCGGCTTTCGAGGCCTTCAGGTTCATGGTTGCCGGGCGCTTGTAGACGTCATGCCAGGTGCCTGATGTATCCTGCCGGGCATTGGCCTTCATGGCGAAGGAATAGGTGTCGCGGTTGACGCGCTGGAGCAGGCCAGCGCCCATGCCGAACGCGATGTTCTCGGCGGAAAAGCCGAAGGCTTCCAGCCGGCCGAGGATCAGAGCGATATCGGACGACGAGATGCCGTCGCCCTGGATGACGCGCACGCTGTTGTCGAGGACCTTGTAGCCCTTGCCGTTCAGATGCGTGCCGAAGGCATAGGCGAGCTGGCGCACCACCTGCACCGGCGTTTCCACCGGATCCCCGCTGTCGGGACGCACGACGAGCGTGCCGCCGGCGGTCTGCACACGCTCCTTCAGCTGCTTGCCCCAGATCTCCGCGACGGCATTGTTGATGTCGTAGCTGTCGGAGACCACGGCATAAAGGCCTTTGGCGCCGAACTTGTCGATCATGTTGGCATAGGCATCCGCCTCGCGGTCCTGGCCCCACGAGGTCATGGTCGAATGTTCGGAGGCGGGAATGGAAAAGCCCGCCATCTGCGCACCATAGTAGCGGCGCGCATAGAGAACCCCGGTCACCGTATCCGTGCCCATGAAGTTGACGAGATGCGCGGCACCGCCGATGCCGGCCTGCTCCAGGCTCGTCGTGCCGCGCGCGCCGAAATCGTGCAGGCGGAAGGGCAGGACGGAATCGGGATCGTCACAGGTCTTTTCCAGGATCGGCCGGATGATCTGCTTCACCTTGCGGGAATTCGAGGCGACCGTGCTGGGATACCAGATGGCGCGCAGCAGCGCCGTCTCGATATAGGATGTCAGCCAGTAGCAGGCTGGATCGGTGTTCACCACCTGCACGACCGGCACGCCGCGGCGAACCATCGTGCCCTCCGGCAGCGCCTCGATGAGGAGCGGCAGGTAGCCACCATGGCGATTGACGATATGCGTCCATCCCTCGCGATTGAACGGCAGGCCATGGGCGAGGACGATTTCTTCCGCCTCGTTCACATCCTGCATCGTCACCGGCTTGGCGAGATACGCCTTCAGGAACATCTGCAAGCCGAAGAACACCACTTCCGCGTGATCGGAATGACCGCGGGCCTCGACATAGGAGGAGATCGCGCGCGTTTCCGGCGGATATTGCAGGTAATGGCTCAGCTTGTAGCTGTCGGTGTTGAGGATGAGGTTGGTGAGGTTCATCGAAAGGTCTCCGCCGCATCCGCAGTTCCAGCCTGCAAGTGCCGCGAAGATTTACGCGAGCCGAGCATAAGGGGCAAGAGCCGTTTCGGACGCCGCGTGAGGGCGCGTTGCCGGGTTCGTTAGTGTTTCATTAACCATGAACTGTCAAATGTAGGAATCACAGGTTGTTCGGAGTCCCGGGGTTTCCCGTCCGGCCCAGTCAGCGGTTCAGTGCATTGCCGGTCTACCCGCCGCCTCCCGCATGAATACCCGGTTCGCCGGGTCGAAGCTCATCACCAGCAGTGTCGCGCATGATGCGCCATCCGACGAACGATGGACCATTCTTGGCAAGCTCCTGCGATGCGCAGGGCATCGGCAAAGGAGGCAGGCATGCTACCGCGCGTGGCACCGACGACCGGCACGGCCCAGCCCGCCCCCGCCCTTCAGGCGGGCGTGTCGTCCGATGCCGTCGCCCGCCCGGTGCCGAGCGCCGCCACGCTTGCCAATCTGCGCGCGGACGTGCTGCTTCGCCTCATCGAGACCATGCTGAAGCACATGCCGCCCGCGGCGGAGCCGAATGCCGGCCGCGACCTGCTCGAAACGCTGCTTACCGCCTTGAAGACCGCGCCGGGGCGGGAGGGCGAAAACGGCCGCAAGCTCGCCGACCTCCTGGCCAAGCTGCCGCCGGAACTGCGGCCCGCCGTCGAAAAGCTGATCAATACCGTGCTGTCATCCATGCCGACACGCACCCTCATGGAGATCGTGCGTAATCCCAACGGGCCCGACGCGCAGAAGCTCGCCACGATCATCGCGGCGAATGTGAACACGGCAGCCCTGTCCACCCCGGCCAACGACCGGCAGGCGCGCCCGATGGGCCTGAACGCGCAGCAGCTGGCGGCCGTTGCACGGCAGGGCACGCCGCCGCTCGCCGATCCCGTGGCCGGCGATATCCGCGCCCTCCAGTCGGCGCTCAAGCGCGTGTTCGACCTCGATACCGGCCGGCCCAGCACCATCGCCGGCCGGACAGGCGATGCGGATGCGGCCCGCCAGCCGGCGACGGCGACCAACCGCCTGCCGGCCGATCCCGGCACCCTGCCGAAAGCCGAGAACCGCCCGCCCCTCACCGCCGGCCGCGCCGCCGGACAGCCTGTCGAGACCATCGAAGCGGCGCCCCGCCATATGGGCGATGCCGAGGACATCGAGACGACGCTGCCCACCGCGCGGCGAGGGGGCCAAGCCGGGCGGGCCCAGCTTGCCGTCGGTCAGGTCCTTGCCCGCAGCGTGCTGCAAGCCGTTGCGCGCGACATGCCGCCCGCCCTTCTGATGCAGGCGGTGACACAGCTGATGGAGACCCTTTCCCCGGAGGAGGCGAACTTCCTGCGCGCCCTGCTCGACCGGCCGCTCGATCCACCCGCTGAGCAGGACGTTGCGCTGGCCGCCGCGAATTTGCCCGAGGAGGCGGCCGAAAGCACGACAAAGCCCGCCAAGGCGGCGACGGAGGCGGCGCAGCAGCCGGCCTCTCTGCCGCAAGACGCCGATGACGACGGAAAGCCGCTTGCGCTGCCCCAGACGCGCGAGGCCGCGCAGGGAACAATCGCCGATGCAACACCGGAGCGGCTGCTGGCGGCATTGCCGCTGCGCGAAGGCGTGCCCCTCGCCTTCGTTCCCTATCTTCCCGCAGAAGACGAGACCGAGTGGCGAGACGACCGCGAGGCAGAGCAGGAAGAGGCGGCGGAAGACGACGGCTTGGAGGGCGATAACCAGTCCGGCGAAGAGCCCGCGGCGGACGCGGACGGCGAAAGCGGTGAGAACGAGCCGGAAAGCCCCGACATGGCGCGGCGGCGCGAAAAGACCGCGGACATGGTGGGCGTCATCGAGCCCGGCCTCGTGTTTTACCAGAAGCTGGGTGAATACTGGACCTGAACCGAATAACCACGAAAAAGCCCGCGGAGATTGCTCTCCGCGGGCTCTTCATTTCAAAGCAAGCGAGGCTTACTCGGCGTTGTTGCGGTTCTTCAGAGCCGCGCCGAGGATGTCGCCGAGCGAAGCGCCCGAGTCGGACGAACCGAACTGTGCGACGGCTTCCTTCTCTTCAGCGATTTCCAGAGCCTTGATCGAAAGCTGGATCTTGCGATCCTTCTTCGAGAAGCTCAGGACGCGGGCGTCGACGGTCTGGCCGACCGAGAAACGCTCCGGACGCTGTTCGTCACGGTCACGCGAAAGGTCAGCGCGGCGGATGAAGGACGTGAGGTCCTCATGGCCGACGAGCTTCACTTCAATGCCACCGTCGTTGATCGCGATGACTTCAGCCGAGACGACGGCATTCTTGCGCAGGTCGCCGGAAGCGGCGGCGTCGCCGACCGAGTCCTTGCCGAGCTGCTTGATGCCGAGCGAGATACGCTCCTTGTCGACGTCAACATCCAGAACGACAGCCTTGACGACGTCGCCCTTGTTGTACTCCTCGATGACCTGCTCGCCCGGACGGTTCCAGTCGAGGTCGGAGAGGTGCACCATGCCGTCCACGTCGCCTTCGAGGCCGATGAACAGACCGAATTCGGTCTTGTTCTTGACTTCGCCTTCGACTTCCGTGCCAGCCGGGTGGCTGTGCGCGAAGGCCTGCCACGGGTTCTCGAGGGTCTGCTTGAGACCGAGCGAGATGCGGCGCTTCGTCGGGTCGACTTCGAGAACGACCACGTCGACTTCCTGGCTCGTGGACAGGATCTTGCCGGGGTGAACGTTCTTCTTCGTCCAGGACATTTCGGAGATGTGGATCAGGCCTTCGATGCCCGGCTCCAGCTCGACGAACGCACCGTAGTCGGTGATGTTCGTAACCGTACCGGAAATCTTCTTGCCGGTCGGGTACTTCGTGCCGATGCCATCCCACGGATCCGACTCGAGCTGCTTCATGCCGAGCGAGATGCGGTGGGTTTCCTGGTTGATGCGGATGATCTGAACCTTGACCTGCTGGCCGATGGACAGGATTTCCGACGGATGGTTGACGCGGCGCCAGGCCATGTCGGTGACGTGCAGCAGGCCGTCGATGCCGCCGAGGTCAACGAACGCACCGTAATCGGTGATGTTCTTGACGACGCCGTCAACAACCTGGCCTTCTTCGAGGTTCTGAACGATTTCAGAACGCTGCTCGGCGCGGGACTCTTCGAGGACCGTGCGGCGCGAAACGACGATGTTGCCGCGACGCTTGTCCATCTTGAGGATTTCGAAGGGCTGCGGGTTGTGCATGAGCGGCGTGACGTCGCGGATCGGACGGATGTCGACCTGCGAACGCGGCAGGAAGGCAACGGCGCCGTCGAGATCGACGGTGAAGCCACCCTTGACCTGGTTGAAGATGACGCCTTCGACGCGCTCGCCGGCTTCGAACTTGACTTCGAGCTTGGCCCAGCTTTCTTCGCGGCGAGCCTTTTCGCGCGACAGAACGGCTTCACCAAGCGCGTTTTCGATGCGCTCGACATAAACTTCGACTTCGTCGCCGACCTTCAGCGTGCCGTCCTTGGACTTGGCACCGAATTCCTTCAGCGGAACGCGACCTTCAACCTTGAGGCCGACGTCGATGATGGCGACGTCCTTTTCGATCGCGGTAACGATACCCTTGGCAACATAGCCTTCGGCGAGATCGTTGGACGCAAAGGATTCCTGCAGAAGGGCTGCGAAATCTTCGCGCGTGGGGTTTGCTTGAGACATTGAAACTCCTGATGTGCCTGTAAGGGCACGGGCGCCGGGGGTTGGTGTTGGTGATGAACGAGGCGCTATCCGCTACCCTTCGGCAGCAAATCCGGCGCGGGGACAGGCTTCGTTCTAGTCTTTAAGGGCAGCGTCGATGATCGACTTTGCCGCAGAAAACGCCGCCTCTATACTCATTTCCGAGGTATCGAGCAAGTGCGCATCGTCAGCGGGCTTCAGCGGGCTGTCCGCGCGGCCCATGTCGCGGTCGTCGCGGCGGCGGATATCTTCAAGGATCGTCCCGTAATCGGCCGCCCCGCCGCCGGCCACGATCTCGTCGTAGCGGCGCCTGGCGCGCACCTCGGCCGATGCCGTCACATAAAGCTTCACCGGCGCATCCGGGCAGACGACCGTGCCGATGTCGCGGCCGTCGAGCACCGTGCCGGGCTCGCGCATCGCAAAGCCGCGTTGCGCCTCGACCAGCGCCCGGCGCACCGACGGCATGACCGCGATCTTCGAGGCCGCCTCGCCGATGGCGTGGGCGGACAGGACGGCGCGGTCGAGCCCCGCGAGATCGAGGCTGCGGGCGACATCGGCCGCGACCGCCTCGTCATCGAGCGGCAGGCCGCGATCGAGCAGCGCCTTCGCCGTCGCGCGATAGGTCAGGCCGGTATCGAGATGATGAAAGCCATAGACCTCCGCGATACGGCGCGAGAGCGTCCCCTTGCCGGCAGCAGCAGGACCGTCGATGGCGATGGTGAACGTCATCAGGCGGCCTTGACGTCGGAAAGCTCGATCTTCGCGCCAAGCCCGGCCATGAGGTCCATGAACTCGGGGAAGCTGGTCGCGATCATCGTCGCGTCGTCCACCGTGACGGGATGCTCGGAGACGAGGCCCATGACGAGGAAGCTCATGGCGATGCGGTGATCGAGATGCGTGGCGACGGCGGCACCCGCGGCATTGCCGAGGCCCTTGCCATCCGGCCGGCCGCGCACGACGAGCGAGGCCTCGCCTTCGTCGCAATCGACGCCGTTCAGCTTGAGGCCCTCGGCGACGGCCGAAAGGCGGTCGCTTTCCTTGACGCGCAATTCGTCGAGGCCGTTCATGACCGTCGTGCCCTCCGCGAAGGATGCAGCGACGGCGAGCACCGGGTACTCGTCGATCATCGACGGTGCGCGGTCTTCCGGCACCGTGACGCCCTTCAGCACGGAGGAGCGCACGCGCAGGTCCGCCACGTCCTCGCCGCCGGCAAGGCGCGGGTTCAGCACCTCGATATCGGCGCCCATTTCCTGCAGGGTCAGGATGAGGCCGGTGCGCGTGGGGTTCATCAGCACGTTGAGAATGGTGATGTCGGAGCCCGGAACGAGCAGCGCCGCCACCAGCGGGAAGGCCGTGGAGGACGGATCGCCGGGAACATCGATGATCTGGCCCGTGAGCTTGCCGCGGCCCTCGAGCCGGATGGTGCGCACGCCGTCGGCATCCGTCTCGACCGTCAGTTTCGCGCCGAAGCCCTGCAGCATCTTCTCGGTATGGTCGCGGGTCATGATCGGTTCGATGACCGTGGTGATGCCGGGCGTGTTGAGGCCGGCGAGCAGCACCGCCGACTTCACCTGGGCGGAGGCCATCGGCACGCGGTAGGTGATCGGCGTCGGGGTCTTGGGACCGCGCAGCGTGACCGGCAGGCGATCACCTTCTGCGGACCTCACCTGCACGCCCATTTCGCGCAGCGGGTTGAGCACGCGGCCCATCGGGCGCTTGGTGAGCGAGGCATCGCCGATGAAGGTCGAATCGAAGTCGTAGACGCCGACAAGGCCCATGGTCAGGCGGCAGCCGGTGCCGGCATTGCCGAAATCGAGCGGCGCTTCCGGCGCAAGCAATGCGCCGTTGCCGACGCCATTGATGATCCAGGTATCGCCGTCCTTGCGGATCCTGGCGCCCATGGCCTGCATGGCCTTGCCGGTGTTGATGACGTCTTCGCCCTCCAGGAGGCCGGTGATGCGCGTTTCGCCGCTCGCCAGGCCGCCGAACATGAAGGAGCGGTGGGATATCGATTTGTCGCCGGGAATGCGGACGGTGCCGGAAAGGCCGGAGGATTTGCGGGCGGTTGCGGGCCGTGCATGGGCGCCGTGCGACATGGGCGTCTTCCTTATATGGTCGGCTCTCCGCCAGGCACTCCGGGGAGATCGCGCGCTTGCTATCACAAACGATTTAAAGCGTCATCCTCCCGCCGAAAAACATTCGGCCCGAATGCGCGCTCCGTCGCACCCTCAGTTTCGCTTTGACAGGATAGCGCAAGACGATTAAGGGGACCGGCTAATCATTTTCCCTTTAACGCGCCGGTCACCCGGCCCCGCCTGAGACAATCGGCACCTGAGAGGCTTTGACAGTGGCAAAACCGGAACTCGGAACCAAACGCATCGACCCGGAAACGGGCAAGAAGTTCTACGACCTGAACCGCGATCCGATCGTGTCGCCTTATACGGGCAAGTCCTATCCGCTTTCCTTCTTCGAGGAAACCTCCGCGGCCGCCGTCATGGAGAAGGATGAGGAAGAAGACGTCAACGAAGTCGATACCGAGAACACGGAAGTCGAACTGGTTTCGCTCGAGGATGCCGATGAAGATGCATCCGGCGGCGACGATATTCCGGATCTCGGCGATGACGACGTCGAAATCGACGGCGATGACGACGACACGTTCCTGGAACAGGACGAAGACGACGACAACGACGACATGAGCGATCTCATTGGCGTCACCGGCGACGAAGACGAAGCGTAACACTCTGATTTCCGGCCGATTTTAAAAAAATCGGCCGGATTTCATTTTTCGGCTTGCCATCCTCCGGCACGGCAAGTAATAAGCCGCACACCGAACGGCAACGCCGCTTCGGTTCCCGGAAACCGGCCTCGCCGGACCCGTTATGGGGCTATAGCTCAGCTGGGAGAGCGCTTGCATGGCATGCAAGAGGTCAGCGGTTCGATCCCGCTTAGCTCCACCAAACCTTCCCTAGAACCGAACGTTTTCTGCCCCTACGGCTGCTCGCGCATGCCGGGTGTGGCTTCGCGCTGGTCGGCGTCTTCGAGGTCGGTCTTCACCAGGAACGTGTCCGAGTGCTGGCGTGCGGCTTCGCGGAGGGCGGCGAGGTTGGGCTCGTCGTCTCCTTCGATCTCACCGTTGCCCTGATCGATTTCGTGCTCGGCCTGATACCAATGATCATCCGGCGTGCCGTCCGGCGCACCGGCCTGCTGCCACAGTTCGTAGGCGCGCTTGCGGATGCGGTCTTCCCTTGTGTCGTCCATCTGTCTTCTCCCTTTGGTTCCGTAACGCGAGAACGGACCGGCCGACAGGATGTTCCTTAAAGCCGGCGCCGCTTGCGCGATACCTTTAGCGAGAATAAGCAGATTGGGATGTACGTTCCATGACGTAGATCAGTCTTGCTGGGGACCACAATGAGCTTCACCGAAACGACGACCACATCATGGTTCTCCAGACTGAAGGGGGCGTTGATCAGGATCGTGATCGGCCTGATCCTCGTTGTCGCCTGCATCTGGCTGCTTTTCTGGAACGAAGGGCGCTCGGTGAAGACCTACAGGGCGCTCGTCGAAGGCGCCGGGCTCGTCGTCTCCGTCGACAACAGCCGCGTCGATCCGGCCAATGACGGCAAGCTCGTCCATGTGTCCGGGCCGGTAAAGCCGGTCGGCGTGCCCGAGGACAATGTGCTCGGCATTTCGGCGGAAGGCGCGGCTGGCCTCGAACGCGTCGTCGAGATGTACCAGTGGGTGGAGACATCCCGGTCGGAGACCCGCAAGCAGCTCGGCGGCGGCGAGGAAACCGTGACCACCTATTCCTATAACAAGGAATGGAAGCGCGATGCCGTCAATTCCAGCAATTTCCGTCAGGCTGGACACGACAATCCGCAAATGCCGATCGATGATGCGAGCTTCTTCGTTCCATCGGCGACGATCGGGGCCTTCAGCGTCGATGGCCGGGCCGTCGCGAGACTGGGCGACGAGCGGCCGATCCCGCTGAGCGCGTCGGACGCCACCCGCCTCGGCCAGGCCGCCGCCCTCGGCAAGCCGGCCTCCGTCGTCGGCGGCCAGGCGATCTTTTCCAACAATCCGCAGAACCCTGAGATCGGCGACATCCGCATGTCCTTCACGCGCTCGGACATCGACAGCGCAAGCTTCGTCGGCGCGCAACGCGGCGCGGGCCTCGTGCCCTATACGACCTCGAACGGACGGGCGCTCTTCCTGAGCCAGGCCGGTCTCGTGGAAGCGCCCGCCATGTTCGACGCAGCACAGAGCGAAAACACCATCATCACCTGGCTGGTGCGCGCCGGCGGGCTCATCGGCCTGTTCATCGGCTTCGTCTTCATCCTGTCGATCCTCGGCGTCATCGCCGATCTCGTGCCCTTCATCGGCACGATCGTCCGCTTCGGCACGACCGCGATCGCGCTGATCTTCACCCTTCTGATCGGCCCCAGCGTGATCGCCATCGCCTGGATCACCTATCGCCCGCTCATCGCCGTGGCCGTTCTGGCCGCCGGCATTGCGCTGGCGGCGGGCATCCTTTATCTGCGACGGGGCAAGGCGGCACCCGCCGCAGCACCGGCCTGACACGAAAAGCGGGGTAAGCGACGCGTGACCTTCTACATTTCGAAGATCTTCTGGCTCGTCGCACAACCCCTCTCGCTGGCCTTCTTCCTCATCGTCGCCGGCCTGCTTGCCGGTTTCCTGAGGTGGAACCGCATCAGGACGCTTTCGAGCGTTCTGGCCGCGCTGGTCCTGTTCCTCACCCTGTTCACGACGACGGGCGCGGTGCTGCTGCAGACGCTCGAGGACCGCATCCCCCGCGCCGCGCTGCCCGAGGGCGGACCCGCCTGCATCATCACGCTCGGCGGCGGCTTCGAGGCTGACGTCACCACCGCGCGCGGCGGTTACGAGATGAACCAGGCCGGGGATCGCTTCGTGGAGACGCTGCGGCTCGCCCGGGAGTTTCCACAGGCGCGCATCCTGATTTCCGGCGGCGACGGCTCCCTGAGCGGTGATTTCGAAGGCGACGCGGTGATCGGCAGCCGCTTCCTCGCGGCCTTCGGCATTCCCGAAACGCGGCTCATCCGCGAGGGCGGATCGCGCGACACTTTCGAGAATGCGGATTACACGCAGGCGCTGCTTGCCGAGAACGGCCTGGAACGCTGCCTTCTCGTCACCTCCGCCTTTCATATGCCGCGCTCGATCGGGCTCTTCCGCAAGCGCGGTCTCGAGATGCTGCCCTGGCCGACCGATTTCCGCACGACCGGCAAGGCGAGCCTCGGCCTCGACCTGACCCAGCCGTCGGTCAACAGCCAGCTGATGACGATGGCCGTTCGCGAGTGGATCGGGCTGGCGTTCTATTCCATGGCCGGCCGCACGAGCACGTTCCTGCCGGAATAGTCTACTTCTTCGAGATCGTCTCGAAACGGGCGTTGCGCACGCGGATCGTCATCACGCAATATTCGCTGTCGTCGCGGCCGCAGCTGGCGGCATTGGCCTTCAGCTCCAGCACCATGTTTCCGAACCGCTTCTTCATGTCGTAGCCGTAGAGATCGGCGACCGCCGCGAGGAAGAACCCGCCCTCGGCGACGCGGATATAGAAGTGGTGCGGGCAGCCGACATTGCCGCAGAGACCGCCCGGCACGCCATCGCAATTGACCGCGCCGAGATTGAAGATCGCGTCCACCAGACGGTCGTTGTTGAAGTCGACATAGTCGGCGAAATCCTCGCCATAGACCGCCGTCTTGCAGCGCTTGGCGACCTCCGCCTGCACCGCAGACAGCGCATCGGGAACGATGTTGGAGGCGCGGGCCGGCATGGCCATCGCAACGATGGCGGCGGAGAGGAGCGCCAGAAAACTCATGCGGATAGCCATCTCTCAAACCTTTCCATGGCACGCGATTCGGTCATTATGGGCCGCTGACGGCGCGCGGCGTGATTCTGCCGGCGCACTCTACTGCGGCAAGGCTGTCGCGAGGCTTGGCCCGCACGAGAGGGGAACACCGTGTCGATCCTGGAACTGCTTGACTATACGGGGGTGGCCGTCTTTGCCGCGACCGGCGCGCTTTCGGCCTCGCGCAAGCAGCTCGACATCATCGGCTTCCTGTTTCTTGCGGCCGCCACGGGCATCGGCGGCGGTACGTTCCGCGATGTCATTCTCGGTGCCACGCCGGTCTTCTGGGTGGTGAACCCGACCTATCTCATCGTCTGCGTCTCGGTCGCGCTCATCGTCTTCGTGCTCGCGCACCGCATCGAATCCCGTTACCGCCTGCTTCTGTGGCTGGATGCGATGGGTGTGTCGGCCTATTGCGTGATGGGGGCAGCCAAGGGCTTCGCGGCGACCGGCTCGCCGACGGTGGCCATTACGACCGGCGTGCTGACGGCAAGCTTCGGCGGGATCATCCGCGACCTGCTGGCGGGGGAGCCTTCGGTGTTGCTGCGCCCGGAGATCTACGTCACGGCCGCCCTCATCGGTGCGGCGGGCTTCACGGCGGCGACGGTCGCGGGCGCCCCGCTCTGGCTGGCATCGGCCATCGGCATCGCCGCAGCCTTCATCGTGCGCGGCGGCGCATTGAAGTTCGGCTGGCGGTTCCCGGTCTACAAGGCCCGGCCCGGCCGCCACCCCGACGATGTGATGTAGAAATTTCAGCCCTTGCGCGGACGCAGGCGGATGATCACGTCGACATGGGCGATTTCCATGCCTTCCGGCGGCTCGGGCAGGTTGCCGATCTCGATATTGCTCACGGGAATGTCGAGGACGTGGTTTTCACCTTCAACGAAAAAGTGATGGTGATCGGAAACGTTGGTATCGAAATAGGTCTTCGAGCTTTCGACCGCGAGCACGCGGATCATGCCCGCTTCGGTGAACTGGTGCAGCGTGTTGTAGACGGTGGCCAGGGAGACCGGAACGCCGGCGGTGACGGCTTCCTCGTGCAGTTCCTCCACCGTGAGGTGGCGGTCGCCCTTGGCGAAAAGCAGGTCGGCAAGGGCCACACGCTGGCGCGTCGGGCGCAGGCCGCAATGGCGCAGGCGCTCTTCGATGGGCATCTCGTGTGCATGCGTCATGGGCGACGTATCCGCTTGTCTGGCCTTGAACTCTAATCCTTAACTTTCGATATAACTTTTGCTGGAGCGGTATTCAATAGGATTACGTCGGCTTCAACACGCGCAACATGCGGAAAAACCGGGCTCCCACCCGCCGTTCTGTACTTTGCACTGGCTGTCATGGCGAGCATCATGTATGCGGACAGCGGAAACAACGTCTCGCCCGGACAGGGCGCGGCGAGAAGACGAGGAGTTCAGGGGCGCTTCAATCCGCATCCTGCCTCCACCAATCCATGCGAACCAAGGGTCGCTCAAGACCGGGGATGAGACATTCGATGACGAGCAGGCAATCCAGCTACAACTATGAGGAAATTCTGGCCTGCGGCCGTGGCGAGCTTTTCGGCCCCGGCAACGCGCAGCTTCCTCTGCCGCCTATGCTGATGGTCCACCGCATCACCGATATTTCCGAAACCGGCGGCGCCTTCGACAAGGGCTATATCCGCGCCGAATACGATGTGAAGCCGGACGACTGGTATTTCCCCTGTCACTTCCAGGGCAATCCGATCATGCCGGGCTGCCTGGGCCTCGACGGAATGTGGCAGCTGACCGGCTTCTTCCTCGGCTGGCTCGGCGAGCCCGGCCGCGGCATGGCGCTGTCCACGGGCGAAGTGAAGTTCAAGGGCATGGTTCGTCCCGATACCAAGCTCCTCGAATACGGCATCGACTTCAAGCGCGTCATGCGCGGCCGCCTCGTGCTCGGCACGGCGGACGGCTGGCTGAAGGCCGATGGTGAAACCATCTATCAGGCGAGCGACCTGCGCGTCGGCCTGTCGAAGGACAAGGAAGCTTAAGGGCGGCGCCAGCCACCGGCAGCCTGAGGGCGGCATTCGCCCTCACCATGAGACGTTCTAGAAAAGGTCATGAATATGAGACGGGTAGTTGTCACGGGCTTGGGGATCGTATCCTCGATCGGGAACAATGCTGACGAGGTGACTGCCTCGCTGCGCGACGCGCGTTCGGGCATCAGCTTCTCGCAGGATTTCGCCGACCACGGCTTCAAGTGCCAGGTCTGGGGTTCGCCTAGTATCGACACCACGGAGCTCGTCGATCGCCGTGCGGCCCGCTTCCTCTCCCAGGGCGGCGCTTGGAACCATGTCGCCATGAAGCAGGCGATTGCCGATGCCGGCCTGGAAGAGGCCGACTATGCCGCCAATCCGCGCGCCGGTATCATCATGGGTTCGGGCGGTCCTTCCACCCGCACGCTGATCGAAGCCGCCGAAATCACGCTCAAGAACAATTCGCCCAAGCGCATCGGCCCCTTCGCCGTGCCGAAGGCGATGTCGTCGACGGCATCCGCGACGCTGGCCACCTGGTTCAAGATCCACGGCGTCAACTATTCGATCTCGTCGGCCTGCTCGACATCGGCACATTGCATCGGCAATGCCGCCGAGATGATCCAGTGGGGCAAGCAGGACCTCATGTTCGCCGGCGGCCACGAGGATCTGGACTGGACCATGTCGAACCTGTTCGACGCGATGGGCGCCATGTCCTCCAAGTACAACGACACGCCCGCCACGGCCTCGCGCGCCTATGACGCGACCCGTGACGGCTTCGTCATTGCCGGCGGTGCGGGCGTTCTGGTTCTGGAGGAACTGGAACATGCCAAGGCGCGCGGCGCGAAGATCTATGCCGAGATCACCGGCTACGGCGCGACGTCGGACGGTTACGACATGGTCGCCCCGTCGGGCGAAGGCGCGGTGCGCTGCATGCGCCAGGCGCTCGCCACCGTGAAGGGCGATGTCGACTACATCAACACGCACGGCACCTCGACGCCCGTCGGCGATTCCAAGGAGATCGGCGCGATCCGCGAAGTCTTCGGCGACAAGATCCCGCACATCCAGTCGACCAAGTCGCTGACCGGCCACTCGCTGGGTGCCGCAGGCGTGCAGGAATCGATCTACGGCCTGCTGATGATGCAGGCGGGTTTCATCGGCGAGAGCGCGCATATCACCGAGCTCGACCCGGAATTCGACGGCGTTCCGATCGTGCGCAAGCGCATCGACAATGCGAAGATCGACACGGTTCTTTCCAATTCCTTCGGTTTCGGCGGCACGAACGCCACGCTGGTCTTCCAGCGCCACAACGGATGACAGGCATGACGGGGATCATGAACGGCAAGCGCGGCCTCATCATGGGGGTCGCGAACAACCACTCCATCGCATGGGGCATCGCACAGAAGCTCGCCAGCCAAGGCGCGGAACTCGCCTTTACCTATCAGGGTGAGGCGCTCGGCAAGCGGGTGAAGCCGCTGGCCGCAGAGCTCGGCTCCGATTTCGTCATTCCCTGCGATGTCGAGGACATCGCATCGGTTGACTCGACGATCGAGGCGATCAAGGAAAAGTGGGGCAAGCTCGATTTCATCGTGCACGCCATCGGCTTTTCCGACAAGAACGAGCTGAAGGGCCTCTATGCGGACACCACGCGCGAAAACTTCTCGCGCACGATGGTGATCTCCTGCTTCTCCTTTACCGAAATCGCCAAGCGTGCAGCCGGGCTGATGACGGACGGCGGCGCGATGCTGACGCTGACCTATGGCGGCTCCACCCGCATCATGCCGAACTACAACGTGATGGGCGTGGCCAAGGCGGCCCTCGAAGCCTCCGTGCGCTACCTCGCCGGTGACTACGGCCCGCAAGGCATCCGTGTGAATGCGATCTCGGCGGGCCCGATCCGGACGCTGGCGGGTGCGGGCATCTCGGATGCGCGCGCCATGCTCTCCTGGCAGCAGAAGAACGCACCGCTGCGCCGAACCGTGACGATCGAGGATGTCGGCAATTCGGCGCTTTACCTGCTCTCCGACCTGTCGAGCGGCGTGACCGGCGAAATCCACTACGTGGATTCCGGCTACAACATCACCTCCATGCCGACGCTGGAGCGGCTGGCCAAGGCAGACAGCGAGTAACGAACAAACGGCGCGGAGTTCACACTTCGCGCCGTTTCTCCCTGATCGATCAAAGCACCAAGAGAATACCGACAAGCAGGACCATCGCGACCAGGATGCCAAGCAGCATCGTGCGCACGCGGCTGTTCATTTCGATCGGCTTGCCATCTGCCCCTCGCTTCAAGAAAGCGAGCGGCGATTCGGAAGGTGGCGTATGCCCCTCCCCCTGTTTCACGTCCTTGGCGATGACTTCCGCCACATCTTCCATGATCGGCGGTCTGGCAGGTCCAAAAGCCATTGCGGGTCTCCTGAACGGGTACGGTTCCATCATGGTGGACCTGTTTCAGGAAAATGGCAATCGACTGCGGCAATCGGCGTCAGCAGCAACTGACGCCAGTCAATCCCTGGACCTCAACGACGGCCGAAGAGGACCTTGAAGCGGGCGTTGCGGCAGACTTCGCCGCTTTCCTTGAAGGCTTCCTTCAGCACCGGCTCGTAGGGCAGGCCGCGATTGGCGACCATCAGCAGGCGGCCGCCGATTTTCAAGGACTTTGCCGCCATGCGGATCATGCCGGCGCCGAGTGAGTGATCGGCGGCATGGCCTTCGTGGAAGGGCGGGTTCATGACGATGAGGTCGTAGTGATCGCGCGGGGTTTCGGCCGTCAGGTCGAACCAGTAGAAGCGCGAGGGAACGTTCGGGCAGTTCTCCGCCATGTTCTCCTTCGCCGCTTCCAGCGCCTCGTAATGCGCCTCGAACAGGTCGACGCCCTTCGCCTGCGGCGCGCGATCGGCGAGCATGACGGAAAGGTAGCCCCAGCCCGCGCCGAAATCGGCGGCGTGGCCGTTGAAATCTTCGGGGATGCGGCTGGCAAGCAGCTCGGAGCCATCGTCGATGCGGTCGTGGGAGAACATGCCCGGTGCCGCCGTAAAGCGGCCGTCGACGCGCACCGGCTTGGCCGCCAGCTTGGCAATGGCCTCTGCCGGATCTTCCGGACGGGCAAACCAGATGGCGAGGCCATGATATTTCGGCATGGAATCGCCGGTCAGGCCGAGCTGGTCGAGGCGCTTGCGCATCGACTGCACGCCGTCTTCCTTGCTGCCCGCAACGACGATCAGGCCGCCGGTGCGAACGCGCCGCAGGGCTTCTGCAATGCGGTTCTCGTTTTCACCCTTGTGCTTGTTCATCAGGATGAGCGCGCCGTCGAAGTCCTCGCCCTCGATGAGCGGGGTCACCGACTGGCGCACGGCTTCCAGGCCACGATAGAGCGAGCGCAGCGGCTGGACGGCCTCCAGCGACGCGGCAAAACCTTCCGGCGGGCGCTGGCCGGCTTCCGCGCCGAGGAAGATATAACGTTCGCCCTCGCCGGGCATGCCGAGCGTGCCGGAGGCAAAGGGGTGGAACAGGGTCTTCAGGGCATCGCGGGTCATGGTCGGCTCACAGCGTGGGGTTTCGAACGTTCAAAAGAAAGGGCGCGGAACGTGCCGCTCCGCGCCCCTTCCAAAAGGTAGAGGGTCCGATTACTCGGCGGCTTCGCCGTCGGCCTTCTTCTCGGCAACGATTTCCTTGCCGGTTGCCTGGTCGACGACCTTCATGGAGAGGCGAACCTTGCCGCGCTCGTCGAAGCCCATCAGCTTGACCCAGACCTTGTCGCCTTCTTTGACGACGTCGGAGGTCTTGGCAACGCGCTCGGACGCGAGCTGCGAGATGTGCACGAGGCCATCGCGCGGGCCGAAGAAGTTGACGAAGGCGCCGAAGTCGGCGGTCTTGACGACCGTGCCTTCGTAGATCATGCCGACTTCCGGTTCAGCCACGATCGAGTGGATCCACTTGCGGGCCGCCTCGATTTCCTTGCCGGAGGACGATGCGATCTTGATCGTGCCGTCGTCTTCGATGTTGATCTTGGCGCCGGTCTTTTCGACGATCTCGCGGATGACCTTGCCGCCCGTGCCGATGACTTCACGGATCTTGTCGACCGGGATGTTCATCACTTCGATGCGCGGTGCGAATTCGCCGAGCTGCGAGCGGCCTTCGGAGATGGCATTGGCCATTTCGCCGAGGATGTGCTTGCGGCCACCCTGTGCCTGGCTGAGCGCGACCTTCATGATCTCTTCGGTGATACCGGCGATCTTGATGTCCATCTGCAGCGAGGTGATGCCGTCGGCGGTGCCGGCGACCTTGAAGTCCATGTCGCCGAGGTGGTCTTCGTCGCCGAGGATGTCGGAGAGAACCGCAAAGCGGTCACCTTCGAGGATCAGGCCCATGGCGATACCGGCAACGGGCTTGGCCAGCGGAACGCCGGCGTCCATCAGGGCGAGCGAGGTGCCGCAGACCGTGGCCATCGAGGACGAGCCGTTCGACTCGGTGATCTCGGAAACGACGCGCAGCGTGTAGGGGAACTGCTCCGGCGTCGGCAGCATCGGGCGGATGGCGCGCCATGCCAGCTTGCCGTGGCCGATTTCGCGGCGGCCCGGGGAGCCCATGCGGCCCGTTTCACCGACCGAGTAGGGCGGGAAGTTGTAGTGCAGCAGGAAGCGTTCCTTGTACATGCCGGTCAGGCTGTCGACATACTGCTCGTCTTCGCCGGTGCCGAGCGTGGCAACGACCACGGCCTGGGTTTCACCGCGGGTGAAGAGAGCCGAGCCGTGCGTGCGCGGCAGGATACCGACTTCAGATACGATGGCGCGAACGGTGTCGAGGTCGCGGCCGTCGATGCGGCTCTTGGTGTCGAGGATGTTCCAGCGAACGATCTTCGCCTGCAGGTGCTTGAACACGGAGCCGATGACTTCGGCGGAGTACTTCGGCTCGACGCCCTCGGGCAGGAAGTGCGCCTTCACCTTGGCCTTCACGGCGTCGACGGCGGCGTAGCGGTCAGCCTTCTGGGTGATCTTGTAGGCGGCGCGCAGTTCGGTTTCCGCGATGCCGAGCATTTCGGCTTCGAGTTCGGAATAGTCTTCCGGCTGGAAGTCGCGCGGTTCCTTGGCAGCCACTTCGGCGAGCTTGATGATCGCGTCGATGACCGGCTGGAAGCCCTTGTGGCCGAACATGACGGCGCCGAGCATGACGTCTTCGTTCAGTTCCTTGGCTTCGGATTCCACCATCAGGACGGCGTCCTGGGTGCCGGCGACGACGAGGTCGAGAACCGATTCATCCATCTCGTCGAGATGCGGGTTCAGAACGTATTCGCCGTTGATGTAGCCGACGCGCGCTGCACCGACCGGGCCCATGAAGGGAACGCCGGAGATCGTGAGCGCTGCGGAAGCGGCAACCATCGACAGAACGTCGGGATCGTTTTCGAGGTCATGCTGGACGACGGTGACGACGACCTGCGTGTCGTTCTTGTAGCCTTCCGGGAAGAGCGGGCGGATCGGACGGTCGATCAGGCGGGAAACCAGCGTTTCCTTTTCCGACGGACGGCCTTCGCGCTTGAAGTAGCCACCCGGGATCTTGCCGGCGGCGTAGGTCTTTTCCTGGTAGTTCACGGTGAGCGGGAAGAAATCCTGGCCCGGCTTCGGCGCCTTGGCCGAGACGACGGTGGCGAGAACGACGGTCTCGCCGTAGGTCGCGAGAACCGCGCCGTCAGCCTGGCGGGCGATCTTGCCGGTTTCCAGCTTGAGCGGACGGCCCGCCCATTCGATTTCAACCGTATGGGTATCGAACATGTCTTGTCCTTCGTAAGGCGGATACGCGCACCGCCGCCCGAAAAGGCGCAGGTGGTCTATCCGCTTCATGACACATCATGGGCAAGACAACGGGAGGCTTCATGTTTGCGGGCCGCAATTCCGGACGGAAACCGTTCTGGAACCGCTTCCCAGGGAAGCATCCTGCAATCCTGCCCCATGACAGGTCATCGGTTGGTTCCGCAGGTCCGGCCCATCCGGCCTGCTGGATAATGCCATCTCGCGAGGCGGCCTCAACCGGCACTGGCGAAACGGTACGGCGGAATTGTCTTCCGCAAAAGAATGCGGCGGGCGCTCGTGAGAACGCCCGCCGAAATTGCTTAGCGGCGAATGCCCAGGGCAGCAATCAGCTTGCTGTAACGGGATTCGTCCTTCTTCTTGAGGTAATCAAGAAGCGAGCGGCGGCTGGACACCATCGTCAGAAGGCCACGACGGGAGTGGTTGTCCTTCTTGTGACCCTTGAAGTGTTCCGTCAGGTTGTTGATGCGCTCGGTCAGGATCGCAACCTGGACTTCCGGCGAACCGGTGTCGCCTTCGACAGTTGCGTATTCCTTGATCAGCGCAGCCTTGCGCTCAGCAGTGATCGACATCGTATGTCCTTTCATGAATGGAGAACCAGAAGTCGCCAAAAGCCGGGATGTCGTCCAGCGATGGCCGTGAGGCAAGGGGCAAAAGCCCGCATTGCTGGCGGTGCCTATAAACCATTCGCTTGTGAAAGGGAAGGCCCGTTCTACCGCTGTGGCACCGGCAGGCTGGGCGCGGCCTTCGCCGCATCGCTCGTCGCCGGGCAAACGACATAGGCTGCGAAGATCCATCCAAGCTGCCGGCCCTGTACCGAAACCAGCAGCCAGCGTTTCGTGCCGAGCTTGCGCTGGTCGAGGATGACGACGCCGGTGCCATTCTCAAGCGTCGTGAGAACAGGACCGTTCGGCGCGGCGCGCACGTTGAGCGGCGTGCCTGTGGGATCGTCGACCAGGCACTCCCCGGCAAGCGCCGGCGAGACGACGAAGAGGCTCGCAAGAGCCGCAGCACGCAGAAGAAATCTCATGGAATAGCCCCGAGCATGAGAAGGAGCCGCCGTTCTATCATGAATTGTGGCGTGCGTGATGGGCTTCTTCATCGCGCAACCGCGCAAGCGGGATCGTAACGCGCCATTCGATGCCGTCGTCATGCACGATGAAGTCGAGCTTGGCATCGAGCGCCATGCCGAGCATGCGCTCCAGGACGACGCTGCCGAAGCCCTTGCGGCTGCCGGCGATCGCCTCCCTGTCGATCGACGCCTTGCTTTCGCGCCAGACAAGATTGAGATCCTCGCCCTTCGCCACCCAGCTCAGCGAGACGATGCCCCGTTCGTTTGCTAGTGCGCCATATTTCGTTGCGTTGGTCGAAAGCTCGTGCAGCGCCATGCCGAGCGTCTGCGAGGCCTGCGGATCGAGCAGAACGGCGGGGCCGGTAATGCGCACGCGGGCCGCATCGTCGGGCGTGAAGGGCTTCAACTGGTTCTTGGCAAGCTCCATCAGGTTGATGCCGTCGGATGCATTGGCGATCATCAGGTCGGTCGAGCGCGCCAGCCCCGCCACGCGCTTGCGGAAGGTTTCGGCGAAATCGGCGGCATTCTCGGCGCCGGCTGCCGACTGGTTCAGCATGGCCTGGATGACGGTGAGCTGGTTCTTGGAGCGGTGCGCCACCTCGCGCATGAGGAAGCGAACCTCGTTTTCGGATTTCACCCGCGCATCCGCCGCCTCTGCCAGCGCACGCGACACCGTCTCCAGTTCGGTGATGGCATAGGGTCGTGCGGCGACGCGCTCGCCATGCCCGAGCCTGCGGGCATCATGCGCAAGCAGCCGGACGTCCCGCGACAGGACACGCGCGATGCCGACCGCGCCGATGGCGGCCAGCAGAGCGAAAACCACGCCGCCGATCACCAGCCAGCGTATCGACGAGGCTGCCGGGGCCTGTACGTCGGAGGATTTTGCCCAGGCAATCATCCGCCAGCCCGCCAGCGACGAAAATTCGGTGACGACCTGATAATTGGTACCATCCTGCCGCATCGTGCTGACGCCGAGGCGCAGCGACGGCACCACGCGCAGGAAAAATTCCGTGCCTGTCTTCTGCTTACTGTCGGTCGACGCGATCACCCTGCCCGTGCTGTCAATGACCGCGGCATTCCAGCCAGGGGACAGGACATCCGGGTTGACCGCGCGCCGCAAGGCGTCGGCGTTCTTCGTCAGCGTCAGCAACACCTGCCGGCCATTCGAAAGCTGCATAGGCTGGTAGACGTTGAAAACCCATTGCTGTGCCGTCCTGCCAAAAAAGATATCCGAGACCATGCGCTCGCCGCGCGACAGCGCCAGGCCCGCAGACGTCGGATCGGATGCGGTATTGAGAGGCGTGCCATAGGGCACGCGCGTGTTGACGAGCTGGCGCATCGTCGGATCGATGACCAGAAAATGGATATCCGTGCCTTCGAGCGTCTTGCTGGCCTGCGCATGCAGCCCGGCAAAATCGCCCTGCACCAGACTTTCCGATGTGGAGAGAAAGTTCAGCGTCGAGAACATGCCGGAGATTTCACGCTCGACGGCGCGGTTCACGGCGCTCGTCGAGGTGCGCAGCAGCGATTCGAAAATCCGCTCCTGCGCCTCGTTGGTGCGCTTCAGAACCACCATGGAAAATAGGAAGGCAGGCACGATCAGGACAAGGATCATGCAGACGAGATAGAAGAGGACCGGATAGTGCATGCGCCGGCGTCCGACGCCAGGTTTTGCCTCCGCGTCTCCGGCAGAGACCGATCTGTCAGTCGGCGCAATCGTCAACGGCCAGCCCTTTTCACCCTTCCCTCAGGAGCGATCACGGCGGCGCACGCCGCCCACCCCGCCCCGGAGCGATCCTTGCAGGCCCATAAAGCCTGTTGCTTGTGGTGAAATCAAGTCGGGGGCGGTTGGTTCCGCCCCCATATCAACCTTGGAAGACCCGCTTGGGGCGGAACTCGCCGCCGCCGATTTCGCCGATCGCCACCAGCTTGCCGCGCGCCGTGGCATAGGCCTCATCCGCGGAAACCGGCGCATCGCGGCCGCGAAGGATGATGGGATTGCCCATGCGCAGCCGATGCGCCTGGTCATCGTTGATGATGATCTGCGGCAGGCTGGAGAGGGCCTCGCCCGTATCGATCAGGAAGGCATCCAGCGCCGCAAGGCGCTCGGCTTCGTCCTCGATCTTTTCCAGCGCCACCAGATCGGCGAGCGGCACCATGTCGTCCTCGCCGAAGGGCGCGACGAAGGTGCGGCGCAGCGCCGAGATATGACCGTAACAGCCGAGCTGGCGGCCGAAGTCTCGGGCGAGCGCGCGGACATAGGTCCCCTTGCCGCACTCTACTTGGAAGCGCGCGGTCTTCTCGTCCGACGCGAGCAGCGTCAGGCGGTGGATTTCCACCTCGCGGGACGGGATTTCCACCGTTTCGCCTTCGCGGGCGAGATCATAGGCACGCTCGCCATCGATCTTGATGGCCGAAAACTGCGGGGGGATCTGCTGGATGGTGCCGGTATAGCCGCCGAGGATCGCCTTGATCTCTTCGGCCGTCGGGCGCTTGTCGGAACTCTGCGTCACCTCGCCTTCCAGGTCGTCGGTCGTGCGCTCCTCGCCCCAGGTGACGGTGAACTCATAGATCTTGCGGCCGTCCATGACGTAGGGAACGGTCTTGGTCGCATCGCCCAGCGCGATCGGCAGCATCCCAGAGGCGAGCGGATCGAGCGTGCCGGCATGACCGGCCTTCTGGGCCTTGAGAAGCCACTTGACCTTGGCGACGGCTTCGGTCGAGCCGAAATCGAACGGCTTGTCGAGAATAAGCCAGCCGGAAACCGGCCGGCCCTTGGGTTTGCGGGGCTTGGACATCTTTATCCTGGGTTACTTGTCGTCGTCGCCGCTATCGGCGGAAAGGTCGCGCGCCACTTCGGGCGAGCGCAGGAGCTCATCGATCTTCTTGTAGTTGTCGAAGCTCGTATCGTCGCGGAAGCGGACGTCCGGCATGTATTTCATCTGGCGCAGTTGCGGACCGAGGCGGCCGCGGATGAACTTCGCATTGCGGTTGAGCGCCTCGATGACCGTGTCGTGATCCTTGACGCCCAGCGGCGTGACATAGGCCGTCGCATGCTTCAGGTCCGGCGACATGCGGACTTCCGAAATCGAGATCACCGTCTTTTCGAGAAGCGGATCACGCACTTCGCCGCGCTGGAGAACCTGGGTCAGGGCCGCGCGCACCTGCTCGCCGACGCGCAGCATGCGTTGCGACGGTGCGGAGGTAGTTGCTCTTGCCATGGTCGTTACCTTCAAAAAAATGCGAGCGCCGAAACGGTCCGGCGCTCGCACGATATTGGGATCGCCGGACGCTTACAGCGTGCGGGTGATGTGCTCCACGCGGAAGCACTCGATCGTGTCGCCCGCGCGGATGTCCTCGTAGTTCTCGAAGGCCATGCCGCATTCCTGGCCCATCGGCACTTCGGCGACTTCGTCCTTGAAGCGCTTGAGGGTCTTGAGCTTGCCTTCGTGGATGACGACGTTGTCGCGCACGAGGCGCACGCCAGCACCACGCTCGACCTTGCCTTCGATGACGCGGCAACCCGCGACCTTGCCGACCTTCGTGATGTTGAACACCTCGAGGATCTCGGCATTGCCGAGGAAGGTTTCGCGACGCTCCGGCGAGAGCAGGCCTGACATCGCCGCCTTCACGTCATCCACCAGATCGTAGATGATGTTGTAGTAGCGGATTTCGAGACCGGCGCGTTCGGCGGCCGTGCGTGCCTGGGCATTCGCACGGACGTTAAAGCCGATGATCGCGGCATTGGACGCTTCGGCGAGCGAAATGTCCGACTCGGTGATGGCGCCCGCACCCGAATGCACGATGCGTACGCGCACTTCGTCGGTGCCCAGCTTGTCGAGCGCGCCTGCAATGGCTTCGATCGAGCCCTGCACGTCGCCCTTGATGAGCAGCGGGAACTCCTTGAGGCCCGTGTTCTGCAACTGGCTCATCATCTGCTCGAGCGAACCGCGCGAACCGGCCTGACGTGCCACCTGCTTCTCGCGGGCGAGGCGCTGGCGGTATTCGGAGATTTCGCGGGCGCGGCTCTCATTCTCGACGACGGCGAACTTGTCACCGGCGGCCGGCGTGCCGGACAGGCCGAGGACCTCGACCGGCATGGACGGACCGGCTTCCTTGACGTGCTCGCCCTTGTCGTTGACCAGCGCACGCACGCGGCCCCACTGATCGCCTGCGACCAGGATCTGGCCGGGCTTCAGCGTACCGGTCTGAACCAGCACGGTTGCAACGGCACCGCGGCCGCGGTCCAGCTGGGCTTCGACGACGACGCCTTCTGCCGTGCGGTTTGGGTTCGCCTTGAGGTCGAGGATTTCGGCCTGCAGCAGGACGGCTTCGAGCAGCTTATCGAGGTTGAGGCGGTTCTTGGCCGACACTTCCACGTCGAGCGTTTCACCGCCCATGGATTCGACGAAGACCTCGTGCTGGAGGAGCTGGTTGCGCACCTTCTGCGGGTCGGCTTCGTGCTTGTCGATCTTGTTGATCGCCACGATGATCGGCACGCCGGCCGCCTTGGCGTGGTTGATGGACTCGATCGTCTGCGGCATCACGCTGTCGTCGGCAGCGACCACGAGGATCGCGATATCCGTCGCCTGCGCACCACGGGCACGCATGGCGGTGAACGCGGCGTGGCCGGGGGTGTCGATGAAGGTGATCTTGTGACCGTTGTGCTCGACCTGGTAGGCGCCGATATGCTGGGTGATGCCACCGGCTTCGCCGGCAACCGTATTGGCCTGGCGAATGGCATCGAGCAGCGAGGTCTTGCCGTGGTCGACGTGACCCATGATGGTCACGATCGGCGGGCGGCTTTGCAGATCGCCGGCATCGTCGGTGACGTTGAAGATGCCTTCTTCGACGTCGGATTCCGAAACGCGCTTGACGGTGTGGCCGAATTCGCCCGCGATGAGTTCAGCCAAGTCGGCGTCGATCAGATCGCCGGGCTTCATCATCTGCCCTTCCTTCATCAGGTACTTGATGACGTCGACGGCGCGTTCGGACATGCGCTGCGACAGTTCCTGAATGGTGATGGTTTCCGGCAGGATGACCTCGCGCATGACCTTCTCGCGGGTTTCCTGCATCTGGCTGCGCTTGAACTTCTCCTGGCGGCGACGCATCGCCGACAGCGAGCGGCCGCGCTGCGAGCCGTCCTCGTCCGTCGAGGCGGTGGTGAGCGTCAGCTTGCCCTGGCGGCGGCCGTCGTCGGACTTCGGACGGGCCGGTGCCTTGGCCGGCTCGGGACGCTTGATGGCGCCGCGGTTGGCGGGCACGCCGCCACGCGGACGCTTGTCGTCATCGTCGTCGGCATCGCGGCGACCACGGCCGGGAACGCCGGCCGGTGCGGCGACGGGCGTGCGGCCCGGCTGCGGACGCGTTTCGGCAGGCGCGGGCGCAGCAGCGCGTGCGACCGGCTGCGGTTCGACGGCTTCCGGTTCGGGCGCGGGTGCGGCGGCCTCGTTGGCGCGGCGCTCGGCCTCTTCCTTCTCACGCTGGATGCGGGCTTCTTCCTCAGCCTTGCGGCGGGCTTCTTCCTCGACCTTGCGGCGGGCCTCGTCCTCGGCGCGCTGGCGCGCTTCGGCGGCATCGCGGATCTGGGCTTCGGCAAGCGCGCGGCGGCGGGCCTCGACCTCATCGGGCGAAAGCTGGTTCAGCACGACGCCGACGCGCGGACGGCTCTGCTCGGCCGAACGGGAAGGCTGCTGCTGGACCGGCCGCGACTGCTGCGGCGCAGGACGCGTCTGCTGCGGTTCGGGCTGGCGCTGCACGGGCGTGACAGGCGCCGACGCCTGGCGGTCTTCGCCCGGGCGGCTGAAATGGCGCTTGGTGCGGGTCTCGACCACGACGGCCTTCGTGCGGCCACGACCCATGTCCTGGCGCACGGTTCCCTGCTGAACCCCCGAGGGCTTCAGGCTCAGGGTCTTCTTGCCAGCCACACTGATCGTCTTGTCGTCTTCGTTGTCGGTCATTCCGTTCCGTTCCTAAGATCAGGGCCGGATGCGTATCACCAGACCCCGTCGTTCAATTGTGTTCACCCAATGCGAATTCGGCCGGCCGAATGCCGGTAACCGCGTCATTGGTTCGTCTGGCCAGCGCCACCTTTTGTCATCATCAGGCTGTCGCCCCGATATTTCTCGAGCATGATTGCGCGCTTCACTACACCCTCACCCGCCTGCCCTGCAAGCGCTGCGGCATGGATAAACGCATTCTGGCCCAAAAGCCCCTCCAATTCACTCTCGGAAAAGAGCCTGAAGGAGGGAATTTCCGTTTCGTCATCGGTAAGGAAGCTTGCGGCCTTCCTCGCCTGGTCAATCTTTCGCACCCCGTCCGCCGCCGCATCCGTCGCGTGGAAGACGGCCAATGCCGCCAGAGCGCGAACCGCCTGATCGACCTTGGAGGAGCCTGTGATGAACTGGCCGGCCTTGCGCGCCATGTTCATCATGCCGCCGAGCTGGGCCGCGATCAGCCTGTCCACTTCGGCGCCGAGTTCCGGCGCGGCCTTCGCCTCCGCCTTCAACGCACGCCCGAAAAGCTTTCTGGCGACCGCCTTGTCGACGATCGCCCGTTCCGCCTTCACCCAGCATCCGCGTCCGGGAAGTTGACGCTTGAGATCCGGAACGACGCTGCCGTCCGGGCCCAGGACAAAGCGGATCAGATCATCCGTCTCGCCCTTTTCGCGCGTCACGATGCACATGCGGTCGTTCACGCCGTCCTCGTCTTTCCTGCCCATATAGGTTTCCGCTCTTGTCAACGCAAACCGCTATGCAAAATCAGCGGGCGGCATGCCAACCTGGAAGACGCCGATCAGGCGTCCTCTTCACCGCCCTCGACGACTTCCTCTTCCTCAGCGGCGAGATCCTCCTGCGTGATCCAGCCGGCCGCCAGACGGGCCTGAACGATCATCGCCTCGGCCTCGGCGCGGGAAACCTCGAACTTCGAGAACAGACCCTCGAACTTCTTCGTCTCGCCATCCTTGCGCTCGGTCCAGCCGACGAGGTCGTCTGCGGCGCAACCTGCGAAGTCTTCCATCGTCTTGATGCCGTCTTCGCCCAGCGCAACGAGCATCTGGCTCGTCATGCCGTCGATCTGGCGCAGGTCGTCGGAAACGCCGAGCTCCTTGCGCTTGGCATCCATCTCGGCCTCGAGGCGGTCGAGATGCTCGCGGGCGCGGGTCTGGAGTTCCTGGGCCGTGTCTTCGTCGAAACCGTCGATCGAGGCGATTTCGTCGAGATCGACGTAGGCGAGTTCCTCGACGGCGGCGAAGCCTTCGGAGGCCAGAACCTGACCGACCATCTCATCCACGTCGAGCGCTTCCATGAAGAGGTTGGTGCGCTCGTTGAATTCCTTTTGGCGACGCTCGGACTCTTCGGCTTCCGTCAGGATATCGATGTCCCAGCCGGTTAGCTGCGAGGCAAGGCGGACATTCTGGCCGCGGCGGCCGATGGCCAGCGACAGCTGCTCGTCGGGAACGACGACTTCGATGCGCTCGGCATCCTCGTCGAGAACGACCTTGGCGACTTCGGCCGGCTGAAGGGCGTTGACGATGAAGGAAGCCGGATCCTGGCTCCACGGGATGATGTCGATCTTCTCGCCCTGCAGCTCGCCGACGACGGCCTGGACGCGCGAACCGCGCATACCCACGCAGGCGCCGACCGGATCGATCGACGAGTCGTTCGAGATGACGGCGATCTTGGCGCGCGAACCCGGGTCGCGGGCAACCGACTTGATCTGGATGATGCCGTCGTAGATCTCGGGCACTTCCATGGTGAAGAGCTTCACCATGAACTGCGGATGGGTCCGCGACAGGAAGATCTGCGGGCCACGCTGCTCGCGGCGCACGTCGTAGACGAAAGCGCGGACGCGGTCGCCGTAGCGCATGTTCTCGCGTGGGATCATCTCGTCGCGGCGGATGATGCCTTCGCCACGGCCGAGATCGACGATGACGTTGCCGTATTCGACGCGCTTGACCGTGCCGTTGACGATCTCGCCGATGCGGTCCTTGTATTCGTCATACTGGCGGTCGCGCTCGGCTTCGCGCACCTTCTGCACGATGACCTGCTTGGCCGACTGGGCGGCGATGCGGCCGAAGTCCATCGGCGGCAGCGGGTCGGCGATGAAGTCGCCGAGCTTGGCGTCGGGGTTGCGGTCGCGTGCCAGTTCCAGCGGGATCTGGGTCGAATAGTCCTCGGCGTGCTCGACGACCTCAAGCAGACGCTGGAGGCGGATTTCGCCGGTCTTGGAATTGATGTCGGCGCGGATGTTCGATTCCGTACCGTAACGCGAGCGGGCTGCCTTCTGGATGGCGTCGGCCATCGCGGCAAGCACGATCTCGCGGTCGATGACCTTTTCACGGGCCACGGCATCCGCGATCTGCAGAAGCTCAAGCCGGTTCGCACTGACTGCCATTGTCTCAGGTCTCCATGGTCGGGCCGGGGCCTGTGCCTCCGACCTATCTGAAGCGGAACACCGCTCCGGTTGCGTCCTCTCCGCCCCGCCACTCGGCCGGAGCGCACTCACACATTATTCTTCGTCGCCGCCGTCTTCGTCGTTCTGGTTGGCGGCCTGCGCGGCCTTGGCCTTCTTGTCGGCGGCCAGCGCATCGCGGATCAGTTCGTCGGTCAGGATCAGCCGGCCTTCGGCAAGCGCCGTGAAGGGAATGACGACCGTCGGCGCATCGCCGGCGGCGGGCTGGTCCCGGTCGAGCGTGAAGCCGTCCTCGTCAGCGGCGACGATCGTGCCGCGGAAGCGCTTGCGGCCATCGACCAGGATCGACGTCTCGCATTTCAGAAGGTGCCCGGTCCAGCGCTTGAAATCCGACTTGCGGACCATCGGCCGGTCGATACCGGGAGACGACACCTCGAGATGATACGCCTTATCGATCGGGTCCTCAACATCGAGAACCGGCGAGACCGCCATCGAGACCTGCTCGCAGTCCTCGACGGTCATGGTGCCGTCCGGCCGCTCGCACATGATCTGCAAGGTGGCGCCGTTCTGCGCCGACAGGCGCACGCGCACCAGCTGGTACCCGATCTGCTCGATGGTCGGCTCGATGATCTCAGCAACGCGGCGGTCGAGGCCGGTTTCGACGATCAGCCGCGGCTCGATGGCCACATTTTCCGTCTGGGTCGTGTCGGACATGGCGTGCCCTCCCGGGATGGTCGTTATCATGCGCCTGATCGAGGCAATAAAAAAGAGCGGGTCCTCGCGGGCCCACTCTTCATCTGACGATCAAGAATTTGAGGCTGATATAGACCGGGTTCGTCACAAATGCAAGGTCGGCGACGGCGGACCCTGTGGGCGAGCTATTTCCAGCCATCGACTTGCCGCTTTCGTCGCATGGACTAGATTGCTAGCCAACGCTGCTTCGAGAATGAGTACCCATCGTGCCGGACCGGAAATCCCCCCTCGCCCCTTTCCGAAATGAGACGTTTCGCGTGATCTGGGCAGCGAGCCTGATTTCGAACTTCGGCGGGCTCATCCAGTCGGTCGGCGCGGCCTGGATGATGGCCTCGATATCCTCCTCCGCCAACATGGTCGCGCTGGTGCAGGCCTCCACCTCGCTGCCGATCATGCTGTTTTCCGTCGCCGCCGGCGCGCTTGCTGACAATTTCGACCGGCGCAAGCTGATGCTGACGGCGCAGGCATTCATGTTTGTCGTCTCCGTCCTGCTGACGGTCTTCGCCTGGCAGGGACTGATCACGCCCTGGCTGCTCTTGACCTTCACCTTCCTCATCGGCTGCGGCACGGCGCTGAACAACCCGGCCTGGCAGGCATCCGTCGGCGACATGGTGCCGCGAGAGGACCTGCCGGCCGCCGTATCGCTCAACAGCATGGGCTTCAATCTCACCCGCAGCGTCGGTCCCGCCATCGGCGGTGCCATCGTCGCCGCGGCCGGTGCGGCGGCGGCCTTTGCCGTGAATGCCTGCAGCTATTTCGCCCTTCTCTTCGCGCTGTTCCGATGGAAGCCGCCCGTCTCGCCCCGCACCCTGCCGCGCGAGGATTTCGGCCGCGCGGTGTCTGCGGGCCTGCGCTATGTCTCGATGTCGCCGAATATCGGCAAGGTGCTGCTGCGCGGCTTCGCCTTCGGTCTTTCCACCAGCTCCATCCTGTCGCTCCTGCCGCTGATCGCCCGCGACCTCGTCAAGGGCGGGCCGCTGACCTTCGGCATCCTGCTCGGCTGTTTCGGGCTTGGCGCCATCGCGGGTGCTCTCATGAACGCGCGGCTGCGCGAACGCTTTGCCAGCGAAACCATCGCCCGCATGGCCTTTGCGGGCTTTGCGATCAGCGCATCCGTCTGTGCCGTCAGCGGCTCCGCACTGCTCACCGGCGCCGTCCTCTTGCTGTCAGGCGCGTCCTGGGTCATGGCGCTTTCGCTCTTCAACACCACGGTCCAGCTTTCGACGCCGCGCTGGGTGGTTGCCCGCGCACTTTCGCTCTACCAGACCATGACCTTTGGCGGCATCGCGGCCGGCAGCTGGATCTGGGGCACGACCGCCGACACCCATGGCGCGGAAGCGGCCCTGCTCGCCTCGGCCGTGGCGATGATTGCCGGCGCGGCGATCGGCCTGCGCTTCACGCTGCCCGAACTGCAAAGCCTCAATGTCGATCCGCTCAACCGCTTCAGCGAGCCGGACCTGCCGCTCGACCTGAAACCCCGCAGCGGCCCCATCGTCATCCTGATCGACTACGAGATCGCCGAGGAAGACATTCCGCAGTTCCTGGAAACGATGACCGAGCGGCGGCGCATCCGCATCCGCGACGGCGCGGGGCAATGGGCGCTGATGCGCGACCTCGAGAACCCGACGATCTGGACGGAGACCTACCACGTTCCGACCTGGGTGGAATATGTGCGCCACAACCAGCGCCGCACCCATGCCGATGCCGCCAATGGCGAGCGGTTACGCCAGCTGCATCGCGGCGCGGAAGACCCGCGCGTCCACCGCATGATCGAGCGCCAGACGATCATTCCGCACGAATACGAGCGCTTCAAGCAGAATGTCGAGATGCATTGAGGCTGGAGGGTCTTGTCGCATATCCGCCGCCGAAGCGATTTCGCTTCGGCTGGAAAGGCTCTAGCGCAGCTTCGTCTTCAGCGAGGCGTCGGGATAGCAGGTCGGCTTGAGGCCGTTTTTCGCCTGCCAGTCGCCCAGCGAGCGGCGCGTCTTGTAGCCGGGAAGGCCATCCACCTTGCCGACGTCGTAGCCCTTGGCGACCAGCGCCTTCTGCATGGCCAGCACATCCGAGCGCAGCATCTTGCCGACATCGCCCCATTGGCCCTGGAACGAACCGCTGCCATAGGCGATGCGGTCGGCAAGGTTGCCGATGAAGAGCGCGTAGAGGTCGGAGTTGTTGTATTCCTTGAGCACGTAGAAATTCGGCGTGACGATGAATTCCGGGCCATGCGTGCCGGCCGGCACGAGCATCATGCCCGATGCCTTGCTTTCGCCGGAGGGAAAGCCCTTGCCGGAAATGCGCGTGATGCCGGTCGCCGCCCATGCCGAGATCGGCTTGGCAAGATCGGGGCCCTCCTGCGCGCAGCTCGCGCCCGCCGGGATCGAGACCTCGTAGCCCCAGCCGCGTCCCGCCTGCCAGCCCTTCTTCGCCAGATAGTTGGCGATGGAGGCGAGGCTGTCCGGCACCGAGCCCCAGATGTCGCGCACGCCGTCGCCATCGAAATCGACGGCATATTGCAGGTAGCTGGTGGGCATGAACTGCGGCTGGCCGAGCGCGCCCGCCCAGGAGCCCTTCAGTTGCGCGACCGTGCGGTCCCCGCCGTCGACGATGTGAAGTGCTGCGATCAGCTCCTTGCGGAACATGTCCTTGCGCGTCGACATGAAGGCCTTGGTGGCGAGGACATCGACAGCCGAATAGGGGATCTTGGCGCTGCCGAAGCCGGATTCGCGGCCCCAAACCGCAACGACGATCTCGCCCGGCACGCCGAAACGCTGCTCGATCCTGCGCAATGTCGCCGCATGGGTCTTCGCCAGCCCGCGCCCCGTCGCCGCAAGCCCTTGCAGCCGCTTTTCGGAAAAATAGGCGCCGGGCGAGGAGAACTCCGCCTGACTCTGCGCCTGATCCTTGGTGGGTTTCGAGCCCGGCGGCACGAGATCGGGCAGGTCCCAGTTGAGGGTCACGCCCTCCATGGCTGCACGGAAGGTCTTTTCGCTGACGCCGGTTTTCTGCGCGGCCGGCCACAGGTCCTTGTCGACCCAGGCGCGGAACATCCGCTCGACCTCCGCCTTGGAGGCGGCATGGGCGGGGAAGGCGATGAGGGCCATGGCCATCATCAGCGCAAGGCGAGCAACAATACCCCCCTCTGGCCTGCCGGCCATCTCCCCCACAAGGGGGGAGATCGACTTGGAGCGAGGCCGTGCCACAATGCAATCTCCCCCCTTGTGGGGGAGATGCCCGGCAGGGCAGAGGGGGGTGAGCCGCGATAGCCAACGAAGCATCATTAATTCCCTTCAGATCGCCGTGCGGGCGCGAAGCGCCGCCGTCAATGTGCCTTCGTCGAGATAGTCGAGCTCGCCGCCAACGGGCACGCCATGGGCAAGCCGCGTGATCTTGACCTCCAGGCCGGCGAGCTGGTCGGTGATGTAGTGGGCTGTGGTCTGCCCCTCGACCGTGGCGTTGACGGCGATGATCAGTTCGCGCACGCCGCCCTTCGCCACCCGGTCGACAAGGCCGCGGATGTTGAGGTCGTCCGGGCCGACGCCGTCGAGCGGCGACAGCGTGCCGCCGAGCACATGATAGGCCGCGTTCATCGCGCCGGCGCGCTCCAGCGCCCAGAGGTCGGAAACGTCCTCGACCACGATGATCATGCCATGATCCCGGCGCACATCCGTGCAGACGGTGCAGGGATCGCTGGTATCGACATTGCCGCAGCACGAGCAGATGCGCACCTTGCGATGCGCCTCGCCCATCGCCTCGGCGAGCGGCCCGAGAAGCTGGTCCTTCTTCTTGACGAGATGCAACGCCGCCCGGCGCGCCGAGCGCGGCCCGAGGCCCGGCACCTTCGCCAGAAGCTGGATGAGTTTTTCGATTTCGGGACCGGTGACTCGTTTTGCCATTGGCGCTATCTAGCCCATATCACGGGGAAACGGAATCTTTGGAGATCGACGCTTGATCAAAATCCTCGCGGTATGCACGGGCGTCGCCCGTCCTGTTCCCGGCAAAAGCTACAAGACCGGCATTTTCAAGACGCCGACCGACGCGGCCATCGTCGTCGACCGCGAAGGCCTGCTCGGCGATGCGATCTGCAACCGCAAGCATCACGGCGGCCCGGAACAGGCGGTCTACGGCCTGGGTTCGGTCGACCTCGACTGGTGGTCGAAGGAACTTGGCCGCTCAATCGAGCCCGGCACCTTCGGCGAAAACATCGTGATCGAAGGCATCGACAGCCGCAGCATCAGCGTCGGCGATCGCTTCGAGACGGAAAGCATGCTGCTGGAAGTGACCTCGACGCGCACGCCCTGCGCGACATTCAATGCCCGCATGGGCGATCCCGGCTTTGCACGGCGCTTCATGAGCGCGGGACGCCCCGGCTTCTATTGCCGGGTGCTGCGGGACGGCGTGCTGCAGGCCGGAGACCCGGTGACCTACACACCCTTCGACGGCGAGCCCGTCACCATGCCGGAATTGCTGCGCACCTATGGGCGCAACCTCTCCGAGGAAGACCGGCTGCGCTATCTGGCGGCGCCGATCAGCGACAAGCTTCGCGCCGCGTTGACCGGCTGAGGCGTGATCAGAACGGCAGCTTGAAGCCGGGCGGGATCGGCAGGCCTGCGGTCAGCGCCTTGGTGCGCTCGGCAGTTTCGGCCTCGGCCTTGTCCTTGGCATCCTTGTGGGCGGCCACGATCAGGTCTTCCAGGATTTCGACGTCGTCTTCCTTGAATAGGGAAGGGTCGATCTTCAGCGCCTTGAGGTTGCCCTTGCCGTCGAGCGTGACCGAGACGAGGCCGCCGCCGGAGGTGCCGTTCACCTCGAGGGCGGCGATCTCCTCCTGCATCTTCTCCATCTTGGCCTGCATTTCCTTGACCTTGCCCATCATGCCCATGATGTCGCGCATCGGCCTCTCCTCTTCGTCTCTATTTTAATGTTCGATATCGTCGCCGGGCAGGATATCGCCCTCGGCGGATTCCGCGATGGCGGCGGCCTCGATGGTCTCCGGCTCGTCTTCCGTCTCCGGCACCTTGATGCGCACGTCGGTGATCTTCGCGCCGGGGAAACGCTGGAGAATGGCGGCGACGTCAGGGTCCTGCCGGGCATCGGCCACGCGCGCTTCCTGCGCCATCGTCTCGGCCTCGGCCAGCGTGGGGCCGCCGGCCTCCCGCGACAGGATGACGAGCCAGCGCGTGCCTGTCCATTCCAGGAGACGGTTCGACAGTTCGGAGACCAGCGACTTCGGCGCATCGTCGGTCAGGCTGATTTCGAGCTTGCCCGCTTCCACGCTCACGGGCCGTATGAAGGCGCGCACCAGCGCGCGCAGCCTGATGTCCCGGTTCTTGGTGCAGAGGTCGGCAATATCGGAGATCGACTTGACCGGCACCTTCGGCGCCGCTGCCGGCTGCTCGGCGGGTGCGGTCTCGATGCGGCCGACCGGCTGCGGTGCGGATTCGGCCTGCGGCACCGGGCGCAGCATCGTGACGGTTCCGCCGCCCGCCTGGGCGCGCATCGGCGCATCCGGCTGGCGCGCGACCGCGGACACCGAACCCTGCGCCGACGGTTGCCCGCCATAGCCGCCGGATTGCGGCGCACGCGCGCCGTTGCCACCGCCGTCACCGCTCGAAAGCTCGGCAAGCCGGCGTGCGGCATCTTCCGGCGAGGGAAGGTTTGCCGCATGGGCAAGACGGATGATGACCATCTCGGCGGCACCCGCCGGACGGCTGGAGGCTTCTGTTTCGGGAATGCCCTTCAGCAGCATCTGCCATATGCGCGACAGCGCCGTGACCGCTATGGAATTGGCGAATTCCACGCCGCGCACGCGCTCGATCTCGCTCAGCGACTGGTCACCGGTGGCATCGGGCACATATTTCATGCGCGTGACGAGATGGGTGAAATCGGCAAGGTCGGTCAGCACCACGGACGGGCTGGCGCCGGCCTCGTATTGCGCGGCGAACTCGGCCAAAGCCGCTGCCGCATCACCCTTCACGATGTGCTCGAAGAGATCGACGATGCGCGCGCGGTCGGCAAGGCCGAGCATGGAGCGCACGGCATCGACCTCGACGCGGCCCGCCCCATGGGCGATCGCCTGGTCGAGCAGCGACAGGCCGTCACGCGCGGAGCCTTCGGCCGCACGGGCGACCATGGCCAGTGCATCCGGCTCGAACGCCACGCCTTCCTTGCCGAGAATGGTGGTGAACAGGCCGACGAGATCGGACGCGCCGATGCGCCGCAGGTCGAAGCGCTGGCAGCGCGACAGGACGGTGATCGGCACCTTACGGATTTCCGTCGTCGCGAAAATGAACTTCACATGCTCCGGCGGCTCTTCGAGCGTCTTCAAGAGGCCGTTGAAAGCCTGCGTCGAGAGCATGTGCACTTCGTCGATGATATAGACCTTGTAGCGCGCCGAAACCGGGCGGTAGCGCACCTGCTCGATGATTTCCCTGATATCGTCGATGCCGGTATGGGAGGCGGCGTCCATCTCGATGACGTCGACATGCCGGCCTTCCATGATCGCCTGGCAATGTTCGCCGGGAACGCGCAGGTCGATCGTCGGTTTGTCGATGTCTGATGTCTTGTAGTTCAGCGCGCGGGCAAGGATACGGGCGGTCGTCGTCTTGCCGACACCGCGAACGCCGGTCAGCATGTAGGCCTGGGCGATGCGGCCCGTCTCGAAGGCGTTGGTCAGCGTGCGGACCATCGGCTCCTGGCCGACCATGAGGTCGGAGAAATCCTTCGGCCGGTACTTTCGCGCAAGCACGCGATAGGCGGCGGGCTTTTCAGTGGACGGATTTTGCGTTTCGTCGCTCATCGACCCTGCCGTTAATCGAACGTCTGTCCCGACAGGACGGAAAGGTGGGAGGCTGGCACGATGACCCGTGCCGGGGCTCGTTAGGGCTGCTTCCTTCCGGACCTGACCCGGTTGGCGAGTGGCTCGTCCACCACCAACCTCCCGGCCTCCATATCGGCAATATTCCAGCCGAATGCAAGCGGAGCCGATAAAAAACTGTTGGACGGAAATCCGCTGCGTGTCATGAATCACCAAACAAGAAGCATGCGTGAGAACTCCGATGAGCGATTTTCGAACCGACGAACGGCTGGAGCGCGACAGCGACCTTCTGACGAAGATCGGCCTGTGCGAACTGCGCCTCATGAAAGACAGCCGCTGGCCCTGGCTGGTGCTGGTGCCGCAACGCCCCGATGTCAGCGAGATTTTCGATCTCACGCCGCTCGACCAGACCATGCTGACCTTCGAGACGACGCTCGTTGCCGAGGCGCTGAAACAGGTCACCGGCGCAACGAAGATCAACACCGGCGCGCTGGGCAACATCGTGCGCCAGCTTCATGTGCATGTCATCGCCCGCAGCGAAGGTGATCCGAACTGGCCCGGTCCCGTCTGGGGCCACGGCACGGCCGTGCCGCGCGCGGAGGCGGACGCCAAGGCCCTTTCCGCCAAGCTCCTGGATGCGCTGAACCCATGAAGCCTTCGCTATTCGATCTCTATCGCCCGCACGCCGAACCCAGCACCATGGTGGCCTTTGCGGAAAACACGCTCGACCGCCGCTCGGAATACCGCGCGCCGGATTGCCTGGAGCAGGCCTTCAAGGCGGAAAACGTCCATGCCTTCGCGCTGGCCAGCGGAAAGCTCGTCGTCAAGCACGACGAGAAGATCATCGATCCGCTGTTTGCGCCCTATGAGCTGGCCGAACTCGACCCCGTGCCGGAAGACGCCATCCTGCTGGGTTACCTCAAGAACGGCGAACCGCGTCTGGCCATTCCCGTCCGCGCCGACCCCGATACCCTGCAGGAACCGCTGAAGGCGACGGACAGCCGGACGCTCTATCGCCAGCAGATGCTGGACGACGACCTGCTCGGCCAGTTCGCCCAGGCTTCCAGCCTGATGACGTGGAATGCGAACAATCGCTTCTGCGGCAAGTGCGGTTCGCCGACGCGCTCGGAACTCGGCGGCTACCGCCGGATCTGCGAGGCCTGCGGCCACATCATCTTTCCGCGCACCGACCCCGTCGCGATCATGCTGGTCATCGACGTGGAGCGGGATCTGTGCCTGCTCGGCCGCTCGCCGCATTTCCCGGAAGGCATGTATTCCTGCCTTGCCGGCTTCCTGGAGCCAGGCGAGACGGTCGAGCATACGGTGCGCCGCGAGACCTTCGAGGAAGCGGGCATCAGGGTGGGACGCGTGCGCTACCATGCCTCGCAGCCCTGGCCGATGCCGCATTCCCTGATGATCGGCTGTTACGGCGAGGCGATCTCCTTCGATATCCGCCGCGACGAGCAAGAGCTCGAGGACTGCCGCTGGTTCACCCGCGAGGAGACGGCGGCGATGATCGAGCGCAGCGCGATGTCCGGCGTGGCGCCGGGCACCACGACACCCCCGCCGAAGGGCGCCATCGCGCATCGCTTGATGCGCGACTGGCTGGACTGGAAGCTGGATTAGCGCCAGCCGAAGGTCGGCCGGTCGCCCGGATGCTCGCGCAGCCTCAGTCTCGGCGCCATCAGGCGGGCGATGACGGGGCTGACGAGGCACGTGACGGCGATCCAGGCCGGCAGAAGGTATTTGGCATGATCGGCAAGGGCCGGCACCGCCAGGATGGCGATGGCGCCCGCACCGAAGACGACGGCATTCACCATCATCGAAACCATGATCGTGATATAGGTAATCGTGCGCATGGACATCTCCTTTCATGATGGAAATGCCGTTTCGGAAGCCCGGTTCCGGGCTCCCTGACGATCGTCAATTCTAGAAGGCGCTCCGCATCGGATGGGCGCGATAGGTGCCGAGAATGCGCACTTTTTCAGAGAAGTAGCGCAGTTCGTCGAGCGCCTGGCGCACATGCGCCTCGTCCGGATGCCCTTCGATATCGGCATAGAACTGCGTGGCAATGAACTTGCCGCCGATCTGGTAGCTTTCGAGCTTCGTCATGTTGATGCCGTTCGTCGCAAAGCCGCCCAGCGCCTTGTAGAGCGCGGCCGGGATGTTGCGCACGTTGAAGACGAAGGTCGTCACGATGATGCCCTCGCCCGTCTGCTCCGCCGGCTTTTCCTCGCGTGAAAGCACCACGAAGCGCGTGACGTTGGTTTCCGTGTCCTCGACATTCTCGGCAATGATCGACAGGCCGTAGAGATCGGCCGCCAGGCGCGGCGCCAGCGCTGCCATGGACCGGTCGCCGGTTTCCGAAACCAGCTTCGCCGCACCCGCCGTATCGCCGGCGATCACCGGCTTCCAGCCGTTGAGGCGCACGATCTTGCGGCACTGGCCCAGCGCATGGATATGGCTGTGGACTGTGCGCACCTCCTCCTTCGTCACGCCCGGCAGCACCATGAGCTGGAAACGGATCGGCATGAAATACTCGCCGACGATATGCAGGCGCGATTCCGGCAGGAGATGGTGGATGTCGGCAACGCGGCCGGCGATCGTGTTTTCGATCGGGATCATCGCGAGATCGGCGTCACCGTTCTCCACGGCCAGGAACGCATCCTCGAACGTCTGGCACGGCAGCGGATCCATGTCGGGAAACATGTCCCGGCTGGCCATGTCGGAATTGGCGCCGTACTCGCCCTGGAAGGCGATCCTGTTGGTTTTCATTGTCATGGCTGGGATCCGTATCAGATGGGGTGGGCCGCGAGCATGGCACGGGCCTTTTCGAGGTCGGCGGGAGTATCGACACCGAGCGGAACGGTGTCAACGATCTCCACATCGATGCGCATGCCGGCTTCCAGCGCCCGCAGCTGCTCCAGCGATTCCCGCTTTTCCAGCGTCGAGGGCTTGAGCGCCACGAAGGTTTCGAGCGCCTTGCGGCGGTAGGCATAGAGGCCGATATGGTGGAAGAGCGGGCCCGCCCCGTGCGGCGCCGTCGCCCTGGTGAAGTAGAGCGCGCGCAGGCGGCTCTCGCCGATCGGCGAACCCACGACCTTCACGACATTCGGATTGGTCTTCTCATGCTCGTCACGGATTTCCGTCGTCAGCGTCGCGATATCGGTGGCAGCGTTTTCGAGCGGGCGCAACGCGGCGCGGATCGTATCCGGGTCGATGGTCGGCAGGTCGCCCTGCACATTGATGACGATCTCGGCGTGGCGCTGCGGATCGCACACCGTCAGCGCCTCGTATATACGGTCGGAGCCGGACTGGTGATCGCCGCGCGTCATGACGGCCTCGAAACCCGCCGCGACGACCGCGTCGAAAACGTCCTGATGATCCACCGCGACCACCACACGCCCGACATCGGCCGCGGCCGCGCGCCGCGCCACCTGGACGATCATCGGCAGGCCCGCGATATCGGCCAACGGCTTGCCCGGAAGCCGCGTGGAGGCCATGCGCGCCGGAATGAGCACGAGGCTCTTGTCAAAATTGGCGGGATTCATCTCAGGCCCTTCAAAACCCCCGGGAAAAGTGTCAAAAAGTCTCAGTGCGGGGGCTACAATCACTGTTGCAACGAAGCAGCAAAAGACATAGGTTCCGCGCGATTTCAAGACTGGCCGGTGTCACGTCCGCCGGTTGCTAGGGGAGCGTTTGGATGAACTCTTATGTGAACATGGGCGTGGGTGCCCTGCTCGGCACCGTATTCGTACTGATGTCCGTGTCGATCGCTTCTGAAGGCATCTTCCATTCGGGCGCGCCCGAGAAGGAAGGTTTCACGATAGTCGCCGAGGAAACCGGCGGTGCGGAAGCCGGTGGCGGCGAAGCCGCTGCGGCCGTTCCGATCGCAACCCTGCTGGCCAGCGCCGATGCCACTGCCGGCGAAACCGTTTTCAAGAAGTGTGCGAGCTGTCACACCTCCGAGAAGGGCGGCCCGAACAAGGTCGGACCCGGTCTCTGGGATGTCGTCAACCGCCCGATCGCTTCGCATGAAGGCTTCAGCTATTCCGCAGGCATGACCACCTTCTCCGAAGGCCACAAGGTCGTCTGGGACTATGATCACCTGAACTACTTCCTCGAAGCGCCGAAGAAGCATGTCCCGGGCACCGCCATGGGCTTCGCCGGCCTGAAGAAGGACGACGAGCGCGCCAACCTCATCGCCTATCTGCGCACGCTCTCCGACAACCCGGTTCCGCTGCCCACGCCGTCCGCCGAGGGTGCGGATGCCGGCGCCGCCGCAACGGATGGCGCAGCGACGACCGAAGGTGCTGCTCCGGCCGATGGCGCAGCCGCCACGACCCAGGGCGGCGCTGCCGCAACGCAGGACGGTGCGGCCACGACCACCGAAGGCGCCACCACGACGCCGGCCGAAGGCAACAACGGTACGGCGACCGAGGGTGCGGCACCCGCCGAAGGCGGCACGACCGAGGGCACGACCACCGAACAGCCGGCCGCCCAGTAACGGCAGCCGCGGGCAGAGACTTCGAAAACCCGGCCTTCGCGCCGGGTTTTTCATTTCCGGCGACAGCCGTTGATCCTCAGGCCAGGAGCCACGCCCAGAACGACACGGTGAAGACGCCGAGCGCCGTCGTCATCGTTATGGTCGAGGAGGCGAGCGCATGGCCGACGCCGAAATGATTGGCGAGCAGCCAGGCATTGACGCCGGTCGGCACGGACGCGGTCAGCACCATGGCCGCCGTCCATTCCGGCGTGAGGCCGAGCAGCCGGCAGGCGACGTAGACGCAGCCAGGCAGCAGAAGGAGCTTCAAGGCGGTCATGGCGAGCGCGATGCGCGCATTGCCGGCGACCTTGTACCGGACGAGCGCCATGCCGATCGACATGAGCGCGGCAGGCGCCGCCATGCCGGCGACCTGGTCCACCATCACCTTCACCGGCCCCACGAGCGGCACGCCGCCCGTGTGGAACAGCGCGCCGGCGAAAAGGCCGATCACCAGCGGATTGCGCACGAGGTTCCTGACGATGCCGAGCAACAGCTCGGAGAGGCTTTGCGGCTCCCGCACCCCTTCCTTGCGCTCCGCCCGCTCCATCAGGACAGTGCCGGCGATCATCATGGTCGGCAGATGCACGGACAACAGCACGGAGATCGCCACCAGCCCGTCTTCCCCCACCACCCGCGAGACCAGCGGCAGCCCGATGAACACGGTGTTGGCGAAGGCCGCCGAAACGCCCGCGAGAACGCCGATCCGCCGGTCCCGCCTGAAGCCGAGCGTCGCGACGAGATGCGCGATCGCCCATGTAACCGCCACGCCAGCAAAATAGGCCACCCAGATCCGCCACGGCGCCCCGCCCGCAAAATCCGCTTCCGCAATGGTGCGAAACAACAGGACCGGCACCGTGACGCGAAAGACAAACTCCCCCAGCCCCTCGCCCAACTCCTCCCGCAGATACCCCGCCCGCACCAGAACCCACCCCAGCAGGATCAGCGCAAAAACCGGCAACACATTCAGGGCAACATCGGACATCAGATGATCTCGAAAGGAAAAGAAGCAGTATGGCGGTTGGGTGGGCGCGCTCTTTCACTGCCAAAACAAAGGCATCGTCTCAAATACGTTACAGCCGCAGCCAATCGCTTTCACGGCCGAAACACACGGCGAGTGTATTTCAATCAGACTCAAGACGCTTTTTGAAGACTATGAAGAGGGATAGAAGTGGTGCCCGGAGGCGGATTTGAACCACCGACACGCGGATTTTCAATCCGCTGCTCTACCAACTGAGCTATCCGGGCATCCGGGTGGATTTCCGTTGGAAATCCTTGGGGCGCTTGGTTTCGCCCCGGGAGCGAGCGGGGTTATAGCATCTTGCAAAAATGTGTCCAGCCCCAAGGCCGGTTTTTTGCGGGAAATTTGAGACGCATTTCAAGCTGTGGAAAAGATTGCGCTTTTCGCTCGCGACGGCCGTCACATATCCTCGTCGTCGGCCTTGGCTTCGTCATCCGCGACGGGGATGGCATAGGAGCCGGAGAGCCAGCGGTTGAGATCCACATCGCGGCAACGGTCGGAACAGAACGGGTAGTGCTCGCGGGCGGAGGGACGGCGGCAGATCGGACAGGGCACGGCCTTGCGCAGCGGCGCGACATTGGACGCGGCTTTCTCGTTCTCGCCCGCCATGTCAGGCATCCGCCCAGCCGGCATGCACGTCGAAGCCTTCGCCCGACAGCAGCGTCAGCGTCTCATAGAGCGGCAGGCCGACGACATTCGTGTAGGAGCCGACCAGCTTGACGACGAAGCTGCCGGCAATGCCCTGGATGGCATAGCCGCCCGCCTTGCCGCGCCACTGGCCCGAGGCGAGATAGTTCTCGATATCGGTGGTCGACAGGCGCTTGAAGCGCACCTTCGTGTCGATGACCTTCTGGCGCACGGTGCGATCGGGCGTGATGAGGCACACGCCGGTGAAGACGCGGTGGCTGCGGCCGGAGAGCAGGTGCAGCGCGCTCGACGCCTCGTCGACCATCTCCGTCTTCGGCAGGATGCGCCGGCCGACAGAAACGACCGTATCGGCCGCCAGGATGTAGCTGCCCGCATAGGCGGGATCGCCCTTGATGGCGGCAAGGGCTGCCTGCGCCTTGCCGGTCGACAGCCGGCGGGCGAGCGAACGCGGATGCTCGGAGCGCTTCGGCGTCTCGTCGATATCCATCGGCATCAGGCGCGCGGCCTCGATGCCCGCCTGCGCGAGAAGTTCGACGCGGCGCGGCGAGCCGGAGGCGAGGATGAGCTTTTCGGTCTGCGCCATGAGGGCTCCGGGAGGCTCCGGGGTGCGCCGCTATTCGCGCGTCGGCCATCGGCCGGGCGGGGGCGCGGCCCCCTCGGCTTGCAAGAGGACTTACTTGAAACGGTAGGTGATGCGACCCTTGGTGAGGTCGTAGGGCGTCATCTCGACCAGCACCTTGTCGCCGGCCAGAACGCGGATGCGGTTCTTGCGCATGCGGCCCGCGGTGTGCGCGATGATCTCGTGCTCGTTTTCGAGCTTGACGCGGAAGGTCGCGTTCGGAAGCAGTTCCGTCACGACGCCGGGGAATTCGAGGACTTCTTCTTTTGCCATGTTTGAGCGATATTCCTTGAAGATAGATTCGGGAAGGTAGATTCGGGGCAGGCTTTATGGTCCGCCTCGGAAAAGTTGCCGGAAACTACACAATCCCCGATGCTTTGTGAACACCGAAGCAGCGGCTTTCTGCATTTGGTCTTATCCATGCCCCCGGCCGCTCAGCCGGGCCCCTTCAACCGCTTCGCAATCAGCGCCTTCAGGAACTCCCGAACCTCGCGATAGGCGGCGAGAATCTGGTCGCGCGTGCCGGTTGCGACCGTCGGATCGGGCGTCGGCCAGTACATGACGTCGACGGCCATGGAGCGGGTGAGCTCGAGCGCGGCGTGGTGGGCTTCCGGCGCGAGCGTGACGATGAGGTCGAAATAGTCGTCCTCCAGGTCTTCCAGCGACCGCGGCGCATGGCGGCCGAGCGACAGGTCGACCTCGCCCAGCACCGCATCGACGAAGGGATCGCGCTCGCCGGGGCGCACGCCGGCCGAGGCGACGTAGATACCGGGCAGCATGTCGCGCGCCAGCACCTCGGCCATCGGGGAGCGCACGGCGTTCATGCGGCACATGAAGAGGATCGAACGGGGCGTTCGCGGCGCATCGATATCGGGTGCCGGGGAAACGCCCTCCATCCGCTCACCCGCGCCAGTAGAGAACGCAGACGAGCGTGAACAGGCGGCGGGCGGTATCGAAGTCGAATTTGATCTTGCCCGAGAGACGGTCCATCAACGTCTGGGAACCCTCGTTGTGGATGCCGCGCCGGCCCATGTCGATCGCCTCGATCTGGCTCGGCGTGGCGGAGCGGATCGCCTGGTAGTAGCTCTCGCAGATCATGAAATAGTCCTTCACGATGCGGCGGAAGGGCGTGAGCGAGAGGATATGCGTTGCGACCGGTTCGCCGCCTTCCGTGCGGATGGCGAAGACGAGCTTGGAATCGACCAGCGACAGATGGAGGCGATAGGGCCCGCCGGCATGGCCGACGGGTTCGAAGGAATTTTCCTCGATGAGATCGAAGATGGCAACGGCGCGTTCGTGCTCCACATCAGGCGTGGCGCGGCCGATCGTCTCGTCCAGAACCACATCGCAGAGGCGGAAGTTGCCCGTCGCGGCCATGGCCTAGCCTTCCAGGTTGAGCCGGATGGCGACGGAGCGGGCATGGGCGCCGAGCCCTTCGGCTTCGGCAAGCGTGATGGCGGCAGGGCCGAGCGCGCGCAGCTGCTCAGCGCCGAGCCGCAGGATCGAGGTGCGCTTCATGTAATCGAGCACCGAGAGGCCCGAAGAGAAGCGGGCGGAGCGGGCCGTCGGCAGGACGTGGTTGGAGCCGCCGACATAATCGCCGATGACTTCCGGCGTGTGGCGGCCGACGAAGATGGCGCCGGCATTGCGGATTTCCGCCATCAGCGCGTCCGGATCGGCCGTCGCGATCTCCAGATGCTCGGCGGCGATGCGGTTGGCGAGCGGAATGCTCTTCTTCAGGTCCGGAACGAGAATGACCGCGCCGAAATCACGCCAGCTCGCGGCAGCGGTCTCGGCGCGCTCCAGCGTCTTCAGCTGCCGCTCGACAGCCGCCTCGACGGCATCCGCCAGGGCGGCGCTGTCGGTAACGAGGATGGACTGGGCGCCGGCATCGTGCTCCGCCTGGGCGAGCAGGTCGGCGGCCAGCCAATCCGGGTCATTGTTGCCGTCGGCGATCACGAGCACCTCCGAGGGGCCCGCGATCATGTCGATGCCGACGGTGCCGAAGACCTGGCGCTTGGCGGCGGCGACGAAGGCATTGCCGGGACCGGTGATCTTGGCGACGGGCGCGATGGTCTCGGTGCCATAGGCAAGCGCCGCCACGGCCTGCGCGCCGCCGATGCGGTAGATCTCGTCGACGCCCGCAATGCGCGCGGCGGCGAGAACGGCCGGGTTGATCGCGCCTTCCTTGGCCGGGACGACCATGACGACGCGCGGCACGCCGGCCACCTTGGCCGGCACCGCATTCATCAGCACGGAGCTCGGATAGCTCGCCGTGCCGCCGGGAACGTAGAGGCCGACGGCGTCGATCGCCGTCCAGCGCGAGCCGAGACCCACGCCGATATCGTCCTCGTAGAGGTCGTCCTTCGGCTTCTGGCGGGCATGGTGCTTTTCGATGCGCTGCGCGGCAAGCTCCAGCGCGGCGATGATCTTCGGATCGACCGCGTCGAAGGCCGCGTCGATTTCCTCGAGCGAGACGCGCATGGAGGTCGTCGCGAAATCGAGGCCGTCGAATTTCCGGGAATAGTCGGCGAGCGCCTTGTCGCCGCGCGCGCGCACGTCATCGATGATCGCGCGCACGGTGGCGTTGACGTCCTCGGAGACCTCGCGCTTGGTGGTCAGGAAGGCAGCGAACCGGCTTTCGAAATCACTGCTCTGGTAGTCAAGTCTGATCGCCAAGTCGTCCGTCCCTGTCGTCTCCGGCTGAAAGGCCGGCTCATGCTCTCAAACCGCTGGATGGCGGGGTTTCAAGCTGGTTTCCCATGCTCCGCCCGTATCTGCAAGCTGAACTTCGACGCATTCCACATCGAGCGCGATGGAGGCGCTGCCGGAAAGCACGAGTTCGAGCGTTCCATCCGGCCCTTCGCCGTTCGGCGTGAAGTTGACGGCAAGCAGCGAAAGAACCGCGTCCTTGTCCTTCCGGTCGATGCCGATCGAACGCACGGCATTGACGCGCTTGAAGGCGATGGCCGCCCGGCGGCGCTCGAAACTCTTCCCGCGCCCGCCCGCCTTTTCCCACACGAAACGGTTGACGACGACGGAAAAGACGTGACGGCGGGCGTCATAGGCGAGGCCGTCGGTCTTGAAGACCGCGTCCTGCAGGTGGGCAGACACGACGGCGAGATCTTCCGTGTCGAGGGCAAGCAGTTTCAGGCTGTCCATGGTCGGGTCCTTTGCGCCGGGCTGTGCGGCATCTCGAATAGTCGATCACGAAATAGGACGGCGCGCGGCCGACTGCAACGGCAAGGGGCGGAGCGTTCACAAAAACGCCCCGCCCCTCGTCTGCATGTTCAATCCTGTCGCTGCCGCTCCGTCAGTCGCTGACGCGTTCGACGATGGCGCCGCACCGGGTGAGCTTCTCTTCCAGGCGTTCGAAACCGCGATCGAGATGGTAGACGCGCGAGACCATGGTCTCGCCTTCGGCGGCGAGCCCCGCGATGACCAGCGACACGGAGGCACGCAGGTCTGTCGCCATGACCGGCGCACCGCGCAGGCGCTCGACGCCTTCGATCTTGGCGGTCTGGCCGGAAAGCGAGATCTTCGCGCCCAGGCGGGCCAGTTCCTGCACATGCATGAAGCGGTTTTCGAAGATCGTCTCGGTGATGTGCGAAATGCCGTTCGACTTGGTCATCAGGCCCATGAACTGCGCCTGCAGGTCGGTGGGGAAGCCCGGGAAAGGATCGGTCACGACATCGACCGGCTTGATGCCGCCGCCGATGCGCACCACGCGGATGCCGCTTTCCGTGGCGGTGATCTCCGCGCCGGAGCGTCGGATTGCCTCAAGGGCCGTTTCGAGCAGGGACGCATCCGTGCCTTCCAGCACAACGTCGCCGCCCGTCATGGCGACAGCCATGGCGTAGGTGCCGGTCTCGATGCGGTCGGGCAGGACACGGTGGCGCGCGCCGGAGAGCTGGTTGACGCCTTCGATGGTGATGGTCGAGGTGCCCGCGCCCGTGATCTTCGCGCCCATGGCGTTGAGGCACTTGGCGAGGTCCTGCACTTCCGGTTCGCGCGCGGCGTTGCCGATGACCGTGGTGCCGCGGGCAAGCGTCGCCGCCATCATGAGGACATGCGTCGCGCCGACGGAAACCTTCGGGAAGGTGTAGCGCGCGCCGATGAGCCCGCCAGCCGGGGCGGTTGCTTCGATATAACCGCCATCGATCTCCAGCTTGGCGCCGAGCGCCGCAAGGGCCTCGATGAAGAGGTCAACCGGACGCGTACCGATGGCGCAGCCGCCGGGCAGCGAGACGCGGGCCTTGCCTTCACGCGCCAGGAGCGGGCCGATGACCCAGAAGGAGGCGCGCATCTTCGAGACCAGCTCATAGGGCGCCGTCGTGTCGACGATGTTGCGCGAGGTGAAGGTGACGGTGCGGGAGTAGCCCTCGCCCTGGCGCTCGCGGCGGCCGTTGACGGTTATGTCGGCGCCGTGGTTGCCGAGAATGCGGATGAGCTGTTCGACATCGGCCAGATGCGGCACGTTTTCCAGGGTCAGCGTGTCGTCGGTGAGGAGCGACGCGATCATCAGCGGCAGTGCTGCGTTCTTGGCACCCGAAATCGGGATGATACCCTTGAGTTCGTTGCCGCCTACAATCCTGATACGATCCATGTGCGATTACGGGCCGGGCCCGCCTTTCTCGAAGAATATCGGCGTTCGGAGATGGCGGCCTCTTTAGAGCATCGCAAAAGAAAAATGAAGCCCGTCCCGGTCGCCCGCCTCAGGCGTGCCCCGGTTTGAAAAATCACCCCCGTCGCCTTCTGCTGAAGACAGGCTCGACTAACCGTCCGATTCGTCTTTTTTTGCGGCAGAGGGCGCAGCCGGAAGCCCCATCGTCTCGTCGGCCGCCCCCGCGCGCCGGGCGCGCGCCTGCTGCTTGCGGCGCTGGAGGTTGTCGCGCAGCGTCCTTGCCAGCCGCTCGGCGCGAATCTCCGCTTCCGTCCTGGTCTTCCTGTCTTTCGTCTCGTCGGTACCGCTCATGGCGTCTCTCATAACGAATTCCGGCAGACGAAAAAAGCGTGGCCGCCAACAGTTTTGTTGCGACAATCGCCATTTCGCCGCTTGCACTGCCGAACCACCTATGGCAATAGGCCCTCGCTCACGCGAAACAGATCTCGTTTCGCCGGATGCTGCTATAGCTCAGGGGTAGAGCACTCCCTTGGTAAGGGAGAGGCCGAGAGTTCAAATCTCTCTAGCAGCACCATTTTTCTTCCAAAAATGCTGGTTGCTCGAACGTTGCCGACAGTGCCGTTCACGACGGCATTCGACCGTGGGCGATATCTGAACGCACGCCGGCGAGATTAGGCGATCCACATCATCACTCGATGAACACCCGCACGCTCGCCGCGCGGCCGGCGGCGTCTATGACTGTCAGGGTCGAGAAGCCGGCGCCTTCGGGCATCCATTGCGTCGTGCGGCGGCGGGCGGCATCTGGGAGGACCTTGCCGTTGGCGAGCCAGCGGAAGGGCGCACGGCCGCCTTGGAGCTTCAGCACGAGCGGGGCGATGTCGGCACCCGTCGTGGCGCCGAGCTCGACATGCGCGCCTTCCGGCGGATAGACGATTTGCGGGGCCGGCTCGCGCGCCACGGTCGCGACGAGGCCGTTTGCCGTGGTCGAGAAACGGCGCAGGCTTGCGGGAAGCTCGGACTGCGCGATGCGCACCGCGCCGGAGGGCGCGCGCGGCAGGGGCGTGATGGCAAGGCCCGAGCGGGAAAAGGCCTCGAAGAGGATGGGCGCCGCAGCGCCATAGCCGGTCAGGCCGGGCACCGCGCCGTTGTCGGCCCGGCCGACCCAGACACCGAGCACATGGCGGCCATCATAGCCGACGGACCAGGCGTCGCGGTAGCCATAGCTCGTGCCGGTCTTGTAGGCGATGCCGAGACGGCGGCTGCCGGCGGGCGGCGTGACGGCCGAAAGCACATCCGAGACCTGCCAGACGGCCACGGGATCGAGCAGCGGATCGCCGTTGATCACCGCGGCCTCGCCGGTAATGCCGTCGCCGAGCTGCACGGGCATGCCGCGGTTGGCGAGCGCCGCGTAGAGCTGCGTGAGATCACGCAGCGTGATGCCGAGGCCGCCCAGGCCGATGGCAAGGCCCGGCGTCTCGCCCGGCGGCAGGACCGGCCGCACCTCGGCGCGCCGGAAACGCACCATCATGCGCGTCGGACCGACGGCCTCGAGCAGGCGGACGGCCGGCACATTGAGCGACATCTGCAGCGCCTTGCGCACGCTGACGTCGCCCTGGTAGGTCATGTCGAAATTGCGCGGGCGATAGCCGGAAAAATCGGAGGGGCGGTCCTCCACGATGGTTTCCTGCGCGACGAGCCCCTCTTCGAAGGCAAGGCCGTAGATGAAGGGCTTGAGTGCGGAGCCCGGCGAGCGGCGGATGCGCGTCATGTCGATCCAGCCGGCGCGGCTGCCGTCGAAGTAATCCGCCGAGCCCACCTCGCCGAGGATTTCTCCGGTGCGGGCATCGGCCATGACCATGGCGATGGAGACTTTCGGCCCGAGGCGTTCGGCCGCCTCGCGCGCGACGGTCTCCAGGCCGTCCTGCACGGTGCGATCGAGCGTCGTGCGGTGCTCGGTCGCCTTCGGCTCCTTGCGCAAGGCAAGCTCCGACAGGTGCGCGGCGAAGGCGGGAAGCTGGCGTCGGCGATCCGGCACGGCCTCGCCGCCTGCGCGCTCCGCCTCGCCCTCGCCGATCACCTCGGACACCGCCATGCGATCCAGCACGCGGGCGCGTGCCGCTTCGGCCGCGGCGCGATGCCGGTCGGGGCGGCGCTTCTCCGGTAATTGCGGCAGGGCGACGAGCAGCGCGGCTTCGGCGACGGACAGGCGCTTCGGCTCCTTACCGAACCAGGCGAGGCTTGCCGCGCGCACGCCCTCCAGATTGCCGCCATAGGGTGCGAGCGTCAGGTAGAGATCGAGGATCTCGGCCTTGGACAGCCGCCGCTCGATCTGGATGGCGCGCGCCATCTGGCGCAGCTTGGCGAGCAGCGAGCGGTTCTCGCGCGGCTCGATCAGGCGCGCGACCTGCATGGAAAGCGTGGAGGCGCCCGAGACGATGCGGCCATTGGTGAGGAACTGCCCGGCCGCGCGCAGCAGGGCCAGCGGATCGACGCCGGAATGCGCGGCGAACCGCCGGTCCTCATAGGCGACGAGCATGCGCAGGAACTGCGGATCGACATCGGCGGCCGTGGTCTTCAGCCGCCAATGCCCCTCGGGCGTGGCGAAGGCGCGCAGCAGGCGGCCGTCCCGGTCGAGCACCTCCTTCGACACGATGCCGGCGACATCGACCGGTGGCGGATAGGCACGGTCCGCATAATCCAGCCCCGCGGCGAGGGCGGCGATTGCCGCCGCCCCGCCGAGGGAGCCGATCAGGAGCTTGCGCCAGAGCGCCATCGGCCCGCCCTCTCCTACTCGGCCTTGACGACCTGCATGCGGCCGGTCGCGGTGCGGGCAGAGTATTGCGGACGATACATGTCCTCCACCTGTGCGGCCGGCAGGTCATAGGTGCCGGGTGTCACGGCGCGCACGACATAGGCGACCGTCACGTCGCGGTTGTTGCCCTCGCTGCGGTTGAAGGCCGCGACGAAGCGGTCGTAGCGGAACTCCGTATGCGCCGTCTCGGTCTCGCCGAGCCAGTCGAAATTGGCGAGCTTCGCACTGTCGACCAGGCTCGGATTGTCGATCTCGAAACCGGCCGGCAGCAGGTCCGTGACGATGATGCGCGAGGCCCAGTCGTTGTGCTCCGTCACCTTCAGCACGACGACGTAGCGTTCGTTCTGCCGGGCCTCCGTGATGTTGGCCTCCTCGCCGTCGAGCGTGTAGTAGGTGCGCTCGATGGCGAAGCCGTCGCCGCCTGCCGGCAGCGGATCGGCCGGGGCCGCCACCGTCGTCAGCATGGCCGAGACCGGCTCGCCGGTGCGGTTGGCGATGGTCAGCGGATTTTCCAGCAGGGACTTGCCCGTCATCTGCGCGGCATAGCCGCCGGCGTGTTCGGCGCCGTTGATTTCGAGCTTCAGGTTCTTGTCGGCGTCCTTCACGGAGCGCGCGGCAAGCAGCATCCAGGTCTGCTCCTGCGTGCTGGTCCAGCGCTTGTTTTCCCACTGCGTGCCGACCTGCTTGACCAGTTCGGGAATGATCGTCGGCACCGGCCGGGCTTCGGCGGCCAGCGCCAGGATTGCCGCGCCGTCACGCAGCGACGAACCGTAGTCGCTGCGTGAGAGGCTGGCATTCATGATGCTGTCGCGGGACAGGCCGAGCGCATTGGAAAAGAGCGCCATGGACCGCTGCGCATCGCCGTAGAGGCCGAGCGCGCCGGCAAGCTGCGCACGGGCGAGCGGCGAGGTGAACTCGGACAGCTTCGTATCGGCGTAGTAGCGCAGGTCGCTGATCGCGGCCTTGCGGTTGCGGGCGAGCACATAGAGCGCATAGGCGATCTCGCTGCCCTGGTTGGACACGTTGACGTCATAGGACAGCGCGTTCTGCAGGTTGGAAAGCGCCTGCAGCATGGCCTGTTCCGGCACGTCGAACTTCTGTTCGCGGGCCCGCGTCAGGAAGTCGGTGACGAAGGCATCGAGCCACAGGTCGCCATAGCCCGGCGACCACAGGCCGAAGCTGCCCGAGGAGGACTGGTTGGCGAGCACGCGGTAGATCGCTTCCTGCACGCGCTTCTGCGTTTCGGTATCCTCCGGCAGGCCGGACTGCTTGGACAGTTCGCTCAGATAGAGCAGCGGCAGCGCGCGGCTCGTCGTCTGCTCCGTGCAACCATAGGGGTAGCGATCGAGCGACATCAGCAGGGCAGGAATGTCGAAGGCGGCGGCCCGCGACACGCTGAGGCTGACCGAGGCGCCGCCGAGCTGGCTGTCGGCCAGCAACTGGTCGTCGATGGTCAGGCTGCCATTGGCGGCGATCTCGATCGGCCGGCGCGTGGTAATCGGCATGGCCGCCGGGCGCACGGGCACGTTCAGCGCCTGCTCGAGCGACAGGCCGTTGCCGTCGGTGAGCGTCACGGTGACGAGGCCATCACCGATCTCGCCGCCAATGAGCGGCAGGGTGAGCGCGGACTTGGCGCCGGGTTCCAGCGTCAACGTCTGGCCCGCACCGGTCTGCTCGACCATGACGGAGGCGTTGTGCGTGATCGCGACCTTGTAGTCGCCGGCCGGCGCATCGGTGTTGACGATATCGAGCCTCAGGTCGGAACGGTCTCCGGGTGCGAGGAACTTCGGCAGACTCGCCGTCACCACGATCGGATCGCGGATGACGACGTCCTTGGACGCGCTGCCGACACCGGTCTTCGTCCAGGCGACGGCCATGATGCGGGCCGTGCCGTTGAACTGCGGAATGTCGAAGCTGACCTTGACGTTACCGTCGGCAGCGAGCTTTACGGGGCCTGCGAAGAAGGCCACGAGCTTTTCCGTCGGCGGGTTGCCCTGAAGGGCGCCCTCGCCGCCGTCGCCGCCGGTGCGCAGGCGGCCGGTGGCGCCGAGCGAACCGTCGATCAGGCGGCCATAGAGGTCGCGGATTTCCATGCCAAGGCGGCGCTGGCCGAAATACCAGCCGGCCGGATCGGGCGCTTCGTAGCGCGTAAGGTTGAGGATTCCGACATCGACGGCTGCGACCGTGACATAGGCCTCTTCATCCGCACCGGCACCGGCGACCTTCAGCGAAATGTCGAGCGGCTGGCGCGGCAGCGTCTTTTCCGGCACGTCGAGCGAGACGTCGAGCTTGCGATCCGCCGGATCGACCTTCAGCCAGGTGACGCCGATGGCGCGCATCGGCATGCGGCTTTCCTGGTCGGAGCCCGGACGGAAGAGCGTTGCGGTGATGTAGGAGCCGGCCCCCCACGCCTCGGTGACGGGGATGTCCACCTCGCCGCCCTCGGCGCCGATTTCCGCGGTCTGGGTGGAAATCAGGCTTTCGGCCCCCACGGTGATGAGAAGCTGGCCGGCATGGCGCGGCGAGACTTTCAGCTTGGCCGTGTCGCCGACCGCATAATTTTCCTTGTCGAGCGAGATTTCCAGCGCATCGGGCGTTTCCGTCGACGTGGCGGCGACATACCAGCCGGCATCGAATTCCACGCTCGTTGCCGGGCCATCCGGCTCGGGGCTTTCGACTTCCAGGCGATAGCGGCCCCAGGTGACCGGCACGGAAATCTTGCCGCCGTCGGCAGCGACATCGAGCGTGCCGTTGGCGATCTGCTTCGTCGACAGAACGGGCTCGTAGCGCCACGAGCTGCCATCGCGGTACCACTGGTAATCCCGTTCGACGGACAGCAGCTTCCAGGGCAGGCCCTGCATCGCTTCGCGGGCGCCATCCGGCGTCACCGCCACGACGGTGAAGTTCGCGACGCTGTTTTCCGAAAGCTCGCCCTGGAATTCCGGCTTCACGCCGATCATCGGGCCGGACGCCTTGACCGGCAGGCTGAGGCTGCGCTCGACGGCGCGGCCGCCGGCTTCGTTCATGCGCAGCGTCACGAGGGCTTCAAGGCGCTGGGTGGTCGAGGGCAGGTCGTTGACGAGCACGTCGAACGTCGTCTTGCCCGCCTCGTCGAGCACGCCGAGCCCTTCGAGCGGAATGCGGCTTTCCTCGATCGCCTCTTCATCCGCAAGGCCGAAGACATAGCCGGGATAGGCCGGGTCCTCGCGGGTCGGCTTCAGCGCGACATCGCCCTCGATTTCCAGGCCCGCGCCGGGCGCGCCATAGAGGTAACGGCCTTCGACGGAGACGGGCGCGGCGACGCCGGCCTCGATTTCCTTGGCCTCGCTCGTCATGTCGAACTCGATACGGTCGGGCACGAAGTCGTCGACGAGGAACTGCTTTTCGGCAATGGCCGTGCCCTTGGGGTCGGTGAAGACCTGCATGGTCCAGGTGCCGCGCATGCTGTTGGCCTGGAGCGCCAGATCGATGGCATGGCCACCGAGAGCCGCGCCGTCGGAGACCATGCGGCGGTCTTCCACCCCGTCCGGACGGCTGAAGACGAAGGTCAGCGGCAGTTTCTCGACGGCATTCGCCTCGATATCGCGGGCAAGCGCGGAGGCGTGCACCGTCTCGCCGGCACGATAGATGCCGCGCTCTGTCCAGGCCAGCACGTCGATGGCGCCCGGAGCGGGGCGGCCGGTCACACCACGGTCCGACAGGTCGAAGCCGGCGCGCGTCATGTCGAGGAACACGAAGTCGTCCTCACCCTTCCTGGCGAAGATGACGGCCGGCGTGTTGGCCGCCGTGCCGCGCATCAGGCCGGCGGTGAAGGTGGCGCGACCGTTACTGTCCGTGGTTGCGGTGCCGAGGATCTCGTTGTTCTTGGCGATCAGTTGCAGTTCGACGCCTTCCAGCGGGCCTGCACTGTCGAGCGAGCGGGCGAAGACGTTGAGGCCGTCGGTGCCGGCATAGGTCGTCAGGCCGACATCGGAAATGACGAACCACTGGGTGGCCTTCGCATCCCATTCGTTGCTGCGGCCGTTGGAGGCCGCGGCGGTCAGCACGTAGACGCCCGGCTTGCGCTTTGGCAGCGCCTCGTCGACCGGGAAGCTGGTGACGACGTCCTTGTTGAGCTCCGGCGAGATATCGATCTTGCCCTGCCAGACGAGTTCGCCGCTCTGGCTCTCGATATTGCTGGCGGAATAGCCGTCGAGCTGGGTCAGGAAGCGGCTTTCGGCGAGCAGGCCGGCAATGGCGCGGTCACCGACGCGGTAGAGCTTCAGGTCGGCGCTGTCGGTGTTGACCGAAACGATCGGAATGCCGCGGCGCACGCTGCCCGGCAGCACGAAGCCGTCGCCGGTGAAGCGCACCATGGCGGCGCGGTCCTGCACGTAGATGTCGAGATCGACGGCCGCGGCCAGCGGCTCGTCCACGGCGGACGGCAGGCCCGGGCGGAACGCGATCTTGTAGCGCTGGCCGTGCGTGAGGCCCTCGATGCAGATCTGCCGGTCCTTGGCTTCGACGGCCTTGGGTGCCGCGCCGTCGAGCGTGACGAAGGAGGCATAGTCCGCGCCGGACTTGACCAGCGGTTCGGAGAACTCGACGCAGGCGCGCGGTGTCGCGCTGTCGGAATCGATCGTGTGGTTGACCACGCGGAAGCCCTGGCGCGCGCGCAGGCCGAGATAGGCCGAGCGGATCGCCACGTCGTCCTTCAGGTCGAGGCTCGCCTTGTAGGCGTTGATGCCGGCGCGGTAGCTGCCGGACTTGTCGAGCGTATCGGCGAGCACGGCGAGCGCCCGGGCGCGCGTCTCCGTCGTGCGCGAGAGCTGGTAGGCGTTGATCGCCGCAAGTGCGCCCTGCCCCGCGAGGTAGCTGTTGTTGTTGGCGCGGCCCATGGATTCGGCGGTTTCGATCCACAGGAAGAAATCATCGGGGGCAAGCGACAGCGCGCCCTTATAGGCGGCCAGCGCCTCGTCGAAACGGCTCGACGCGGTCTCGATGCGGCCGAGCGAGGCCAGGCTTTCGGCACCCTGCCCTTCCTGCCCGCTTGCGAGCGCGAGATTGTCGCGGAACGCGCGGGCATCGGCCGCCATATATTCGCTGATGAAGGCAAGGGCCGGCGGCGCGCCGATATCGGCGGCATCGTCGGCCTTGACGATCTTGCCGGCAATGGCGCCCTGGAAGTGGTTGAGCTGATTGAAATCGCTCTTCATGAAGCACCACTTCACCTTGGGATTGTAGGTGAAGGCGCGGCAGGACAGGTCGTCGACGCAAGCCGTCTTGCACTGGTCCAGCGTCACATCCTGCACGGTGCGCAGGTCGAAGCCGAAGTAATCGCTGTTTTCCGTCGTCACGACGGTGCGTGTTTCCGCGGCATGGGCCGGGATGAGTGGTGACGCTACGGCGGAGAAAAGAAGTGCCGAGAAACCGAAGATTGCGCGCATAGACATCAAGTCCTCCTACCGCTGCCCGTCTCGCTGCCGCCACTGTCGTGGAGCGTGCCCCGGCTTGTCAATCGAAAGACGACGACATCGGGGGTAATCACCCACAGCTCGCACTGAGACCACGAGGAAGACGTTTGGCGTGTCCACTTCCATCGCCCCGAAAGACGAATTTTTTCACGGCCTGGAATTTTAACCTTTTGTTAACCATATAGGCACAGACTTCATATCACCGACGGACCGGACCCTGTCATACCGCTGTTACAGCGAGCCGATAGACCTGCCGTCAGACACGAAAGTCGTGTTTCGCAACGCCGTGACCACGGATGTACTGGCACTGCGCGAAGCACTTCCCCGGCCCGGCCGGGATGAGGAAGCGAGGGGCCACCCTCGCTTTTTTCATGTCTGCTGTCATGGCGGATGGACCCTGCCCCGCGCGTCGTCCCATCACCGAATTCGATGCATGTGTCAAAGAAACGCGCGTGAATGGTCCTGCAAAACCGGTTAGAGCTTGGTGACCCCGCCCGACGGGCACGTCTTGTCGCGATTTTCCGGAGAGATTTGCATGACCATCGCCGAAAGCCTCAGCCCCCGTTCGCTTCGTGCGCCGGAGAGCGGCATCGTCGAAGTCGTGAATTATGCGCGCGGCCGCGAGGGGCTGATCCCGCTCTGGGTGGGCGAAGGGGACCTGCCGACGCCGGATTTCATTGCCCGCGCGGCCTCCGATGCCCTGATGCGCGGCGAGACCTTCTACACCTGGCAGCGCGGCATTCCCGAGCTCAGGGCAGCGCTGTCGCGCTACTATGCCCGGCGCTTCGGCATCTCGCTGCCGGCCGAGCACTTCTATGTCGTCGGCTCCGGCATGCAGGCCATCAAGCTCGCCATCGAAGCGCTGGTCTCTCCCGGCGACGACATGGTCTATCTCACGCCGGCCTGGCCGAACTTCGCGGCGGCGGCCGAGCTTTCCGGCGCCAATCCTATCGCGGTGCCGCTCGATTTCGCAAACGGCCGCTGGCAGATCGATCTGGCCCGCGTGGAGGCCGCCATCACGCCGAAGACCCGCGTGCTCTTCATCAATACGCCATCCAATCCGACCGGCTGGACCGCGACGCGCGAGGACCTTTCGGACCTGCTTGCGATGGCCCGCCGCCATGGCCTGTGGATCATGGCCGACGAGATCTACGCGCTCTACCACTATGCCGGCGGCCGCGCGCCGTCCTTCCTCGACGTGATGGAAGAGGGCGACCGCGTCATCTTCGTCAACTCCTTCTCGAAGAACTGGTCGATGACCGGCTGGCGCGTCGGCTGGATCGTCGCGCCGCCGGAAATGGGCCAGGTCATCGAGAACCTCGTCCAGTATTCCACCTCGGGCGTGCCGCAATTCCTGCAGCAGGGCGCCATTACCGCGCTCGACGAGGGCGATGCCTTCGTGCAGGCCAATATCGACAAGGCGGCGAAGAACCGCGACGTCTTCTGCGACGCGCTGATCGCGACCAACCGGGTGGAAACGCTGAAGCCCGACGGGGCGCTCTATGCCTTCCTGAAGATCGACGGCGTCACGGATTCGCGGCGTGCCGCCCTCGATATCGTCGACCGCACCAATGTCGGCCTCGCCCCGGGCACTGCCTTCGGGCCGGGCGGCGAATTGTTCATGCGCGCCTGCTTCCTGCGCGACCCCAAAGACATCCTCGAAGCGGCCGACCGGCTGGCACGGTACATCGCGGCACGCTGACGGCTCTCACAGCCGGGCAAGCACGAAATCCGCCCGCGCCTCCACCGAAACCTTCGGCAGCACGACCGTTTCGTATCCGAGGCGCGGATAGGCCTGCTCCAGCTGCGCATATTCCTCCAGCGCGGCATCGAAGCCGTGCCGGCGTTCCGCATCCCCGGCATAGATTTCCGGCCATGGCGGCGTGAGGAACACCTTGCGATGATAGCGGTGGGCGGCGGCCAGGCTGTCCAGAACCCGCTCGCCGCCATGGGCCGCCAGCGCGCAGGCCGCATCGATGAGCCCGCGGTCGAAGAAGACGAGGCCGGGATGGTCCTGCATGCGGGCCCGGTCCGCCAGCGCGGCATCGAAGCCGTGCCGGCGTTCCGCATCCCCGGCATAGATTTCCGGCCATGGCGGCGTGAGGAACACCTTGCGATGATAGCGGTGGGCGGCGGCCAGGCTGTCCAGAACCCGCTCGCCGCCATGGGCCGCCAGCGCGCAGGCCGCATCGATGAGCCCGCGGTCGAAGAAGACGAGGCCGGGATGGTCCTGCATGCGGGCCCGGTCCGCCAGCGCGAGATCGATGGCACGGCGGGCAAAGGCGGCCATGTCGCGCCACGGCAGGGCGCTGCCGCCCGCCGCCAGTTCCGCCTGCACGATCCGGCGGCCGGGCTCCTCGACCGTGGCATGGCCGCGTCGGCGCAATTCGTCGAGCAGGGTCGATTTTCCGCCGCCGGAGCAGCCGGACAGCACGATGAAGCGATCGGACATGCTGCATCCCTCATATTGGTGTGCCGGCACCGCACAATAAGCGGTTGCGTCTTCCGGGCAGGCAGAGTGATATGCCTGAAATTCAGGCGATTCGGAGATTTTCCATGGCGGTTCTTGTCACAGGGGGCGCGGGCTATATCGGCAGCCATATGGTCTGGGCGCTGGTGGATGCCGGGGAAGACGTCGTGGTGCTGGACCGCCTGTCCACGGGCTTCCGCTGGGCGGTGGCGCCCGAGGCGCGGTTCTACGAGGGCGATATCGCCGATGCTGCGCTGCTTGCCACGATCTTCGCCGAAAACAGTATCGACGCCATCATCCACTTCGCCGGCTCGATCATCGTGCCGGAATCGGTCGCCGATCCGCTCTCCTACTACGAGAACAACACCGTCAAGTCACGCGCCTTGATCGCCGCCGCCGTGGCGGCGAAGGTGCCCTATTTCGTCTTTTCGTCCACGGCCGCCGTCTATGGCACGCCCGATGGCACCGAACCCGTGCTTGAAAGTGCGGCCCTGCGCCCGGAATCGCCCTACGGCTCCTCCAAGCTGATGACGGAGATCATGCTGCGCGACACCGCCGCCGCCCATGACTTCACCTATACGGCGCTGCGCTACTTCAACGTGGCCGGCGCCGATCCGCGTGGCCGCACCGGCCAGTCGACGGCGGGCGCGACGCATCTCATCAAGGTGGCGAGCGAAGCCGCACTCGGCAAGCGCAACGGCATGGATGTCTACGGTACGGACTACCCGACCCCCGACGGCACCTGCATCCGCGACTATATCCACGTCTCCGATCTTGCCAATGCGCATCTGAAGGCCCTGCAGCGCATGCGCGCCGGCGGCGGCTCGATCGTCGCCAATTGCGGCTACGGGCGCGGCTTCTCCGTGCTGGAGGTGCTGGAGCAGGTGAAAGCCGTCTCCGGCAAGGATTTTCCGGTCCGCATCGCCGGCCGCCGCCCGGGCGACGCGGTTCTGATCGTCGCCAATCCTTCGGTCGCGATGAAGGAGCTCGGCTGGACGCCGCAATATGACGACCTGCCCTTCATCGTGCGGACCGCGCTGGAATGGGAAGACCATCTGGGCAAGCGCAACCAGCGCTGACCCGCGGCACTTCAGCCCTCGCCGAGCTGCGTCTTCTCATAGGCGATGGCGTGCTCGATGAGCTGCGCCCAGATCTCCTCGTAGAAATCGCCGTCGAGGCCATGGGCCTGCGCGTTGCGGTTGGCATTGTCGCGCACTTCCTTCACGCGCGCCGGGACATCGGCGGGAATGCCAAGGCCCGCCTTGATCTGCGCAGCACGGCGGATGAAGCTCCAGCGTTCCTCGAAAAGCGCCATCAGGGCTTGGTCGACCCGATCGATGTTTTCCCGGATTTCCGCCATCGTCGTGCAGTCTGCCGCAGTCTTCACCATTCCGGTCTCCTTCATGAGCACCCGGATAGCAGAGGAATGTTTGGGGGGAAAGGCATCTGTCGGCGACGGGACACAAGGCCACATGCAGGCCCGGGGCGTGAGCGGAAGGAGGGTGCGGTCCTGTCTTCTGCTGGCGGGCCTGCATGCTGGCCGACGCGGAACCTAAAGCGGCAAGCTGGCGTCAGGCTGGAGCAATTGACGTTACGTGAGCTCAGGTTCCGATCGCCAGCTTGATGACGAAACCGACGGCGGTGACCGTCAGGACGCCGGCCATCCACAGCGCCACGAACCACAGCAGTTTGCGGCCGAGAGAGCGTTCCGCCATCAATGATAGCCCTCCTCCGGATCGACCTTTCCGCGGAACACCCAGTAGGCATAAACGGTGTAGCAGAGGATCATCGGCACGAGCACCAGCGCGCCGACGATGAGGAAGGCAAGGCTCTCATGCGGTGCCGCCGCCTCCCAGATCGTCAGCGAGGCCGGCACGATATAGGGATAGAAGCTTATGCCGATGCCGGCGAAGCCGAGCACGAAGAGACCGAGCGCCGCGACGAACGGCCAGGCATCGTGCCGGGTCTTCAGGCCGTAGACGAGCAGCGCGAAACATCCTAGCACGAGTGCCGGCACGAGCACGCTGAAGATGACGGTCGGCCAGCCGAACCACCGCTCGAAGTAGAGCGGCTCGGTAAACGGCGTCCAGAGGCTGAAGATGCCCATGGCGGCGAGCGTGCCGATGCCCGCCCGCATGGCATAATGGCGGGCGCGGGCGGCGAGATCGCCGCTCGTCTTCATCACCAGCCAGGTGGCGCCCAGCAGCGCATAACCGACAAGCAGCGCCAGACCCGTCGCGATGGAGAACGGTGTCAGCCAGTCCCACCAGCCGCCGGCATAGGCGCGGTTCTCGACCTCGATGCCCTGCACCAGCGCCCCGAGCGCCACCCCTTGCGTGAACGAGGCAACCATCGAGCCGCCGGCAAAAGCGAAGTCCCACAGGAATTCGCCGCGCCGCGTGCGCCAGCGGTATTCGAAGGCGACGCCCCGGAATATGAGACCGAGCAGCATGAGGATGAGCGGCATGTAGAGCGCCGGCAGGATGGTGGCATAGGCCAGCGGAAAGACCGCCATCAGCCCGCCCCCGCCCAGCACGAGCCACGTCTCGTTGCCATCCCACACGGGCGCGACCGAGTTCATCATGACATCGCGGTCATGCTTTTCCTTGAAGAAGGGAAACAGGATGCCGACCCCGAGGTCGAAACCGTCGAGAATGACATAGGCAAGCACCGCGAAGGCGATGATCGCCGCCCAGAGGAAGGGAAGGTCAAGCGCCATGGTGCTGGCTCCCGGGTTTGGTGGCAATGGCAGGGGCCGGCGTGATGCCGGCGGAGCGTATCGGCCCCTCCCCGAGGTCTGGCATCGGATCGCGCGGCAGGCGGCCCATCAGGCGCAGGATGTAGAAGGTGCCGGCACCGAAGATCAGGAAATAGACCACGATGAAGGCGATCAGCGATGTCGCGACCGCGGGTGCCGCGATGGGCGCCACCGATTGCGAGGTCAGCAGATGGCCATAGACGGTGTAGGGCTGCCGGCCGACCTCGGTCGTCACCCAGCCGGCGAGCACGGCGACGAAGCCGGCCGGTCCCATCACGACGGCGGCGCGGTGCAGCCATCTGTTCTCGCCGAGCGTGCCGCGCCAGCGACACCATAGCGACCACAGGCCGAGGCCGAGCATGGCAAAGCCGATCCCCACCATGATCCGGAAGGCCCAGAAAACGATGCCGACGGGCGGGTGAAGCTCGCGCGGCACCGTATCGAGGCCGGCGAGCGGCGCGTTCAGGTCATGCTTGAGAATGAGGCTCGAAAGTTTGGGGATTTCGACGGCGTAATCCACCCGCTGCTCGGCGGAATTCGGAATGCCGAACAGGATGAGCGGCGCGCCGTCGGGATGGCTCTGGTAATGCCCTTCCATCGCCATGACCTTGGCGGGCTGGTGCTCGAGCGTGTTGAGGCCGTGCATGTCGCCGGCAAAGATCTGGATCGGCGCGACGATCGCCGCCATCCACATGGCCATGGAGAACATCTTGCGGGCGCGCTTGGGCGCATCGCCGCGCAGCAGGTGAAAGGCGCCGACGCCGCCGACCACGAAGGCGGTCGTCAGGTAGGCGGCCAGCACCATGTGCACCAGCCGGTAGGGGAAGGAAGGATTGAAGATCACCGCCCACCAGTCGACGGGCACGAACTGGCCGGCATCGTTGACGGAGAAACCCGCGGGCGTCTGCATCCAGGAATTGGCCGCGAGAATCCATGTCGCCGAGATCAGCGTGCCGACGGCGACCATGAGCGTGGCGAAGAAATGCAGCTTCGGACCGACGCGATTGAGCCCGAACAGCATGATGCCGAGGAAGCCCGCCTCCAGGAAGAAGGCGGTCAGCACCTCATAGCCCATCAGCGGCCCGATGACGGGGCCGGCCTTGTCGGAGAAGACGCTCCAGTTCGTACCGAACTGATAGGACATGACGATGCCGGACACGACGCCCATGCCGAAGGCGAGCGCAAAGATCGTCTTCCAGAAATTGAAGAGCGCGAAATAGACCTCGTCCTTCGTCCAGAGCCACAACCCCTCCAGCACGGCCAGGTAGCTGGCAAGCCCGATGGAGAACGCCGGGAAGATGATGTGGAAGGACACCGTGAAGGCAAACTGAAACCGTGCAAGCAGCGTTGCGTCCAGGGATTCGAACATCGGGCCGGCCTTTCTGAAGACGTCGCAACGCTTCGGGCGCTGCGTCTCTTCAAGGATGTTCCCCTGCCTGGCAAAGGTCAATTCCGCCCGCCTGCCCGCATTGCCGCACCGCGACAATCACACGCGTGCGGCATTTCGCACCGCCACGAACCCTTCCTTCAAACGCACGAAGCTCCTGATGTTTCCGTAAGACGCCACGAACGTTTCGGGCCGATCGGCCGGGGATTACCTGATCACGCCGGGCGAAGATAATGCTCCGCGAGTTCGGTCCAGAAGGCGGCGCCGACGGGGAGCAGGTCGTCGTTGAAGTTATAGGCGGGATGGTGGAGCGAATGGTCGTTCTCGCCGCTCTTGCCGCCGAGGAAGAAATAGGTGCCCGGGCGTTCCTTCAGCATATAGGCGAAATCCTCGCTGCCCATGAAGGGTCGCTCGAGATCGACGACCTTGTTGGCGCCGGCAAAGCGGATGGCAAGGTCCCGCACCAGATCCGTCTCCGCCTTGTGGTTGATGGTCGCATCGTAGAAGCGCTGGTAATCCACCGTCGCCGTCATTCCGTAGCTTTCCGCCTGCCCACCGGCGACGAGGCGGATGCGGCGCTCCAGCGCATTGCGCACATCGGCATCGAAGGAGCGGACGCCGACCACGATCTCGGCGCGGCTGGGAATGATGTTGCTTGCCGAACCCGAATGGAACGAACCGACCGTCACCACCGTCGGATCGATCGGGTGGATGTTGCGCGACACGATGGTCTGGAGCGCCATGACGATGGAAGCGCCGCAGACGATGGGGTCGAGCGTCTCCTGCGGTTCCGCGCCATGGCCGCCGCGCCCGTTGACGGTGATGCGCGCCTCGTCCACCGCCGCCATGATCGGGCCTTCGCGCAGCGCGAACTGGCCGAAGGGAAGGCCGGGCTCGTTGTGAAGCGCAAAGACCGCGTCGCAGGGGAAGCGGTCGAACAGCCCCTCTTCCACCATGATCTTCGCGCCGCCGAAATTCTCCTCTGCCGGCTGGAAGATTAGATGCACGGTGCCGTCGAAATTGCGCCGCTCGGCAATGGCCTTCGCCGCGCCGAGCAACATGGCCGTGTGGCCGTCGTGCCCGCAGGCATGCATCCGGCCCGGCGTCTTGCTGGCATAGGGAAGGCCGGTTTCCTCCAGGATCGGCAGCGCGTCGATATCGGCGCGAATGCCGATGGATTTGCGGCTCGTACCATTGGTGAGCGTCGCCACGAGGCCCGTGCGGGCCAGGCCGCGCGACACCGTGTAGCCGTAGCTTTCGAGATGGCGCGCGATGACGTCGGACGTACGCACCTCCTCCAGGCCGAGTTCGGGATGCTCGTGCAGGTCGCGGCGAATGGCCACCATTTCGGGCATGTTGTTGATGAGCGTCGTGTGGATGGTCATGTCTTCACCGGCATCAGGCGCCCCGTGTCGGGATCCTGCTTTCGAAATAGCGAAAGCCCACCACGAGAAGCGCGGTCAGGCAGAGATAGATGAGCGCCAGGAGAAGCAGCGGCTCGTAGGTGATGTAGGTCTCCTGCCGCACCTTGGAGACGACGGCGTAGACGTCGATCACGGTGATCGTTGCAACGAGCGGTGTCGCCTTCAATTGCAGCACCGTCTCACCGTTCAGCGTCGGCAAGGCGCGATGGATGGCGCGCGGCAGCCAGATGCGGCGGAAGACGGTAAAGGGGCTCATGCCATAGGCGCGCGCGGCTTCCAGTTCGCCGGGCGGCACGCCGGCAAAGGCGCCGCGCATCACCTCGCCCTCATAGGCGGCAAAGGAGATGGTGAGGGCGGCCACCCCATAGGGCCATGCCTCGCGCAGATAGGGCCAGAGGAAGGAATTGCGGATTTCCGGAAACTGCGGGAAGAGCGAGCCGAGACCGTAATAGAGCAGCCACAGTTGCAGCAGCAGCGGCGTGCCGCGCACGATGGTGCAGAACCCCTTCGCGAGCATCTTCAGCGGCCACGGCCCAGTGACCTGCACAAGGCCGATCGGTACCGCGAGCAGGAAACCGAAGATCGATGTCACGAACAGCAGCATGAGCGTGACGCCGACGCCATGGACGAGACGGCCGGAATATTTCGGCACCCAGTCCCAGCGCATGAACCAGACGATGCAGAAGACGAGCACGGCGGCGATCGCCATCAGCACGATGCGGTGCGGCTTGAAGAAGCTCTGCCTGGTCGGCAGTTCGGTCAGCGCCATGGCGGCGACGGTCGGATCGCTCATCGCACGGTCTCCGGCATGCCGCGCCGGTAATGGCGCTCGATGAAGCCGATCAGCACGTTCGAAACCAGCGTGATCATCAGATAGAGCGCCCCTGCCGCGCAGAAGAAGAGCAGGTAGGCCTTGGTGCTGCCCGCCGCCTGACGGGTCACCAGCGTCAACTCACTGAACCCGACGACGGCCAGAAGTGCGGTATCCTTGGTGGCGATCAGCCAGAGGTTCGACAGGCCGGGAATGGCGTGCGGCAACATGGCCGGCAGCGTGATGCGCCGCATAATCTGCAAGGGCGACATGCCGTAGGCGCGCGCGGCCTCGATCTGCCCGGCCGGCACCGCCTTGATGGCACCGCGCAGCACCTCCGTCGAATAGGCGCCCTGCACGACGCCGATCACGAAGATGCCGGCAGCAAGGCCGCTGATATCGACGGGCCCCCAGCCGGCGGCGCTCGACAACCGGTTCAGCACATCCGTGCCGGCGTAGTAGAGAATAAGGATCAGCACGAGCTCCGGCACCGCGCGCACCAGCGTGGTGTAGACCTCCAGCAGGTCCTTTGTGACGGGGCCGCCGTAGAGCTTGCCCATCGCGCCGCCCGTGCCGAGCACCAGCCCGAGCGCATAGCCGCCGATGGCGATCTGCACGGATTGCCACAGACCTCCCAGAAGCACGCCGCCCCAGCCGGGCGGGTCAAGCGCAAGCAGGCTCCAGTTGATCAGCGATCCGGCATCGGCCATGGGGTCTCGTATCCATTCGGGAAGGAAGCGCGGCGGTGACCGGCACCGCCGCGGTGGTCGTCAAAACCCGATCAGCCCCCGTAAACGTCGAAATCGAAGTACTTCTTGGTGATCTCGTCATAGGTGCCGTTGGCACGGATGGCCTTGATCGCGGCGTTGATCTTTTCCTTTAGCTCTGTCTCGCCCTTGCGCAGGCCGACGCCGACGCCCAGCCCGAGGATTTCAGGGTCGTCCTTGACGTTGCCCTTCAGGTCGCAGCAGGCAGCGCCCTGCTCGGATTTGAGGAAGGCGGACAGCGCGATGGAATCGGCCTGCACCGCATCGATGCGGCCGGCGGCGAGGTCGTTGTTGGCCTCGTCCTGCGTCTGGTATTCCTTCACCGTCGCGCCGTTCTCGCCGAAATACTTGTTGGCGTAGACCTGGTGGATGGTGGCGACCTGCACGCCGATGGTCTTGCCCTTCAGGCCTTCCGGGGTCGCTTCGAAGCTTTCGCTCTTCGGGCCGATGACGGCCGTCGGGGTGTTGTAATACTTGTCGGAGAAATCGATCGTCTGGAGGCGTTCGGCGGTGATCGACATCGAGCCGATGATCATGTCGATCTTGTTGGAGGTCAGCGCCGGGATGATGCCGTCCCAGGCAACGGGCGTGATCACGCAATCAAGCTTTGCTTCGGTGCAGATCGCCTTCATGAAGTCGACTTCCCAGCCTTCCCAGTTGCCGGAAGCATCCGGCGAGGTGAAGGGCGGATAGGGCTCGGCGGCGAAGCCGACACGGACCTGCTGGGCCGCAGCGCCCGAAACGGCGGCGATACCGATGGCGGCAGCAAGGGCGATTGTCTTCAAGGCATTCTTCATGATCTTCCCTCTGTTGGTCTTGTGATTTTCAGTGGATGGAGCTGATGAATTTCTTCAGCCGTTCCGATTTCGGCGATCCGAACAGTTCGTCCGGCGGACCCTGTTCCTCGATGACGCCATTGGCCAGGAAAACGACATGGCTCGCGACGTTGCGGGCGAATTTCATTTCATGCGTGACGAGGATCATCGTGCGCTTTTCCTTGGCGAGATCGCCGATGACGGAAAGCACTTCGCCCACCAGTTCCGGGTCGAGCGCGGAGGTGGGTTCGTCGAACAGCATGACATGGGGCTGGATGGCGAGCGCGCGGGCGATCGCCGCGCGCTGCTGCTGGCCACCCGAGAGGAAGGCGGGATAGGCATCGCGCTTCTCGTGAAGGCCGACGCGCCGCAGCAGCGTTTCGGCGCGGTCGACCGCCTCGTCCTTGCGCACACCGAGCACATGCACCGGCGCCTCGATGACGTTTTCGAGGATCGTCATGTGCTGCCACAGATTGAAGCTCTGGAACACCATGCCGAGGCGGGAGCGGATGCGCTGCACCTGCTTGCGGTCGGACGGCAGCTGCCCGCCATGGCCGTCCTTCTTCATGGCGATGGTTTCGCCGTGGATGGTGACCGAACCGGCGCTCGGCAGTTCCAGCATGTTGATGCAGCGCAGCAGGGTCGACTTGCCCGAGCCCGAGCCGCCGATGATGGCGATGACGTCGCCCTCATGCGCCGTGAGCGATACGCCCTTGAGAACCTCGAGCGGTCCGAAGCGTTTGTGCAGGTCCCTGACCGCGATTGCCTCGGCACGCTCCATCATCGTGCGTCTGCCTCGCGCGCACGGAAAGTCGATGCATGACTCATGCCAAATTCCCCTGTTTTTCAACGTTCCCGCGGGCATCTTCGGCCCGTCGTTTCCTTTGTTAAAGTCATCGTGGCACTTGTTAAGAAATTGTTCAAGCGTATAATAATCGTCACGCCGACTTTTATTCCGGCGCCCGTCCATCGATCCCGTTTCCGCCAGGAGTATTGAATGACCGCCTTCGGTTCGCAGGAAATGTCTGCCCCTCTTCAGCGCGTTCTCATGCGCCGCCCCGGCGCAAGCCTGCGCGCTGCCGATCCGGCCAAATGGCATTACGGGCCGACCTTCGATGGCGAGCGCGCGGTCGCACAATATTCGGCCTTCGCGGAGATGGTGGAACAATCCGGCGCCGAAATCATCTGGCTGGAGGACGATGGCGACGGCCTCGCCGACGCGATGTTCACGCATGACCCGTCGCTGATGTCGGATCACGGCGCCGTTCTGCTGCGCATGGGCAAGCCGCTGCGTGTCGCCGAAACCGCGCTGCACGAAAAGGCCTATGCCGAGCGGCAGATTCCGATCCTCGGCCGTATCACGGGCGACGGCACCGTCGAGGGCGGCGATTGCATCTGGCTCGATGCGAAGACGCTCGTCATCGGCCGCGGCGTGCGCACCAACCAGGAGGGCATCGACCAGATCACGCGCATCCTCGCGCCGCATGGCGTGAGCGTTCTCGCCTACGATCTCCCGCTCTGGCAGGGCGAAGAAGCGTGCCTCCACCTGATGAGCGTGATGAGCCCGCTTGCCGACAATCTCGCGCTCGTCTTCGCGCCGCTCCTGCCCGCCGCCTTCTACCAGCTCCTGAAGAAGCGCGGCATACAGCTCATCGAAGCCCCGGCCGACGAGTTCCATGCCAGCAACGGCCTGTCGCTCAACGTCTTGCCGACGAAGCCCTACGAGGTCATCATGGTCGACGGCTTCCCGGCCACCAGGGCGGCGATGGAAGCCGCCGGCTGCACCGTCCAGACCTTCGAGGCGGACGCGCTCTGCATCGCCTGCGAAGGCGGGCCGACCTGCCTGACGCGGCCGGTGCTGCGCCGGGCGGCCTGAAGCAGATCAGCCAGCGCATTCGGGCGGACGCGCCGTGGACGCCGCCCGGCCCGAGAGCCAGAACGAGAGCCAGAACGAGAGGATGACATGGCCCGCCGGACCTTTCATCGCGCCCCCGAGGCCGAGCGCCGCCACGACCTGATCGAGGCGACGCTCGACTGCATCGCGGAATACGGCCTGCAAGGCGCGACGGTCCGGCAGATCGCCATCAAGGCCGGCGTCACCGCCGGGCTGATCCGGCACTATTTCCAGTCGAAGGAGCACATCCTTCAGGAAGCCTATCGCGTCGTCATCGCGCGGCTGACCGAAAAGGCCGAGCGCGTCACCGGCGACGCCGAAACCAGGCTGCGCGACTTCATCGTCATCAACCTGACGGAACCGGTCGCCAACAGCCGCAGCCTTTCGCTCTGGGCCTCGTTCATCAGCCGGGTCAGCGTCGATCCGGAACTGGCGGCAATCCATCGCGAAGGCTATCTGAGCTTCCGCGATGCGCTCGAAACCCTGCTTGCGGACTTTCTGGCGGAGCGCAACGTGGATGCCTCGCCGGAGCGCTGCCGCCGGCTGGCCATCGCCATCAACGGCCTTCTCGACGGCCTCTGGCTGGAGTGCTGCCTTGCCGGCGAACTCTTCGGTGAAAGCGAGCTCGTCGAGATCGCGCTGACATCCATCGAAACGCTGCTCGGGCTGCCGCTGAGACCGGCCGATGCCGGGCCGCGATCCTAGACTCATCATTCCATGCGGAGGACAGCCATGCGCTACGCATCCATCACAGACCGGCTCGCGAATCTCGGCTCCGAGAAATGGGCGATCCATGCGGAGGCACGGCGCATGAAGGCCGAGGGCCGGCCGATCATCGAGCTGACCATCGGCGAGCCGGACGTGCCGCCGGATGCGACCCTTCTGGCAGAGGCGGTGCGCGCCATGCATGCCGGCCGCTACCGCTACTCCAACGGCCGCGGCGAGCCGTCCGTCGTCAGTGCGCTGGTGCGCAAGTACGCCAAGCGCCGGGCCGGCGTGACGGAGGAGAACGTGCTCTGCTTTCCCGGCACGCAGACCGCACTTTTCGCCGTCATGCTGGGCCTTGTCGAGGCCGGCGACGCCGTGCTCGTCGGCGATCCGCTCTATGCGACCTATGAAGGCGTCATCCGCGCGACCGGCGCAGCACAAATCACCGTGCCGCTGCGCCCGGAAAACGGCTTCCACATGAAGGCCGCCGATCTCCAAGCCGCCATCACGCCGCAATGCCGCGCGGTGCTACTCAACACGCCGCACAATCCCACCGGCGCGGTGCTGACGGCGAGCGAGATTGCCGAGATCGGCGCGGTCTGCCGCAGGCACGAACTGTGGATCGTCTGCGACGAAGTCTATGAACAGCTGATCTTCGGCGGCGCCTTTGCCTCGCCCTTCGACAATCCGGATCTGGCCGAGCGCACCATCGTCGTCTCCTCCATTTCGAAGTCCCATGCAGCACCCGGCTTCCGCAGCGGCTGGGCCATCGGCCCGGCGGAATTCTGCACGCGCCTGCTGTCGGTTTCGGAGACCATGCTATTCGGCGGGCAGCCCTTCATCGCCGACATGACCGCCCATGCGCTGGACAACCCCATCGGCACCGCCGCCACGATGCGCGAGACCTACAAGGCACGCGCCGCCCGCTTCGCCGAGGCCCTCGCGCGCGCGCCGGGCCTCGTGCCCCTGCCGCCGGAAGCTGGGATGTTCATCGTCGTCGATGTCTCCGGCACCGGGCTCAGCGGCGAGGAATTCGCCTGGGCGCTGCTGCGCGAGGAGGATGTCGCCGTCATGCCGGGCTCTTCGTTCGGCGAAGAGGCAAAGGGTTTCATCCGCCTCAGCCTCACCGTCCCCGATACACATATAGACGAGGCCTGCACGCGCATCGCAGCGCTTGCCACCCGCGCCACAAGCCCGAAGGAGCGCTACGCATGACCACCAAGACTGTCGGCGAAGTTCTGGTCGACCTGCTCGAAGCCAATGGCGTGGATGTCGTGTTCGGCATTCCCGGCGTGCATACGGTGGAGCTCTATCGCGGCCTCGCTGCGTCGAAGATCCGCCACATCACGCCGCGCCACGAACAGGGCGCGGGCTTCATGGCGGACGGCTATGCGCGGGTCTCCGGCAAGCCGGGCGTCGCGCTCGTCATTACCGGCCCGGGCCTCACCAACACCATCACGGCGATGGCGCAGGCGCGGCAGGATTCCGTTCCCATGCTGGTGATATCGGGCGTCAACAAGCGGGATTCGCTCGGCCACGGGCGCGGGCTTCTGCATGAACTGCCGGACCAGCACGGCATGATGAAGACGCTCGCCCTCTATTCGCACACCCTGCTCAATCCCGCCGACCTGCCGCTCGTCGTGGAGCGTGCCTTCGCCGTTCTCCTGTCGGGCCGTCCCGGCCCCGTGCATATCGAGATCCCGACGGACGTGATGGCAAAGCCCATCGAGACCGGCAGCTTCAAGCCGGCGGTCGCGACACGCCCGCGTGCCGACGCCGAAACGCTGCAGCGCGCCGCGATCCTCTGCACCAATGCCTCGCGCCCGGTCATCCTGGCCGGCGGCGGCGCGGTGACCGCGGAAGACGAGATCCGCGACCTTGCAGAGCGCATCGGCGCGCCGGTCGTGACCACCGTCAATGCGCGCGGCATGCTTGCCGGCCATCCGCTGCGCGTGCCGGCCAGCCCCAGCCTCAAGGCCGTGCGCCGCCTGCTGTCGGATGCCGATCTGGTCATCGCCTTCGGCACAGAGTTCGGCCCGACCGATTACGACATCAATGTCGACGGCGGCTTTCCGCGGCTCAAGTCGCTGATCCGCGTCGACATCGACGCCGCCCAGCTCGCCCGCACGCCGCAGATGGGCCTTTCCGTCTTCTCCAGCGCCAAGACGGCCGCTGCGGGCATGCTCGGTTTCCTCGAGGGCCACAAGCCGATCGGCAACGGCAACCAGCGCGCGGAAGCCGCCCGCAAGGGGTCGTGGGGCGAACTGACGGCGAAGATGCAGGCCGAAGTCGGCGTCATCGACGCGATCTGGCGCACGCTGCCCAGGGCGATCATCGTCGGCGACTCGACCCAGGCCGTCTATGCCGGCAACTACTATTGCGATGCGCCGCGCGCCCGCAGCTGGTTCAACGCCGCGACCGGCTACGGCGCGCTGGGCTTTGCGCCGCCCGCCGCAGTGGGCGCCGCCCTCGCCGACCCGGCCGCGCCGATCGTCTGCCTTGTCGGCGACGGCGGGCTTCAATTCTCGCTTTCGGAAATCGGCTCCGCGGTCGATGCCGATGCCCGCGTCATCTTCCTCGTCTGGAACAATGACGGCTATCAGGAAATCGAAAACTACATGATCGATGCCGGCATCACGCCCGAGGGCGTCAAGCCGTCCGCGCCGGACTTCATCGCCATCGGCACGGCCTATGGCGTACCCTCGGAACGGCTTGCGGATGTCCGCGACCTGCCGGAGGCACTGGAGCGCGCCGCGGCCCGCAAGGGTCCGAGCCTTGTGGAAATCCACCAGACCAGGACGGCCGGCGCGACGGCCTGACAAACGAAAAGGCCCGGTCTCCCGGGCCTTTTCTCATGCTCGAAGCAAATCGCCTCAGACGACCGGGCGGCTCTGGCTTTTCAGGAGATCGCGGATCTCGGTGAGCAGCTGCACGTCTTCCGGCGGCGGCGCGGCCTCGGGCGTGCCGGCGGCCTTTTCCTTTTCCAGCGATGCCCGCATGCGGTTCACGCCCTTGATCATCAGGAAGATGATCCAGGCGAGGATGAGGAAGTTGATCAGCACGGTGATGAAGTTGCCGTAGGCGAAGACGGCGCCCTGCTCACGCGCCGCAGCCAGCGACGTCGCCGTGACATTGCCCGACAGCGCGATGAAGTAGTTGGAGAAATCGAAACCGCCCCCCGTCAGCGCGCCGACGATCGGCATGACGAGGTCGTTGACCACGGATTCGACGATCTTGTTGAAGGCAGCGCCGATGATGACACCCACGGCGAGGTCCATCACATTGCCGCGGGCGATAAACTCCTTGAACTCATTGAGCATGAGGGCCTCCTTTTGCTGCGAGTGACAAGGAAACTAATTGAGTTTTACTTCCGATGGAACTGCGAACTGTCAATCGCCTGACGGTTACACACCGCCATTTCGCGGGCAGCCGTTGCCGCCTGCCTTCGCGCAGCCTTGCGTCTACACCCAAGGCATCATTTGCTTCCTTGCCGCTTTCGCCTATTCTCGGGCAAAAGGCCGAAGGACTGCGGGAGGAAGCATGCCGGGCTCGCTGATCATCGCGCTCGCGCTCGCCTATCTGCTGCTGCTTTTCGCGGTCGCAAGTTACGGCGACAGCAAGGCCCGGCGCTCCGAACGCGCGTCGAAGGGCCGGCCGCTCGTCTATGCGCTGAGCCTTGCGATCTACTGCACTTCCTGGACCTATTTCGGCGGCGTGGGCCTCGCCACCACGCATGGCCTTGAATTTCTCGGCATCTATATCGGCCCGATCCTGATGTTCACGCTCGGCATGCCGCTGCTGCGCCGCATCGTGACGCTCGCCAAGTCCGAGCGCCTCACCTCGATCGCCGATTTCGTGGCCGCCCGCTACGGCAAGAACCCGGGTGTGGCCGCCGTCGTCGCACTCATCTCGCTGATCGGCTACATTCCCTATATCGCGCTGCAATTGAAGGCCGTGTCGAGCTCGGTCGCCGCGATGGTGGACACGACCGGCTTCGGCATCGCCGCTTCCGGCGGCCTCATCGACCTGCCGCTGGTCGTTTCGCTGTTCCTCGCCTGCTTTGCCATCGTCTTCGGCACGCGCCACACGGATGCGACCGAGCATCAGGACGGGCTCATCCTCGCCATCTCCATGGAATCGGTGGTCAAGCTCATCGCCATGGCCTCGGTCGGCTTCTACGTCATCTTCTTCATGTTCGACGGCCCCGGCGATCTCTGGCAGCGGGCGTCCGAAAGCGTGCCCGTGATGCAGGCGCTGACTTACGAGACGCCGCTCGCGCGCTGGATCCTGCTGATCGTGCTGTCGGCCTTCGCCATCGTCATGCTGCCGCGCCAGTTCCACGTCACGGTCGTGGAAAACCGCACGATGGGGGAATTGCGCACGGCGGGCATCCTCTTTCCGCTCTACCTCATCGCCATCAACCTCTTCGTCCTGCCCGTCGCGATCGGCGGCGTCTTGACCTTCAACGGGCAGGGCGATGCCGATCTCTACGTTCTCACCCTGCCCTTCGCGCTCGACCAGCCGCTCCTGACCCTGATCGCCTTCATCGGCGGCTTTTCGGCCGCCACCGCCATGGTCATCGTCGCCTCGGTGGCGCTGTCCATCATGGTGTCGAACGACATCGTCATCCCGGTCGTGCTGAGGCGCAACCTCATCGGCGGCGTCGAGCAGCAGGACGACCTGTCGCGCATGCTGCTGCGCATCCGCCGTCTCGCCATCTTCTTCGTGATCCTGCTCGGCTACGCCTATTATCGCGCGACGACCGCCAACGCCGGGCTCGCCTCGATGGGGCTTCTGGCCTTCGCCGCGGTGGCGCAGGTCGCGCCCGCGCTGCTCGGCGGCCTGTTCTGGCGCAATGCCAATGCACGCGGCGCCATGGCGGGCATGATCTGCGGCCTCGTGGTCTGGGCCTACCTGCTGTTCCTGCCCAGCATCGGGGTCGCCGACAACGCCTATGTCGCCGAAACCATCCTCGGCTTCCTCTTCCCCGGCACCACGCTCTTCACCGGCGAGGCCGCGGATCCGCTGGTCAACGCCACGCTGGTCGCCATGATGGTCAATGTCGGCGCCTATGTGATCGGCTCGCTGACGCGCAATCCGACATCGCTTGAGCGTCTTCAGGCCGGCACCTTCATCCGCTCCAAGCCCCGCCTGGAGCGCGCCTTCCGCGGCCGCCGCACCAAGGTCACGGTCCGCGACCTCAAGACCACCATCGCCAAATATCTCGGCGAAGAGCGCATGCAGCGCTCCTTCCACACCTATGAGCGGCAGGTCGGCCGGTGGCTGGAGGACAATGCGCCGGCGGATGCCGCCATCGTGCATTTTTCCGAACAGCTTCTCGGCAGCGCCATCGGTTCGTCCTCGGCCCGCCTCGTGCTCTCGCTCGTGCTCCAGCGCATCGACGACACGCCGACGGACACCGACTGGCTGCTCGACCAGGCCAGCGAGGCGCTGCAATACAATCAGGACATGCTCCAGACCGCGCTTGGCCAGATGGACCAGGGCATCGCCGTCTTCGACAGCGACGGCAATCTCACCGTCTGGAACCGGCGCTTCCGCCAGTTGCTCGACCTGCCGGAATATGTCGGCCAGGTCGGCTTCCCGCTCGCCGATATCGTCGAGATCCTCGTCGAGCGCGGCGATATCGCGGAGAACGACAGGGAAACCGCGATTTCCCGCATCATGACCTTCGACGAGGCCTTCCCGCTGGTGCTGGCCGGCGGCGAGCGCATCGTGGAGGTTCGCACCAATGCCATGCCGGAAAAGGGCTTCGTTTCCACCTATACCGACATCACCGACCGGGTGGCGGCCGACCGCGCGCTCAAGCAGGTCAACGAGACGCTGGAACATCGCGTCGCCGAGCGCACGGCGGAGCTGACCCGTGTCAACACGGCGCTGGCCGAGGCCCGCGCCGCCGCCGAGGAAGCCAATATCGGCAAGACGCGCTTCTTCGCCGCGGCCGGCCACGACATCCTCCAGCCGCTGAATGCCGCCCGGCTCTACTCCTCCTCGCTGGTCGAGCGGCTGGGCGATACGGAAAACCGCGAGATGATCCACAACATCGATTCCTCGCTGGAATCGGTGGAGGCGATCCTCGGCGCCGTGCTCGACATTTCGCGCCTCGATACCGGAGCGATGAAGCCGCGGGTGCAGACGGTCCTGCTCAAGGACCTGCTGAAGCGCATCGAGACCGATTTCGCTCCCATCGCGAGGGCCAAGGACCTCCGCTTCAAGGTGCTGCCGAGTTCGCTCGCCATCCGCACCGATCCCAACCTGCTGCGCCGCGTCGTGCAGAACCTCGTGTCCAACGCCATCAAGTACACCCAGTCCGGCAAGGTGCTCGTCGGCGTGCGGCGCAAGGGCGGGCATGCCGTGATCCAGGTGCTGGATTCCGGCATCGGCATTCCCGCATCGAAATTCCGCACCGTCTTCAAGGAATTCGCCCGCCTCGACGAGGGCGCCCGCACGGCGCCGGGCCTCGGGCTCGGGCTTTCCATCGTGGATCGCATCTCGCGCGTGCTCTCGCATCCCGTCGAGTTGCAGTCGATGCCCGGCCGCGGCACCAGCTTCAAGGTCCGTGTGCCCATCGATGCCATGGCAAGCCGGCCCGTGGCCGAAAACTCCGCACGCGCGCCGGTGAGCGAAGAGCCGCTGAAGGGCCTGCGGGTGCTGTGCATCGACAACGAACCCAGGATCCTCGATGGCATGCGTCTGCTGCTATCCGGCTGGGGCTGCACCGTGACGCTCGCGGATTCCGTCGCGGCGGTCGAAGCGATCGTGGCGGAGGACGCAGCCGGATTCGATGCCGTGATCGCCGACTATCACCTCGACGACGGGACCGGGATCGCGGCGATCGCGAGGCTGCGCAAGGCGCTTGGCCGCGAGGTGCCGGCGCTGCTCGTCACCGCCGACCGTACGCCGGATGTGCGCGCCGAGGCGGAACGCGACAATATCCTCGTGCAGAACAAGCCCGTCCGCCCCGCCTCGATGCGAGCCTGGCTTACGCAGCTTTCAACGGTGGAGCGCGCGGCCGCGGAATGACGTCAGGCCGCAGCCTGCGCGGCGCCGATCTTGCCGAGCTGGATGACCGCCTGGGTGCGGCTGTCGACATTGAGCTTCAGCAGAATGGCCGAGACATGGGCCTTGATGGTCGCCTCGGATACGCCGAGCTCATAGGCGATCTGCTTGTTGAGCAGGCCTTCGGCCAGCATGGCCAGCACGCGCGACTGCTGCGGCGTCAGCGTGCGCACGCGGGCGATGAGGTCTGCCACCTCGCCGTCCTGTTCGGGCGCGCGTACATAGCCGCCCGGCGTATAGACATTGCCTGACAGCACCGAGCCGATGCCTTCGCGGATATCGTCGATGGAGGCGGATTTGGAAATGAAGCCGGACGCGCCGAGGTCCAGTGCCCTGCGGATGGTGGCGGGATCGTCGCTGGCGGAAACGATGACGACGGGCAGGCTCTGGAACTCGGCCCGAAGCGCGATCAGGCCCGACAGGCCGCTGACGCCGGGCATGGCGAGATCGAGCAGCAACAGGTCGGCATCCGGACAGGCTTCGGCAGCCTTGCGCGCTGCCTCGAAATCCCCCGCCTCAACGATATCGGGATTGCCCGCCATTCCGGTCAGCGCCTGTTTCAGCGCGCCGCGGAACAGCGGATGGTCATCCGCAATGATGATCGTAAGTGCCGATGCCATGCGCTCCCTCCCAAGAGTTGATGGACCCTGCGACGGAACAGGCGCGGCTTAGCCGGCAAAACGCTCCGTCAGGTCTTCTGCGGGACCGCGTCCTTCCCGGGGGCGGGCTCCTCCTTGCCGTCCTCCAGGTTTTTCACGATCCCCATGAACCTTTGCATCATCTTTTCCATGATGCTCATGGTCCGGTCAATCTCTTCATCCGATGGTAGAGCAGGTTTTGCGGTTGACTGGCCGGTTGCAACCGCTTTTTCCAGCGCTTCGACGCGTTTGGTCAGGAGATCGAGTTCCTTTTCGAAGGCCGCGCGCTCGTCGGCCGCCATGCGGCAGACGATCTGCCCGTCCTTTTCCTGGCAGAGCGAAAGGTCGCCCGAGGCGGTATCGAGCCGCACGAAGCCGGTATCCGTCTTCTCCATGCGGTAGCGGCCTTCGCCTTCGGCATGGGCGGCGCCGGCGGCGAGCGCGGCAACGAGGGTCAGGGGAAGAGCAGAAATTCGCATGCAAAATCCTCCAAGAGCCGGTTTGCCGGGCTGTGGCCGGTGGACATTCGCCGTTCTTTGCGGCAAGCGCTAGCATGGAACGCGCCAGGCGGGAGAAACGGACGAGATGACCAAGACAATCTACAAGATCGTTCCGTCAAGTCTGTGGCAAAAAGCGAAGGCGGCCGGAATATTCGAAGGCGCGGCCATCGACCTCTCGGACGGCTACATCCATTTCTCCACCGCATCGCAGGCGAGAGAAACCGCCGCACGCCATTTCGCCGGCCAGGGCGACCTTCTCCTCGTCGCGGTCGACGGCGATGCGCTGGGCGATACGCTCGTCTACGAACCCTCGCGCGGCGGCGATCTCTTTCCGCATCTTTATGCCGCGCTTCCTCTCTCCGCCGTCCTCTGGGAGAAGCCCCTGCCGCTCGGGCCCGACGGCGCCCACCAGTTTCCGGAGATGCCGCTCTGATGTCATTGCTTTCCTCGCTCGGCCGCAAGGGCCTCTTCCTGTTCGACCCGGAAACCGCGCACGGCCTGTCGATTGCGGCGCTGAAGACCGGCATCGTGCCCGCCTGCCCGGCAAAGGCCGATCCGCGCCTCGCGCAGACCGTCGCCGGCCTGCATTTTCCCAATCCGCTCGGCATGGCCGCCGGCTATGACAAGAATGCGGAGGTGCCCGAAGCCCTCATCCGCCTGGGCTTCGGCTTTGCGGAGGTCGGCACGCTGACGCCGCGCGCGCAGGAGGGCAATCCCAAGCCGCGCATCTTCCGCCTCGTCGCCGACGATGCCGTGATCAACCGGCTCGGCTTCAACAATGCCGGCCATGCCGCCGCCCTCGAACGCCTGAAACGCTGCCGGCGCGATGCGCTGATCGGCGTCAATATCGGCGCCAACAAGGACAGCGCGGATCGCATCGCGGATTATGTGGCCGGCATCCGCACCTTCTACGATGTCGCCCGCTACTTCACCGCCAACATTTCCTCGCCCAACACGCCGGGCCTGCGGGACCTGCAGGCGAAGGAAAGCCTGCACGCGCTGCTGTCGTCCGTGCTGACGGCACGGGCCGAGGAAGCGACCCGCAGCGGCCGGCAGGTGCCGGTCTTCCTCAAGATCGCGCCCGATCTCACCGAAGAAGGCTTGGACGATATCGCCGAGGTGGCGCTGGCCCATCCGCTCGACGGGCTGATCGTTTCGAACACGACCCTCTCGCGTGACGGGCTGCGCGACACAAGCCAGGCCGGTGAGGCCGGCGGACTTTCCGGCAAGCCGCTCTTCGAGAAATCGACCGTCGTGCTTGCCAAGATGCGAAAGCGCGTCGGCGACGACCTGCCGATCATCGGCGTGGGCGGCGTTTCGGATGCTGAGACCGCGGCGGAGAAAATCCGCGCGGGCGCGAACCTCGTGCAGCTCTATTCCTGCATGGTCTATGCCGGCCCCACCCTGCCCGGCACGATCGTCAGTGGCCTCTCGCGCCTGTGCGATCGCGAGCAGGTGTCGTCGATCTCGGCGTTGCGCGGCAGCCGTATGGCGCACTGGGCCGACCGCAACATCTGACGACCGTTACGGAACAAAAGACAGTCCTAATGGATTCTTGGTGAGGCGGGTGGAGTGTTCGGCAAAAGCGGTTCACATCGACGGTAGCCTGCACCGACCCCGCCATAATGGCCGAATGGCCAAGGAGGGACGCACCATGGAAGACCAGGACGACAGGATTCGCAGAAGGGCTCATGAAATCTGGAAACAGGAAGGCAGCCCCGAAGGGCGGGAATATTCCCACTGGCTGCGCGCCCGAGCGGAGATCCGCGATGAGGATGCCAACACCATCACTCAGGATCTCTACAGGGTCGCGCAGCTGAACAGGTCGTTTTGAAGTGGCGGTGAACGCTCAGCGTTGATTTGAACGGATTTCGTCCAGTTTACCGATAACCACCGCTATTGCGAAGCAAACGGACCCGAGGCCGAAGGATATGGTTCCGAGAGTCAATCTTGGAACCGCTTCGGCCTCCACAATGAACAACAGACCGATTGCCATCTGGATCAGCGCAAGAAGGAAGACGGCGATCTTCATTTGATCACCGCGGCGCAGTCGAATTTGATGGCGTCCACCTCGCCGGAGGCGACGTTGTATTCACTCATCTGCAGAAACGAGCAGACGTAGATCTTTTCCTCGTTCTGCAGGAAGACATAGTTTCCGCTCGTCGATTTGATTTCAAATCCCTGTGCGGCGAGATCCAGAATGGTCGGCCGTGTTTGGGCGCTGGAAGCGGACGTCATCGCAATAAAAACGACGGTTGCGGTCAAAAGGCTTTTCATTTTCATCATAGACTCTGTCAGTTTCGTGTGTTCCGGGGAGCAAACGAAACGCAGAGTAGTCGGGCCAAGGCAGGGTTCAACCCTAAAAGCGCCTCTAGACGCGGCTTTGCCCGGCAAATTGCCGCCCCGCCAGCGCCGGCAGGCGCAGCGCCAAGAACAGGCCCCGGAAGGCGAGGAACAGGTTGAGCGCGAGCCACAGGCCGTGATTGCCCAGGAGCGGAACGAACAGCGCCAGCGCCAGGAGATAGCCGGCGAAGGCCGCCAACATCATGTTGCGCATCGCGCCGGACCATGTCGCGCCGATGAAAACCCCGTCCATCTGGAAGGCGAGCGCCCCGGTGACGGCCGTCAGCGCGGCCCAGGGCAGGTATTTGGCGGCTTCCGCGCGCACGCTTTCCGTCGTCGTCAAGAGGCCGATGATATCGGTGCCGAAGACGAGAAACAGCAGCGTCGTCACGATGCCGAGCCCGAAGGACCAGAAAAGCGTGAGCTTCACGGCGCGGTCGAAGGCCGGCCGGAAATTGGCGCCGAAGGCCCGGCCGACGAGTTGTTCGGCGGCATTGGCAAGGCCGTCGAGATAGTAGCCCGCGACGAGAAAGATGTTCATCAGCACGGCATTGGCGGCCAGCACCAGCGGGCCCATGGAGGAGCCGATGCGCGTCATGATGGCGAAGGCGCCGATCAGCACGAAGGTGCGGATCATGATGTCGCGATTGAGCGAAAACAGCGCCTTCAGCCGCTCGCGTTCGAAGATTTCCGCCCGCGCGGGCCGCTGCGCCCGGTCGAAGCGCGACACGACGAGCGCCAGCCCCGCCAGCATGCCGGTCGTCTCGCCGACGACGGCGCCCCAGGCGATGCCGGCGATGCCCCAGCCCCACCAGAGGCCGAGAACGATCGACAGGACGATGTTCACCCCGTTGATGATGGCCTGCAGCATCAGCCCCGTCATGCCCTGCCCGCGCCCCAGCACGAAGCCGAGCAGCGCGTAATTGCCGAGCGCCATGGGGGCGGCGAGCGCGCGGATGAGGAAATAGGTCGAGGTCACGACCGCGACATCCGGCGACGGCGCCATCAGGAACAGGCCGGCCGACAGCAGGAACGGCGAGAGCAGCGCGATCGCCAGCCCGCAACAGAGCGCGATGATGAGCGAACGCCAGTAGACCGCCTGCTCCTCGCGCCGGTCGCCCCGGCCGAAGGCCTGCGCGACGAGGCCGGTGGTAGAGGCGCGCAGGAAGTTGAAGCTGCCGAGCAGCAGGTCGAACAGGACGGCGCCCACGGCCATGCCGGCCAGCGCATTGGCCGAGCCGAGCCGCCCGGCCACGGCCGTATCGGTGAGCCCGATCAGCGGCGTCGTGAGAAAGCCGAGCGTCATGGGTATGGCGATGGAAAGCACCAGCCGGTGCGTCACCTCGAAGGGGCCGGCGCCTTCGTTTTCACCTACCGCCGATGCATTCATGCTCTACCCCCGGTGGCTTTACGTGTTCAGCTCGACAGGACCATCGCCCAGTACGGCCGGTTGCCGGAGGCGGGATTGGAGACGACCGCCACGCCGAGGCCGCGATAGCCGGCACCCAGCATGTTCGTCAGGTGCCGGGGCGAGCGATACCAGGCATCGAAGGCCGCCGCCGCCGTGCTCTGCCCGACCGCGATATTCTCGGCCGCCGGAAGCGGCACCTCCATGCCCTTCATGCGCTTGAGGAAATTCGCACCGAGGCCGATGTTGTGCTCCATCTTACCGGCAGACGCCATGCGGCTCGCCTGGTCCATCGCCGCGCGCTGCGCCTGTCTGTCGATGGTAAGCGGCGGCAGGCCGCGCTCTGCCCTCAGCTTGTTGACGAGGGCGAGCGAGGTGGCCGTCTGGTCGCTGCCCGTCCCGGCAGAGGGCGCGAGAACGCTGGTGGTGGAACAGCCTGCGGCGAGCGCGGCGATGGCGGCCGCGGAGGCGGCGAGGAAGGTGCGGCGTGTCAGCATGGTCAGCGCTTGTAGCTGAACAGGCGGATGAGGATGAAGATCGGCACGACGATGACGGCACCGAGCAGGAGATAGTCGCCAAGCCGGCCGAGCGTCTTGAAGCCGGTGTTCCAGAGATTCAGCACGAAATCGCGGGCGGCGAAGAGGATATCGTCGGGGTAGAGCCCGAAGATCGACATCAGGAAGCCCACGGCCACCGACAGGATCAGGAGCTTGATGATCACGCGCAGCGGCGAGTCGCCGAGGAACCCGTTCACGCCATTGGACATCCGCTGATTCTCCATAAATTCGTCTGCACTCCAGATAAGCCCTCGCCGATCCGGCGGCAAGCGAAGCCTCCGTGTGAGAATTCACTTGCGTTTTGTCATGGCCCTGCCATGTAGCGGCATCCGCTTCCCGTTTCCGAGCCCCCATGACGAGCCCGCATTTCTCCTCCGGCGATCTCATCGCCGACCGCCGCGCCGATTACGCCCGCATGTTCGCGGAATCGGGGGAGTATGCGGAGGCTGCGGAGCTGATGGAACAGGCGCTCGAACAGGTGCCCGGCTGGGCCGCCGGCTGGTTCCGGCTGGCCGAATATGCCGAGAAATCGGGCCAGAAGGAGGCGGCCGCCACGGCGCTGCGCACGGTCGTCGCGCTCGACCCGGCGGATATTTTCGGCGCCGGCCTCAAGCTTGCCGTGCTCGGCGTCACGGAAGCGCCCGCCGCCCCGCCGACGCCCTATGTCGAACGGCTCTTCGACGACTATGCCGACCGTTTCGACACCGCCCTTGTCGAGCGGCTGGAATACACCGTTCCGCAAACGCTCGCGGCCCTCGTGCGCAAGCATACTGGAGACGATGCGCGGTTCGGCCTCGTCTCGGATATCGGCTGCGGCACCGGCCTGTTCGGCGTGGAAATCCGCGGCAATGCCGTGCGGCTCGAAGGCTTCGACCTGTCTGCCGGCATGCTGGCCAAGGCCGGCGAAAAGGCGGTCTACGATCACCTCGCCCAGGCCGACCTGTCGCTGCCGGCCCCCGCAAGCGGCCTCTTTGCCGCTGGAGCGGAGGGGCGCGCCGATCTCGTCAGCGCCGCCGACGTGCTGATGTATCTCGGCGATCTCGCGGAAGTCTTTCCGAGCGTTGCCCGCCTTGCGCGACCGGGCGGGCTCTTCGCCTTTTCGGTCGAGGATGGCGGACCGGGCGAGACGCCGCTGCTGCGGCCCTCGTTGCGCTATGCCCATCCGGAAGGCTTCATCCGCCGCAGGCTTGCCGAAAACGGCTTTGATCTGCTGACGCTGGAGCGCAGCGTGATCCGCCGCGATGCCGGCGAGCCCGTGCACGGCCTTCTCTTCCTGGCCCAACGCCAGGCATAGGCTTGCGTCCGACGCGCGGCGCGATACAACAACAGAACACAAGCGGAGATCGGCCATGGACGGCGACAAGCGGCGTTTCGGCTTCTGGAATCCCACCCCCACGCGCCACACGCCGCTGGAGGATGCGCAGGGCCTGCTTGCCAGCAGCATGATCGCCGCATTGGGCCTTGCCCTCATGAGCAGCGCCGGGCTCGTTGCGAGCGGCACCGCCGGCGTCGCCTTCATCCTGCATTACCTGACCGGCTACAGCTTCGGCCTCTTCTACACGGTCGTGAACGTCCCCTTCTATCTGCTCGGCTTAAAACGCCTTGGCCGCGGCTTCACCGTCAAGACGATCATCGCGGTCTCGCTGACATCAGTGATTACCGAATTGCAGCCACATTTCGTGCGCATCGAGAGCATCCATCCCATGTGGACGGCGGTGCTCGCGGGCATCCTGCTCGGCTTCGGCCTGCTCGGGCTCTATCGCCACCGCGCCAGCCTGGGCGGCGTGGGCATTCTCGCCGTCTATCTTCAGGATCGCTTCGGCATACGCGCCGGCCTCGTGCAGCTTGCCTTCGATATCTTCGTGCTGGTCGCCGCCTTCGCGGTCGCTGCCCCGTTCATCGTGCTCTGCTCGGTCGTCGGCGCGGTGGTCCTCAATCTCTTCCTGACCATCAACCACCGCGCCGACCGCTATATCGCGATGTGAGCGTCATGCCGCCTTCGTCGCTGCATCCAGCGGGTGCTGGCTGCGGAAGCTGACGGCGACGCGGTTCCAGATGTTGATCGTGCCGATCGCGATCGTCAGCTTGGCGATTTCGGCCTCCGTGAAAAAGGCCTTCAGCGGTTCGTAGGCCGCGTCAGGCGCTCCGGTGTCGGCCACGCGCGTCACGGCCTCGGTCCATTCCAGAACGGCGCGTTCGAGCGGGGTGTAGACGGGCGATTCGCGCCACACCGACAGGAGGTTGATCCACTGTTCGGACAGGCCGTGATGGCGCGCCTCCTTCACATGCATGTCGACGCAATAGGCGCAGCCGTTGATCTGCGACGCGCGCAGCTTGATCAGATGGATCAGGGCCGGCGCGAGGCCGGAATCCCGCGTGATATAGGTCTCCAGCCCCATGATCGCCTTGTAGGCATCGGGCGCCACCTTGTAGCCGTTCAGTCGTTCCTGCATGGTCGTTCTCCGGTTGTGGGCGTCATGCGCCCTGTTTGCGTTCATGAATGGCCAGAAAGGCGCAGCCGCGCGCCGCAATCGAGCCGTCGTCGCCTGCTGCCACGTCGGCGAGGATATCGGCCACCGTCACGCGCCGCAGTTCGGCGCGATAGGCCTTCTCCGCGCGCAGCATGGCGGCATTGATCTCGCACGGCCGCGTCGGCTTGCCGGGCAGCGGGTTGGGGCCGCGCTGGCGGATTTCCAGGCAGCGGAAGGCAGGTTCCGGCCCCTCGACGGCGAGCACGATATCCAGAAGCGTGATCTGCTCGGCCTTGCGCGCCAGACGGTAACCGCCCCGGGGGCCGGGCAAGGTGGAGAGCAGGCCGGCCCCGGACAGGGCCTGGAGATGCTTCAACAGATAGCTCGTCTTCACGCCGTGATACGCCGCGAGCGAAGCGGCCGACAGCACGCCGTTGGCGGAAAGCTGCGCGAGCATCGCCACGCTGTGGATCGCCTGTTCGACACCTTCACTGAGCTTCACTGGCACCTCCCATAATCATGGACAACAATTATCCATGATTCTTTTCCGAGTCAATCGCCGGCCTGCGGTTCTTTTCTTTCGGGGAGGATGGACTAGCTTGTCTTCGACATGACCGATTCCGCCGAAGCCGCCCGTGCCCTGCTGCCCGCGACCTTCTCTGCATGGTTCGCAGGCAAGGGCTGGCAGCCGCGCGCCCATCAGATGGAGCTTCTCGCGCGCGCCACGGCGGGCGAGAGCCTGCTGCTCATTGCGCCCACCGGTGCGGGCAAGACGCTGGCCGGCTTCCTGCCGGCGCTGACGGACCTGACGCGCCGCGGCAAGATTCCGCCGGGCTCGGCCTTCACGGGCATCCACACGCTCTACATCTCGCCGCTGAAGGCGCTGGCCGTCGACATCGAGCGCAACCTGATGAAACCCGTCTCGGAGATGGGCCTGCCCATCACCATCGAGACGCGCACCGGCGATACGCCGCAGGCCAAGCGCCAGCGCCAGCGGCTGAACCCACCCGATATCCTTCTGACCACGCCCGAACAGGTGGCGCTGCTCATTGCCAACGGCGAGGCGGCGCGTTTCTTCAAGGACCTGAAATACGTCATCTTCGACGAGCTTCATTCGCTCGTCACCTCCAAGCGCGGCCACCTGCTGTCGCTCGGCCTCACGCGCCTGCGCCGCCTTGCGCCCGGTCTCAGGACCATCGGCCTTTCCGCCACCGTGGCCGAGCCGATGGACCTGCGCCGCTGGCTGGTCGCGCAATCCGCCGATGAGGAGAACCATGCCGGTCTCGTCACCGCGCCGGGGGGCGCAAGGCCCATCATCACCATCCTGAAAAGCGAGGAGCGCGTGCCGTGGTCCGGCCATCAGGCGAAATACGCCATGCCGGAGGTCTATGAGGCGATCAAGCAGCACAAGACGGCGCTGCTCTTCGTCAACACGCGCAGCCAGGCGGAAATCCTCTTCCAGGAACTCTGGAACATCAACGAGGATACCCTGCCGATCGCCCTGCACCACGGCTCGCTCGATGTCGGCCAGCGCCGCAAGGTCGAGCAGGCCATGGCGGAAAACCGCCTGCGCGCCGTCGTCGCCACCTCGACGCTCGATCTCGGCATCGACTGGGGCGATGTGGATCTCGTCATTCATGTCGGTGCGCCGAAGGGCGCCTCGCGGCTCGCCCAGCGCATCGGGCGCGCCAACCACCGCATGGACGAGCCGAGCCGCGCCATCCTGGTGCCCGCCAACCGCTTCGAGGTCATGGAGTGCCAGGCGGCGCTCGACGCCAACTATATCGGCGCGCAGGATACGCCGCCCGTCGGCGATGGCGCGCTCGACGTGCTCGCCCAGCATGTGCTCGGCATGGCCTGTGCCGCGCCCTTCGATGAGGACGACCTCTTTGCCGAAGTCACCTCCGCCTCGCCCTATACCGGCCTGCCGCGCGAGAAATTCGGCCGCATCGTGCAGTTCGTCGCGACCGGCGGCTATGCGTTGAAGACCTACGAGCGCTATGCCCGCATCCGCAGGACGGCGGACGGCCTCTGGCGCGTCTCCAATCCCGGTGTCGCGCAGCAATACCGGCTCAATCTCGGCACCATCGTGGAAATGCCCATGCTCAATGTGCGCATGGTCAAGCGCGGCGCGAAGGGTGCGGTCGGGCGCGGCGGCGCGTCGCTCGGCAAGGTGGAGGAATATTTCCTCGAAATGCTCTCGCCCGGCGATACCTTCCTGTTCTCCGGCAAGGTGCTGCGCTTCGAGGGCATCCGCGAGAACGAATGCCTCGTCAGCCAGGCTTTCGCGCTCGACCCGAAGGTGCCGGCCTATGCCGGCGGCAAGTTCCCGCTCTCCACCTACCTCGCCGATCAGGTGCGCGGCATGCTGGACGATCCCGCACGCTGGGGGGCGCTGCCCGATCAGGTGCGCGACTGGCTCGCCTTGCAGCGCGACGTCTCGTCCCTGCCCAGGCGCGACGAGCTGCTGATCGAGACGTTCCCGCGCGGCAGCCGGCATTACATGGTGGCCTATCCCTTCGAAGGGCGGCTTGCCCACCAGACGCTCGGCATGCTGCTGACGCGCCGGCTGGAGCGCGCCGGCCGCCGGCCGCTCGGCTTCGTCGCCACCGATTATTCGCTCGCCATCTGGGCGCTGGACGACCTCGGCCATGCCTTTGCCGTCGAGCGCCCGTCGCTGTCGGCGCTCTTCGACGAGGACATGCTGGGCGACGACCTGGAGGCCTGGCTCGACGAAAGCTACATGCTCAAGCGCACCTTCCGCAATTGTGCCGTGATTGCCGGCTTGATCGAGCAGCGCCATCCGGGCAAGGAAAAGACCGGGCGGCAGGTCACCGTTTCCGCCGACCTGATCTACGACGTGCTGCGCAGCCACGAGCCGGACCACATCCTGCTCGAGGCAACACGCAACGATGCGGCGGCGGGGCTTTTGGATATTCAGCGATTGGGCGATATGCTGGCCCGAATCAAAGGGCACATCACCCACCGGCAACTGACCCGCATCTCGCCGCTCGCCGTGCCGATCATGCTGGAGATCGGCAGGGAAACGGTGGCGGGCGAGGCGCAGGATTCGCTGCTGGCGGAAGCCGCCGACGACCTGATCGCCGAAGCCATGGGCGGGCCTGATATTTAGGAAAGACGAAGGCGTGCAGCGACTGGCATTGGCATCGACGGAGATACAGGATTTCGGCGCGGTTTCCGCGCGCACCGTCATTGCCGGCGTCGAGGCCGTCTGCGATCCGCTGGGCGCGCTCTACCTGCCGGAAACCCGCCTGCTCGTCGTCTCCGACCTGCACCTCGAAAAGGGCGCCGCCTTTGCCCGCCGCGGCATGATGCTGCCGCCCTATGATACGCTCGCCACGCTGAAGGTGCTGGAAGCGGTCATCCGAAGGCACGACCCGGCCATCGTCATCAGCCTCGGCGACAATTTCCACGACCGCATCGGTTCCGCCCACCTGCCGGAGATCTTCCGCGCGAAGATCGTGGAACTGGCGCACGGCCGCGAATGGATCTGGATCAACGGCAACCACGACCCCGACGGCACTGTGAACCTGCCGGGCCAGTCGGCCGACGAGTTGCATTATGCCGGGCTCGCCTTTCGCCACGAACCGTCGCTCATCGCGCCGGAAGGGGAGATCGCCGGGCATCTTCATCCCGCCGCCACCGTCATCCGCCGCGAAAAGGCGGTGCGGCGGCCGTGCTTCGCCACCGATGGCCGGCGCCTGCTGATGCCGGCCTTCGGGATCATGACGGGCGGGCTCGACCTGCGCCACCGGGCGATGACCGGTCTTTTCGACCGGCCAAGCCTGGTCGCCCACATGCTCGGCCGCGACCGTATCTACTCCGTGCGGTTTGCCAATCTGCGCGGCTGAGCGCCGGCGCCCTAGCGCTTCACCAGCCGCAGGATCGTCGATTCGCCGCCGCCGCGCGGTTCCGTCACGGCGAAGACCGAACCGTCGGACGCGACCTTCACGTCGCGGATACGGGCGTCGAGCGGAACGCGCTCTTCATGCGCCACCTTGTCGCCGTCCATGTGCAGCACCACGAGGCCCTGGCTGACGAGGCCGCCGATCAGGAAGGCGCCCTTCCATTCCGGGATCGCGTCGCCGTCGTAATAGGCCATGCCGGACGGGCCGATCACCGGATCCCAATAATAGACCGGCTGCTCGGTGCCTTCGAGCGCGGTGATGCCCTCGCCCACCTTGCCGCCGCTATATTCGACGCCGTAGGTCACCTTCGGCCAGCCGTAGTTCTTGCCGGCCTCCGGGCGGTTCAGCTCATCGCCGCCCTTCGGCCCGTGCTCGACCGTCCAGAGACGGCCCTGTCCGTCGAGGGTCGCCGATTGCAGGTTGCGGTGGCCGTAGCTCCAGATCTCCGGCAACGCGCCGTCCTGCGTGGCGAACGGATTGTCGGCATGCGCCTTGCCTTCCGCATCGAGACGGAAGACCTTGCCGAAGCCGCTGCCGAGATCCTGCGCGCCGACGCGGGTTTCGGCGTCGGACCGTTCGCCGACGGTGACATAGAGCTCACCCTGCGGCCCGAAGACCAGACGCGAGCCGAAATGCTTGTCGCCGTCATAGGTCGGCATCTGCTGGAAGATGACCTTCACATCCTGCAACGAGAATTTCCCGTCCTGCTCGGCCAGCGTCGCGGACGCCACCGACGTGCCGTTACCGCCCTCGCGCGGCTCCGAATAGGAGAAGTAGATGCGGTTGGAGCTTTCGAAATCCGGGGCCAGCGCCACATCGAGCAGGCCGCCCTGCCCGTCGGACATTACCTCCGGCACGCCTTCAATCGCAGGGCTCGCCTCGCCGTTCTCCTGCGAAACGACGTGCATGGTGCCTTCCTTGGCCGTCACGAGCATGCGCCCGTCCGGCAGGAACTCCATGGCCCAGAGATGCGGCAGGCCCTGCGCCACCACATCGACGGCGATCTCGGGCGTGCTGTCGGGCAGCGTCGCGCGCGTCTGGCCTTCGAAAGCCGGCTTCTGGTCGGGCGCATTTGCCTGGCCGGTTTCGGCGGTGCGTGCGGTCTGGGCAAAGGCCGGCGCCGCAAGAAGCGTGGCGGCAAGCATGGTTCCGGCGAGGAAGAAGCTGGTCGTGCGCATGGTGGTTCCCTTGTTGATCGAACATGATGGCCCGCTTGGACGCGCGCCACCCTGACGTCGCAAGGGTGCGAAAGCGTGATTTGTTTCAACACATCATTTCAAGAAATGTTTATCGCCACGGGCGCTGCCCGGGCGATCAATCCTTGCGGAACACGACGCTCGCCAGCCAGCCGGTCAGCGCGGCCAGGAACACCGAGAACGCGCCATAGGCCAGCGAATGGTCATAGGCCGCCGTCGAGATCATCTGCTCGATACCGGTCTTCATGACGCGCAGCGGCAGCGCCTTTTCCGAGATGAAGACGCCATCGCGGAAAAGATGCGCGCGCACGATATGGGTGCCGTTGGGCACGTTTGCCGGCAGCTTCACCGTGGCCTTGAACAGGCTGGCGCTGATGAACTGCACGCCGCCCGGATCACGCTGGTAGAAGCCGCCGCTCTCCTTCAGGCGGCGGAACGCGTCCCGGAACTCCGTAAGGTTGCTGCCGTCGCCGACGAAGCCGACGGGCGTAAGACGGATATGCTGGATACCGACGCCCACGCCGTTCAGCACGGCGGGATCGGCGATGGTCTCGACATCGCGCGTGCTCGACAGCGAATAGGATTCCGGCACCAGTTCGAAGGTCATCGAGCGGCGGTTGACCCAGATGCCGAAGACGCGCTCCTTGATGCGCACCGTGTTGTTGTCCTTCGGCCCCTCCAGCGCCACGACGATGTCGTATTTGCGCTGGGCGAGCAAAGCCGGATCGTACCCTTCGATCGCGCCGAAGATCGTCAGGTCCGCGCCGCGGAAATCCGAGGAAATGGCGATCTCGTCGGTGGAGATGCCGATTTCCAGCTTCTCGAGCGCTTCGGCCGGCCTGTCTTCCTGCGCGGCGGCAAGAGACACGAGGCTGACGAAGAGCAGCAGGAGCAAGGCAAGGGCTCTCATCGATAGACCCCCTCGCTGATGACCGAGTAGACATCGTCGGGCGTGACCACCAGGTCGACGGCGAGACGGGCGCCGACGGCGAGCACCAGCAGGGCGAGCAGCGCGCGAAGCTGTTCGCCGCGCAGCTTCTGCCCGACCCGCACGCCGTATTGCGCGCCGATCACGCCCGCCACCATCAGGATGAAGGCGAGCACGATATCGACGGAATAGTTGGTCGTGGCCTGCACCACGGTCGTATAGGCGGTGACGAAGATGATCTGGAACAGCGAGGTCCCGACGACGACATTGGTGGGGATGCGCAGCAGGTAGATCATCGCCGGCACCATGATGAAGCCGCCGCCGACACCCATGACGGAGGTGAGGATGCCGATGCAGAAGCCCAGCCCGATAACGGGGATGACGCTGAGATAGATCTTTGATTTCTTGAAACGCATCTTCAGCGGCAGGCGATGCACCCAGTTGTGCTGGCCGGGCCGGCGCAGCGAGACGGGCTGGTTGCTCGCCGAGCGGCGCATGGCGCGGATGCTTTCGAGCAGCATCAGCGTGCCGACCGTGCCGAGCAGCACGACATAGAGCAGCGAGATGACGAGATCGAGCTGGCCGACGCTGCGCAGCAACGCGAAGATCCAGATGCCGACGGTCGCGCCCGCAAGACCCCCGAAGAGCAGCACCGTGCCGAGCTTCACATCCAGCGTGCCGCGCCGGAAATGCGAGAGGGCGCCGGACATGGACGAGGCGACGACCTGGTTTGCGCCGGTCGCAACCGCGACGACGGGGGGGATATTGTAGAAGATGAGCAGCGGCGTGATCAGGAAGCCGCCGCCGACGCCGAACATGCCGGACAGGAAACCGACGGCCGCACCCATGCCCAGAATGATGAAGATGTTCACCGAGAGCTCTGCAATGGGCAGGTAGACAGTCACAACGGAACCCCGATCGGCAGTTTTGCCCTTGCGGGCTTACCTTGGCAGTCGCTTTTCACCCTATGCCTGCCGCCGCGGCGCCTCTTCGGCAGGCTGCGAATGCAGGAAAGCGCCCCGTCGTTGAAGGGGATGCCCCCGTCACGGCTGGTCACGCCTTGCATCACGCAAGAATTCGTCACACGGCGGCTGCCTTCCGGCCCACCATGGCCGCCGTCACAATGATAACGTTTGAGGAACGGATATCATCCTGAAGCGGCTTTAGATTTGCACCGCATAATTCCGTAAATCAGGGCCGATTTATGGATGGAATCATGCCGTGCATTCAAAATGCCACAGCCTTCTTTACATGGCGTGAACGACATTCGGCTTGGCTTTTGTCATGCCTGCGGGTTGGGGGCGTGTCAACCGAATAGGGCCCCTGTTCGGGGCCCTTCGCGAAAAGCCGGTCAGCCCGGCTGCTTGTTGCGCTTCAGAAGCTCGGTGACGAGCGCGTCGTCGATCTCGCCCGTCTGCTTCTGGCCGACGGATTTCTGGAAGGCCTTGATGGCCGCCACCGTCTTGTTGCCCATCTCTCCATCCGGCGTGCCGGCATTAAAGCCGTTGTTGTTGAGGATGGCCTGGATGTTGCGGATGGCCTTCTTCATGTCGACGCTGGCGGTCTTGACCGCCGCGCCGGCCCATTCGTCCGGCAGTTCGGCGGAGTTGGCCTTTTCATCGAGCGGCTGCGGCTTCCACAGCTCGACCTTCGCCTTGGCGCTGGTCAGCTGCTCGGGGCGCATGGCGTTGGCCACCTCGTCGCGCTTGCCGGCGGCGTCGCGGTCGCCGTCGCGGGCGGCGATGGCGAACCACTTGTAGGATTCTTCCAGATCCTGCTTCACGCCGTTGCCGCGCGCATAGAGGATGGCGAGGTTGAACTGGCTGTCGCGCACGCCGAGTTCGGAGGCCTTCTGGAACCACTTCGCCGCGCCGTCGAAATCCGGCGCCGCGTTGCCGATGCCGGTGGCGAGCAGGACGGCGAGATTGTGCATGGCGCTCGCATTGCCCTTGTTGGCCGCGACCTCGTAGAGCTTGCGGGCATGCTCCAGGTCGCGTTCGACGCCCTGGCCCTTTTCGTAGAGATTGGCGAGCCGGTATTCGGCCGGTGCGAATCCGCGGGCGGCGGCAAGCTCGTACCAGCGGGCGGCTTCCTTGAGATCGACCGCGACGCCGCGACCGTCCGTGTAGCGCGCGCCGATTTCGAACAGGGCGAGCGGATCGCCGCCCTTGGCCGCCGTGGCCAGCGATGCGGGCGTGATCGCTTCGGGAACGACGATCGCCGCCGTCTGCGTCTGGTCGACCGGCGCGGCCTCCTGCGTTGCGTTCACATTGTCCTGGCCGGCCAGCGGCGCCGCTTCCGGCGTCGTCACCGGTTCGAAGCCGGCAGTGTCGGCGTCTTCGGTCACCGAGGGCGTGGTCAGCATATCGGCACCCCGCGTGGAGGCGGACATCGGTGTGGTGCCGTCGGCGGTGTTCGTGCCGTCAATATTGCGCTCTGCCGGGGCCGGATCGGTCACGGCCTTTTCGCCGGCGACCGGCGTGCCGGCATTCGCCGTTGCCGCTTCGCCCGTTTCGGTGGCGGCGGGCGTGGTATTCTCACCGCTCACCGCCGTCTGCTCGATGACGACGGGCGCGCTGTCGCCGCGCACCAGCGTGTTGACGAGCGGATAGGACATGATGGCGAGCAGTGCCGCGCCGACGGCCAGAAGGATCGGCCGGCGGTGACGGGCAAAGGCCGATCCCGATGCCGGCTTCGCGTCCTTGGCGGGCTTTTCGCCCTTCTTCGCCGGGGCGACGCGGGCCATCGCATCGCTTTCCTCGGCGGCAAGGCGCGCGGCGCGGCGGGCGGCGGCGATGTAATCGGCCTTGTCCGTCTCGGTTGCGGCGCTCGAACGGTTGCCGGAGGCCTGGCCGGCGCGCACGCGCTCCAGGATGCGCCGGACGTCGGGCGTGCCCGAGCCGGGCTCGAGAAGTTCGTTGGCTACCTCAGGCGCCAGTTCGTCGGCCGCATCGAGCGACGGCGTCGGCTCGATATGCTGCCGCTCGACCGGCCGCGCGGCAGGCTCCTTGCGGCCGGGCGACAGCCGCCGCTTCAGGCCGGCCAGCAGGCCCTTGGGTTGCTCGTCCCGGACGCCATCGTCGGAGAGATCGGCTTCGGCGGCAGAGGCCAGCGCGTCGTGCTGCTCCTCGCGTTCCGGGGCGGGGATGTGCTCGACCGCGATCTCCGGGAAGCGGGTTTCCTCATGGTCGTCGACAGGGGCGTTGCGGCGCTGCTGCGTGCCGAAACCATCATCGTCGAACGGATAGTCGTGAGCGCCGACGCTTTCGGCGTAGGCGGTTTCCATCGCCGGCATTTCGGCACGCGGCATGGCGGCGGGTTCGCGGCGGCCGAAGCTTTCGCGCGGCGCGTCGAAATCCTCAAGCCGGCCGGCGATCTGCACCAGCGTCTCGTGAAGCGCGTCGAAGGTGCGCGCCGTGCGGTCCTCGCTCGACCGCGTCAGCTCCTCGAGCGCACGCAGGTCGGAAGCAAGGCCGGCGATCGCGTCCATGTCGGTGTTGCCGGCAACGGCCGGGCCGGCGTGGCGATAGGCCTCCATGACGGCTTCGGCGGCCTGGCGGGCCGCCTCGACGATATATTCGTCATTGGTCGCCATATAGTCTTCGATGGTGGCGAGCCGGCTTTCGACATCCGACGGCACGCCGCCGAAGGCCGCCGGCGCGGAGGGCGTGCCGATCAGCGTGGAAAGGTGGGCGATCTGCGCTTCCAGCCCGCGCAGCGCTTCATGGTCGCTTGCGGGCGCCGTGCGGGTGGCGTCCAGCCGGTCGGCGATGGCGGTGAGGCGTCCCTCGATCTCGGAGAAACGATCCTCCTGGAACGGGCTGCCGACGGGCGTATCGAGCCGGTCGATGCGGCGGGCGAGCGTATCGAGACGCTCGGCGAGCTCGCCGTTGACGCTGCCTTGATCGAGCGCGTCGATCTTGCGGGAAATGTCGGAGAGGTAATAGGCAAGCTCGTCGCCGCCGACGAGCGGCGTGACCTGCTGGCTCTGCTCCAGCATGCGCGACAGCTCTTCGATGCGCTCTTCGAGGCGCAGCGCCGTGCGCTCGTTCGACAGTTCCTCGATCCGGCTGGCCAGCGCCTCCAGACGCAGGCCCAGACCCTGTTCCTGCGCGGGCGCCGGACGGCGGGCGATCATGTCGAGCTGCCCGGCAAGGTCGGCGATCCGGCCTTCGAGGCGCTGCATCATGCCGGTGTCTGCGGACGCGCCCTGCTGCATGCGCCCGGCGGCGGCAATCGCGCGGGTGATCTCGTCGAGGCGCGCGTCGAGCCCCTCGAACTGCGAGGAGACGGCCGTCACGAAGCGGCCGCCATCCGGTTCGACGCGGCGGCCGAGGCCGTCGATCGCGTCGGCGATCATCTCGATCTTGTCTTCCAGCGCGCGGATGGCGGGCGTGGCGCTCATCGCGCTGATCTGGTTCTTCAGCTCGTCGAGGCGGTAGGCCAGTGCCACGAGCTCGTCGTCGCGCGCCTGGTCGAAGACCGACAGCTTCTGCTCGACGCCGTTCCAGCGGTCTTCCATGCGGCGCACGGAATCCTCGCGCGCCAGCCCGTCGAGCACGGAGCGCAGCTCGTCGAACTCGACGCGCAGGCCATCCGTATGGCCGGACTGGCGGCCGAGCTGGTTGATGCCGGTGGCGAGGCGCTGCAGTTCGGCGCGCAGATCGTCCGTGTTGCCGCGGCCTTCGGCCATCTGGCGGATGCCGCGGATTTCGGAGCGCAGCGTGTGCATCTCGCGTTCCAGCCCGTCGGCGATATCCTTCTTGAGGTCCTGACGCAGCGAAACGAGCGCCTTAGCGATATCCTCGATGGAATTGTCGCCGCGCGCCGGCGCGGTGGCCGAATGGCTGCCATAGGCGGCCTGCGCCTGCTGGGCGGCGGCATGGTGATCGGTCGAGAGCGGGCGGCGCTCGGCACGCTGGGCGGCGCGCTCGCGCGTGCCGTCGATGGCGCGCTGGCGCTGCAGGATTTCCGAAACCGGATCCTCGCGCAACGGAAGGTTGCGCTGCGGCTCGTAGCGGGACTGTTCAGCACGCGGCGTATAGCGCTCTTCGGCACGCCCGCGCGGATCGCGGCCGCCCATCAGCCCCTCGATGCGGGCTTCCAGCCCCTCGATGGTGCGATTGAGCGCGTCGAGCGAAGACCGTTCGCCATGACGTTGCGGGTTTCGCGATCCGTTCATCTTGCCTCGCTTTGGCGGCCACCGGCCTGCCGGGAGATACCCTTGACGGCGCGGCCCGCCCGGCTGCGCCCTTCCTGCGTTTTGCGGGAAACCGTACCGTCCCTGCCTCACCCGGATCCCCGATCCAGGCACCGCAGAGGAAAGCCGAAATGATTCCCGATCCCACGCCCTCAGGCGCCACAATTCATGAAACGTGGTAAACAAGGGGTTAACCCGCGCGGAATTTTTTTAACGATTTGCTCATAGACTGGCTTTGGCAAGGCGGTGCGCCCCGTTGTGGCACCGCAACGTGCCCGCGAAGCTTCGCCGCGGCTGAACACGACAGCGATCGTTACCGTCCCCGTCCCCGCCCGGAATGAGAATTTCGTCACACCGTGCGTTTTGACGTTTACGCAAACGTCAAAATTTCATACTATCCTTCTCAAGGAGCGGACCGAGGTCCGCGGGATAGGTGAGGAACGCAGACGATGCCGATTTACAAGGCCCCCGTGAATGACACGCTTTTCATCCTGAACGACGTCCTGTCGCTGGAGCGCTACAACAACCTGCCCGGCTTTGCGGACGCGACGGGCGACATGGTGGAGGCGATTGCCGGCGAGGCCGCCAAACTTGCCGAAGAAGTGCTGTTTCCCGTCAACCTTTCCGGGGATCAGGAAGGCTGCAAGCGCGCGGACGACGCCACGGTGACGACGCCGAAGGGCTTCAGGGAAGCCTACGATCTCTATCGCCAGGGCGGTTGGATCGGCCTTGCCGTGCCGGAGGAATTCGGCGGCCAGGGCCTGCCTTACGTGCTGCACACCGCCGTGGGCGAATATATGTCGTCGGCCAACATGGCGCTCACCATGTATCCGGGCCTCACGCAGGGCGCGATCGCCGCGATCCTGGTGCACGGTTCCGAGGAGCAGAAGGCCGCCTACCTGCCGAAGATGGTCGAGGGCACCTGGACCGGCACCATGAACCTGACGGAACCCCATTGCGGCACCGACCTCGGCCTGCTGCGCACCAAGGCCGTGCCGCAGCCCGACGGCTCCTACAGGATCTCAGGCCAGAAGATCTTCATCTCCGCCGGCGAGCACGACATGTCGGAGAATATCGTGCATCTCGTCCTCGCCCGCATCGAAGGCGCGCCGGAGGGCACCAAGGGCATCTCGCTCTTCATCGTGCCGAAATTCATCCTGAAGGACGACGGCACGCCGGGTGAGCGCAACGGCGTCACCTGCGGTGCGATCGAACACAAGATGGGCATCCACGGCAACGCCACCTGCGTCATGAATTACGACGAGGCGACCGGTTTCCTCATCGGCACAGAGAACAAGGGCCTCAACGCCATGTTCGTCATGATGAACGAGGCCCGCCTCGGCGTCGGCCTCCAGGGCCTGTCAATCGCCGAAATCGCCTACCAGAACGCCGCCCAGTATGCCCGCGAACGCCTCCAGGGCCGTTCGCTCTCCGGCGCCAAGAACCCGGACGGCAAGGCCGATCCGCTGATCGTGCATCCCGATATCCGCCGCACGCTGATGACCATCAAGGCCTGGACGGAGGGCGGCCGCGCCTTCACGCTGTGGACGGCGCTGAAATCGGATATCGCCCATCGTTCCGCCGATGAGGCCGAGCGCCAGGCGGCCGACGACATCCTCGGCCTGATGACCCCCATCCTCAAGGGCGTGCTCACCGACAAGGGCTTCGACCACGCCGTCATGGCCCAGCAGGTCTTCGGCGGCCACGGCTATATCGAAGAGCACGGCATGAGCCAGTATGTGCGCGATGCGCGCATCGCCATGATCTACGAGGGCGCCAACGGCATCCAGGCGCTCGACCTCGTCGGCCGCAAGCTCGGCATGAACGGCGGCCGCGCCGTCATGGCGCTATTCAAGGAAATCGGCGATTTCTGCGAGGAGAACCGCAGCGACGAGGCGCTTGCGCCTTTCACGAAGGGTCTCAAGAAGGGCTTGAACGACCTTCAGGCCTCCACCATGTGGTTCATGCAGAACGCCATGGCCAAGCCCGACAATGCCGGCGCCGGCTCGACCGATTACATGCACCTCTTCGGCCTCGTCGTCATCGGCTACATGTGGGCGAAGATCGCCAAGGCCGCGGAAGCGGGCCTGGCCGGCGGTGCGGGCGAACGGGAGGATTTCCTGAAGAACAAGCTCGTCACGGCCAAGTTCTTCATGGAGCGCCTGATGCCGGAAACCGCCCTGCGCAAGACCCGCATCGAGGCCGGCGCGGACACGGTGATGGAACTGGCGGCGGAGGCATTCTGAGCGGATTGTGAGCGGAGGAGGAAAGTTATATATTCGTATAACTTTTCATGGAGGTGACGATGGCAACGTCTACACTGCGCAATGTCGGCGGATCGGTGATGATGACCGTGCCCAAGCCGGTGCTTGAGGAACTTGGCATAGAAGCCAATACGAAGCTCGATATTTCGGTACAGGATGGCAAGATCGTCGCCATTCCTCGCAAGCGCCCGAAATACACGCTCGAAGAACTCATCGCGCAATGCGACTTCGATGCGCCCTGGAGTGAAGAAGAGCGCGAATGGATGGACGCTCCCGCCGTCGGAAACGAGATTATCTGATGGACAGGGGCGACATCTGGTTTGCCGATCTGGAGCCAACGCGGGGCCGTGAACAAGCAAAGGCCCGGTATGTGCTCATTCTCTCCCCCCGCCCGTTCAACAATCTCGGGGTCCAGATCATCGCGCCGATTACCAGTGGCGGCGAATTTGCGCGGGCAAAAGGGTTTACGGTTTCCTTGTCGGGAGCCGGAACCCAGGCAAACGGGGTGATCCTGTGTCACCAAATGCGCAGCATTGACATCAAGGCCCGGGGCGGCCGCTTCGTCGAAAAGGCCCCAGCTTTCATCGTGGAAGAAGCGCTGGCTCGCGTTGCCGCATTCTTCGAGTAGTCGAACGGTTTGGAGAGCGGCAAGCCGCCAGGGAGAAGAGAATGACCGACGTCTTCATCTATGATCATGTGCGCACCCCGCGCGGGCGCGGCAAGAAGGACGGATCGCTGCACGAAGTGCCGTCCGTGCGGCTTGCGGCGAAGGTTCTGGAGGCGGTGCGTGACCGCAACGGCCTCGACACGGAGAAGGTCGACGACATCATCATGGGCTGCGTCGATCCCGTCATGGATGCTGGCGCCGTCATCCCGAAGGCCGCAGCCTTCGAGGCCGGCTACTCCACGAAGGCGCCGGGCATGCAGATCTCGCGTTTCTGCGCCTCAGGCCTCGATGCCGTGAATTTCGGCGCGGCGAAGATCGCGCAGGGCGCCGACGACCTCGTCGTCGCCGGCGGCGTGGAATCCATGTCGCGCGTCGGGCTCGGCATGTCGGGCGGCGCCTGGTTCATGGACCCCTCGGTCAATTTCCCGGCCTATTTCATGCCGCAGGGCGTCTCCGCCGACCTGATCGCCACGAAATACGGCTTCTCCCGCGACGATGTCGATGCCTATGCCGTCGAGAGCCAGAAGCGCGCCGCCCATGCCTGGCAGAGCGGCTACTTCAACAATTCCGTCGTGCCGGTGAAGGACATCAACGGTCTCGTCATCCTCGACCGTGACGAGCACATGCGCCCCGGCACCGACATGCAGGCGCTCGCGCAGTTGCAGCCGTCCTTCCAGATGCCCGGCGAGATGGGCGGCTTCGAGGCCGTCGCCATCCAGGCGCATCCGGAAATCGAAGGCATCAACTATGTGCACCATGCCGGCAATTCCTCCGGCATCGTCGACGGCGCCGCCGCCGTGCTGCTCGGCTCGAAGGAAGGCGGCGCGATCCTCGGCAGGAAGGCGCGCGGCCGCATCAAGGCCTTCGCCAATATCGGCTCCGATCCGGCGCTGATGCTGACGGGCCCGGTCGACGTCACGGAAAAGCTGCTCGCCCGCACCGGCATGCAGCTTTCCGACATCGACCTCTTCGAACTCAACGAAGCCTTCGCCGCCGTCGTCCTGCGCTATATGCAGGCCTTCGACATCCCGCACGACAGGATCAACGTCAATGGCGGCGCCATCGCCATGGGCCACCCGCTCGGCGCGACCGGCGCGATGATCCTCGGCACCGTGCTCGACGAACTGGAACGCCGCGACCTCAACACTGCCCTCGTGACACTGTGCATCGGCGCCGGCATGGGCACGGCGACGATCATCGAACGGGTTTGAGAGAGGTAAGCCACGCTCTCTCCGGTCGTCATCCTCGGGTTTGACCCGAGGATCCACAGCCCGGAACTGGATGGTCGGGTTCAAGCCCGACCATGACGGAGGAGAGGACAGCGTGTGAAGCCACATCGATTTCAAGGGAGAGGAATCCCATCATGAGCGCATACAAGAACTTCACCATCGAGACCGACGCCGACGGCATTGCGCTGGTCACCTGGGACATGCCCGATAAGTCGATGAACGTCTTCACCGTCGAGGTGATGGACGAGCTGGACAAGATCATCGACCAGGTCGCGGCCGACAGCGCCGTCAAGGGTGCGGTCATCACGTCGGGCAAGTCCTCCTTCTCCGGCGGCGCGGATCTCTCGATGATCAAGGCGAGCTTCGACCTCCTGAAGGACGCGCAGGCCGCCGATCCCGCGACCGCCGTGCAGAAACTGTTCGAAACCACGGGCCGCATGACCTGGCTGTTCCGCAAGCTGGAGACATCGGGCAAGCCCTGGGTCTCCGCCATCAACGGCACCTGCATGGGCGGCGCCTTCGAAATGTCGCTCGCCTGCCACGGCCGCGTGGCCTCGAATGCCAAGTCGGTCAAGATCGCGCTGCCCGAGGTCAAGGTCGGCATCTTCCCCGGCGCCGGCGGCACCCAGCGCGTGCCGCGCCTTGCCAACGCGCAGGACGCGCTGCAGATGATGACGACCGGCTCGTCGCTGACCGGCGCGCGCGCCAAGGCGATGAACCTCGTGCATCAGGTCGTCGAGCCCGGTGAGCTCATCCCCGCTGCCAAGCAGATGATCAAGGACGGCCTGAAACCCGTCCAGCCCTGGGATGAGAAGGGCTTCAAGGCCCCCGGAGGCGGCATCTGGACGCCCGCCTCCGCCCAGCTCTGGCCGGCCGCCCCCGCCATCCTGCGCCGCGAGACCGCGGGCAATTATCCGGGCGCGCTCGCCATCCTGAAATGCGTCTATGAAGGCCTTCAGGTGCCGTTCGAGACGGGCCTGAGGATCGAGCAGCGCTACTTCACCCATATCCTCCAGACGACCGAAGCCTTCTCGATGATCCGGTCGCTGTTCATCTCCATGCAGGAGCTCGGCAAGGGCGCGCGCCGTCCGGCCGGCATTCCCAAGGCGGAGTTCAGGAAGGTCGCCGTCGTCGGCGCCGGCTTCATGGGCGCCTCCATCGCCTATGTGACGGCCGCCGCCGGCATCCCGGTGGTCCTCATCGACCGCGACCAGGAGGCCGCCGACAAGGGCAAGACCCATTCCGAAGGCCTCGTCACCGGCGCCATCGGCAAGGGCCGCATGTCCAGGGAGGACGGCGAAAAGCTGCTGTCCCTCATCACACCGACCCCCGATTATGCCGCGCTCGCCGATGCCGACCTCGTCATCGAGGCGGTCTTCGAGGACCGCACGGTCAAGAAGGAGGTGACCGAGAAGATCGAGGCCGTGCTGCGCGAGGACGCCATCTTCGCCTCCAACACCTCGACGCTGCCGATCACGGGCCTCGCCAGGAATTCGAAGCGGCCGGACCAGTTCATCGGCATCCACTTCTTCTCGCCGGTCGAGAAGATGATGCTGGTGGAGGTCATCCTGGGCAAGGAGACGGGCGACAAGGCGCTCGCCACCGCGCTGGATTACGTCGCCGCCATCAAGAAGACGCCGATCGTCGTCAACGATACGCGCGGCTTCTACGTCAACCGCTGCGTCTTCCGCTACATGGCCGAAGCCTATGACATGCTGATCGAAGGCGTGCCGGCGGCGATGATCGAGAATGCCGCCAAGATGGCCGGCATGCCGGTCGGCCCCCTGTCGCTCAACGACGAGGTGGCCGTCGATCTCTCCTACAAGATCTTCAAGGCCTCCATTGCCGATCTGGGGCCCCAGTCTGTCGATCCGCGCCACATGGAACTGGTGACGAAGCTGGTGGAAGGCGAAGGCCGTCTCGGCCGCAAGGCCGGCAAGGGCTTCTACGACTACCCGCTGAAGCCGCAGAAGAAGAAGCTCTGGCCCGGCCTGAAGGACCTCTACCCGCAACAGAAGCCAGAGGATGTCGATATCCAGGTGCTGAAGGAGCGCCTGCTCGTCACCATCGCGCTGGAAGCCGCCCGCACCATGGAAGAAGGCATCGTCACCGATCCGCGCGAGGCCGATGTCGGCTCCATTCTCGGTTTCGGCTTCGCCCCCTATACCGGCGGCACGCTGTCCTACATCGACGGCATGGGCGTGAAGGCCTTCGTGGCGCTCTGCGAGAAACTGGCCGCCCAATACGGCAGCCACTTCCAGCCGACGCCGCTCCTGAAGGACATGGCCGCCAAGGGCGAAACCTTCTACGGCCGCTTTGCGCCGGAGGCGAAGAAGGCCGCCTGAGCGCGCCGTACTGCATACGGGAACCCGGGGCGGCTTTTGGGCCGCCCTTTTCTTTTGCGCACCCTGATTTCAAGCAAAAATAAAACGGCGTTTTCGGTAAATTGAATTTTGAAAAACGGCGGCAGATCACCGTATTTTCCGGCGTCTCGTCCAAATCTCTCCAGAAAAATTTTGCAAAACCATTGCATTATCGGGAATAAACTTTATATAGAAGCCATCGATAACTGCTTGCGACCTTTGCCACCGAGCCCTGCTCTTCGTCAGATTTCCTTTCAAGATCGATCAATAACGGGAAAAACATCTCCCGGTTACACTAGCGATGAAAAGGATATCGTTATGAATTCAGGTACCGTAAAGTGGTTCAACAGCACCAAAGGCTTCGGCTTCATTCAGCCTGACGATGGCTCGACCGACGTGTTCGTGCATATCTCGGCTGTCGAACGTGCGGGCATGGGCTCGCTGAACGAAGGCCAGAAGATCACGTACGACATCGTCCGTGACCGCAAGTCCGGCAAGAACTCTGCCGACGGCCTCCGCGCCGCATAAGAATTGTCGTTCCTCCTCGCTGACCACGGATGTACTGGCAGTGAAGAGTTCGAATGACGGGAAGAGGTCGGGGTAACGCCCGGCCTTTTTGTTTCGACAACCTTGCGGGCACCCGCAAAGGAGATTTTCATGAGCCGTAAAACCTACGCCATCGGAGACCACGTCGTCCTCAGGGCCGGCCTCTCGCGCGCGACCACGGGTGAACGGGCCTGCCGCATCGTCGGCGTGCTGCCGGCGGACCACGGCGAGGTTCAGTATCGTGTGCGTCTGGAAGGCGAGAATTTCGAACGCCGCATCGTGCAGAGCGACATCGAGGCGGGCGACAAGACCGCCGGCGCGCCGCGCACGAACGGAAAGCGCGAAGCGCCCCGTGCGGGCAGCCCCTGGCTGAAACCGCTCACCATCCGCCCCGCGCGGTAATCCGGACCGGATTGCCGCTGCGAAATCCCACCCAGTGCGGCTATGCCGCGAGAAAGGACATACCTTGCAGGTTCTCGTCAGAGACAACAATGTCGATCAGGCACTGCGTGTGCTGAAGAAGAAGATGCAGCGCGAAGGCCTCTTCCGCGAAATGAAAGCGCGCAGCGCCTTTGAAAAGCCGTCGGAAAAGCGCGTGCGCGAAAAGGCCGAGGCCGTGCGCCGCCAGCGCAAGCTCGCGCGCAAGAAGATGCAGCGCGAAGGCCTGCTGCCCGCGCCCAAGAAGGCAGTGCGTCCGGGACGCTGACAATTGCACCGGGTGACGACCGCGTCACCCGGCAAGCCCGCCCAGAACGGTTCAGAAAGGTGATATCATGGACATGACCAAGGATATGCTTTCCGCCCCGGTCAAACCTTCCTCGCAGGCCAAGGCTGCCGCAACGGACAGTGCCGCGCGCACCATCATTGCCAGCGAAGCGACCGCCCGCGAGAAGAAGACCGCACGCCTGCGTGCCCTGCGTCTGGAGCAGGAGGCCATTCAGGAGAAAGCCGAGCCGGCGGCCAAGAGCAAGAAGCCCGCAGCCGCCAGGAAGCGCTGATCGCGCCGCCTATTTCGTCACAACGAGCCTGGCATGCATGCCGGCCTCGTAGTGGCCCTTGATATTGCAGAGCAGAAGATAAGTGCCGGGTTGCAGCTTTGCCTTCAGCATCCCGTCTGCGCCCGGCTTGAGGTCGGCGACCTCGCCCAGGCTCTTCAGCTTCTTCTCGTCCACGCGATGCTTTGCCGCGACGACAGGGATTTTCTGGTCCGGCGATTTCAACTTCACCAACACCATCTCATGCTCTTCGCTTACCGCGTCGTTGTGGACCTGGAACACGACGTCGCCGGCCTTGATCGTCGGCTGATCGATCGACAGCGTCATCGGCCCGCCGCCCTCCCCGCCCTCGACGACTTTCACGGTCGTTGCGGCGAATGCGGGAGCTGCGAGGCAGAGCGCGGCGAGAACGGCAAGCGAGGGGATGCGATAAACCATGGGCGTCAACCTTTCTTGAAAGCCTGACGCCCTGCTAGGCCGGTTTGCTGACAGGCGGCTGAACGGCTGCCGTCAGAACGTGATCGTTACGGACGGCGCGCTGCGCGTGTGCGGACCGTGGAAGACCGCCTCGATATTGTTGCCATCAGGGTCGAGCAGGAAGGCGGCGAAATAGCCGGGATGATAGGCGCGCTTTCCCGGCGCGCCATTGTCCGTGCCGCCGGCAGCAAGGCCCGCTTTGTAGAAGGCCTCCACCATCGCCTCGTCCGCAGCCTGGAACGCCAGGTGATGCCGCCCGGTCAGGGCCCCTGTCGCGGCCGCGCTGTCGCTGCCGGAGACGAACAGCTCATCGAACCAGAAATATTTCTCCTCCGCACCGCCGAGCGGAATGTTCAGCGCGCCGAGCACCGCCTCATAGAACCTCCGGCTGGCCTCAAGGTCGCGCACGACGAGCTGGATATGGTCGATCAGCCGGCCGCGATGCAGTTCATTGGTTTCCATCTGCTGTCCTCCTTTTCTCCAACGAGATACTAGGCCGGCGGGCCGCCTCGGCAATATCTGTTTGCGCTTTCCTTCGCCCTGCACCCCATGCAATCCGCCACAAACCGTGGGGCTGCCTTTTTCCCACGCATCTCTTCTGGCGTCATCCTCGGGCTCGACCCGAGGACCCACAGCCGCATGCGTCGCCGTCCTCACCGTTCCTTATCCGGGGACGCAAACGCATCGCGCCCGCTGATTTACCTACAAAATCCCGCCTCGATTTCCCCGCCGTCTCCACCCGTGCCTACAATGCCTCCATCCCGCCCTCGGATACACCGCAAGGCGTTGCGGCGAGGCGGGGTCGGCGCGGGGCGTGGGGGGATGACGCGAAACCTCATGCAACGGGCTTGCGGAAAATGGTCTCCCTCCGGCGACACGGGGGAAATGGCGGGATGTCGGACCGATCCTGTCGTTTCATGCCCCGAACGGCGCGCCGGGCGTGCCTGTGCGGCACACAAGGGGATCGGGACTGGCGGATGCGTCGGCATCGTCCGCCGGGTTGGAAACAGGCCGGGAGGTGGAGACACCTTTCACGGAGCGCCAAGGCGTGCGCGACGGATGTCAAACGGCACTGGCCATTCCGGAAACCGGCGAAGGACACCACCATGTCGATCTTTGCAGAGAGACCGGAGTCGCGGGCAAAAACCGCCGAACGGGGCGCCGGAAGGTGTCACCTAAATATCTTTCAGTCGAGGCAGCTTCCGGCGCCCCGTCCGAATGCTTTTTGAAACCACGGGCGAAACCGCCGCGTGGCGCTCGGCCTGTGCCGTTTTCCAGGAGGCGGGATTTTGTCAGCGCGACGGTTCGACGATACGCACCAGCAGTTCGGCGCGCGTTCCGATTTCCCGCGCCGCATAGTCGAGCCGTGCCCCGAGGCTGGTGGCCATGGCACCGATGATCTTGGAGCCGAGGCCCGTGCCGCGCACGGGACCTTCGCCGCGCCAGCCGATGCCGTCGTCTTCCACGAACAGCAGTGCATTTTCGCCATCGAGCCGGGTGAAGCCGACGCGCACTTCGCCGCCCGTTTCGCCATAGGCATATTTGAAGGCATTCGTGACGAGTTCCGTCACGATCACGCCGAGCGACACCGCGCGATCGGTCGGCACATGCAGCGGCTCCAGCGTGCGGTTCAGCCGCACATCGCGGTCCTGGCCCTGCATGGAAGCCCCAAGCTCGGTCAAAAGGGTCGAGAGATAGGCGCCCATGTCGACATTGCGCACATCCTCGGACGTATAGAGACGGCGATGGATGCCGGCGATCGCGGTAATGCGCGCCTGCGTTTCGGAAAGCGCCTCCTTGACCGCGTCGTCCACGGCGCTCGACATCTGCAGGCGGATGAGCGCGGCGGCCAGCGCCAGCGAGTTGCCGACGCGGTGGTTCACCTCTGCCAGCAGCACTTCCGCACGCTCCTTGGCCGCGCGGATCTCCTGCTCGGCTTCCAGCTTCAGGCGCTTGAGCTGGGCGTTTTCCAGCGCCTGGCCGAGCGCATTGGCCAGCAACGGCATGAAATCGTCGCCGACGGACTTGATGACATAATCCGCAGCGCCGGCCTTCAGCGCCTCGACGGCAACCTGCGCGTCGTTGGACCCCGTCACATAGACGACCGGCACCGCGCCCGGCGCGTTGGCGAGCTCCTTGAGAAAGGAAAGCCCGGTGCCCGATGCTAGGAAATGATCGAGCACCACGGCGTCGAAGCCGCCTTCGGCGAACAGCTCGCGGCCCAGTTCCACATCCTCCGCGTGCACAACGACATAGCCGACACGGCCAAGCGCGCGCTCGGCGAGGCGCGCCAGGATCGGATCGTCATCGATGTAGAGGAGACGGAACGGACCTTCTCTCATTCACTGCGACTCGGGTATCTGGATCACGGAGAAGAACAGGCCGAGCTGACGGATCGCATGCGCGAAGCTTTCATACTCGACCGGCTTGGTGATGTAGACGTTCGCGCCCAGATCGTAACAGCGCTGGATTTCCCGCTCGTCGTCCGTCGTCGTGAGAATGACGACCGGCAGGCGCTTGGTGTGGGTGTTCGTCTTGATCTTCTGGAGGATATCGATGCCGGACATGTCGGGCAGGTTGAGATCGAGCAGGATCAGCAGGAAGCGTCCCGCGCTCGCCATGCCGGACCGGTCCTTGCCCAGTATGAAATCGAGCGCGTCGGTGCCGCTCGTGAAGGGCACGACCTCGTTGTGCACACCGGCCCGGCGGATGTTCTTCTCGATGAGACGCGCGTGGCCCTCATCGTCCTCGATCATCACGATGGTGACTTCCTTGCCCAATCCGTTCATGCCTGCATACTCCTGACAACTTTGCTGAGGTCGGGCGGCAGACGCAGAACGAACGTCGTCCCCTGCCCGATTTCGGATTTCACGACGATATCACCACCGAGATTTCGCATCAGTGAACGAACATGGGCGAGCCCGATTCCCTCACCCGGCTTGTCCTGTGTGCCGGAGCGACGGAAAAGCTCGAAGACACGCTCATGGTCTTCAGGGGCGATACCCCTGCCGTTATCGGCGAATTCGATGACGAAGCCTGCCCGACCCGCATTGCGCGCTGTGATTGAAATACGCAACGGCCGCTCGGTCAAGCGGTACTTGATGGCATTGTCGAACAGATTGCCGAACACCTGCTCCAGCGAAAGCCGATCGGACACGACCGTCGGCAGGTTGTCGGCGATGGTGATGACGCCGTCGGCTTCGCTCACCTGATGGTTGACCGCGGCAGCACCGGCCTCGACGAGGCCCTTGAGATTGACGCGTTCGATCTTGAGCTCGCGGCGGCCGTCGCGCGAAATCTTCAGGATGGCATTGATCAGCCCGTCCATTTTCTTGGTGGAGGACCGGATGAAGCCGATCGCCTCCGGCAGGTCTTCGCCCGCCGCACGGCGCGCCTCGAGAATATCCGCCTCGCTCGGCGTCTTGCCATCGGCGAGCACATAGCTCTGGATGGCGGCGAGCGATGCCTGAAGCTCGCTGGTAAAGCCCATGATGTTGACCAGCGGCGCACGAAGGTCGTGCGTGACGATATAGGCGAAGCGCTGCACTTCCTGGTTGGCGCGGATCAGCTCCTCCGTGCGCTCGTCCACGCGCTTCTCCAGCGTGGCGTTCAGCAGCTCCACCTCGCGCCGCGCCGCGAGGTTGTCGCGGGTATACTGCACGATGATGATGATGGCGCCGCCCAGCACGGTGATGATGGCGATGGCGCCGATCACCGTCGTCCATTGAAGGGCGCCCGCCGACCACAGCGTATCCACCACGCCCCTGCGCAGCTGCTCGTCCGCATCGTCCATGATGTTGCCGAGACGATCGCGGATTTCGTCCATCAGCATGCGGCCGCGGTCGGTCTTGACCTGCGCGATCGCTTCCGCCTGGCGACCCTGCAACATGAGGTCGACGGTGCCGGCCAGTTCGTCGAGTTTTTGGACCACCAGCTGCTGGACGCGTTCAGCGTCCCCGGCATATTCGGGCAGCCCGGCCAGTCTGTCGGCAAAGGCCTGCTTCTGCTCCGCGACCCCGCGCAGCGCGTCGTCATAGGGCGCGCGGAATGCCGGATCGCCCGTGATGATGAAACCGCGCTGCCCGGTTTCCGCATCCTTGAGGATCGAAAGAAGATCGGCGGACGCCCGGCGCGCCTCGCGCTGTTCGACGAAACCGGTGAAATAGGACTGCACCTTGCCGACGAGCCACAACGATGTACCGACAATGCCGAGCAGTGCGAAAACGCCGGCGACGAACAGAATTATGGTCGAGCGCACGAATGCGGCGTTCGATATCGGCATTCCACCCCCCGGTTTCGCCGCTTCATATGCGCCGGACATTATCGCTCCGCCGCTGGATTGAAAACAGCGGATCAGCGTAACGCCCGGATTCTTTTGAAAGACTGCGGCAGCGTGTGTGTATCGCGCAATATAGTGCTGGCAAGGCCGACAGCTAGAGGCGCAGGAAAAATTTCCTTGCCGCCGGAGCCGGCACGAAATATCGGTTTTACGCAGTTTCGGCGTGCAAGCGCCGCGCTGCGGGTATATGCGCAAGGGCATGGACTCCAAACGAACCGGCTACGTCTTTACCCTCCTGGCCATCCTGATCTTCAGCCTTCAGGATGCCATTTCAAAACATCTCGGCAGCCTCTATTCGCCCATCTTCATCGCCATGCTGCGGTTCTGGGCGTTCGCAGCCTTCGCCTTGGTCATGGCCGCGCGCAGTTCCGGCGGGCTGGGGGTCGCCATCCGGTCGAAACGTCCCTTCCTCCAGATCCTGCGCGGCACGCTGCTCGCGCTCCAGATCGTCGTCGTCATCACGGCCTTCAATGCCGTCGGCCTCGCGCATACCCAGGCGATCCTCGCCTCCGGCCCCATCTTCGTCGCGCTCCTGTCCATGCCGCTGCTCGGCGAGCGGGTGGGCTGGCGGCGCTGGACGTCGATCTCGGTGGGCCTCTTGGGCGTGCTGATCATCATCAACCCGACGGACGGCGCGTTCGATTCCAGCGTGCTCGTGCCGCTGGCGGCCGCGCTGATGTTTGCGCTCTACGCCATCACCACACGCCTCGCCAGCCGCGACGATTCCTCGCTGACGAGCTTTCTCTACACCGGTCTTGCCGGCGCGGCGGTGCTTTCGCTGATCGGTCCGTTCTTCTGGACCAACCTCATTCCCGTCGACTGGCTCTGGATGGGGCTGTTGTGCATGACGGGCATTTCCAGCCACTATTTCCTCATCCGCGCCTACGACCTGCTCAATGCCGCCGCCGTGCAGCCCCTCACCTATCTCCAGGTGGTGATGGCGGCGATCATCGGTGTTACCGTCTTCGGCGAGACGTTGAATGTGAACATGGTGCTGGGCTCCGCGATCGTCGTGGGCGCCGGCATGTTCACCGTCTGGCGCGAAAGCGTCGTGGCCCGGCGGATCGCGGCAGAGAACCGCGCCAAACGCGAAAAAGGAATATAATCCTTTTTTCTTTACTCGAAAAACGTCCTTCGCTATAGTCCGCCTCATCGGACAGGCTTTGGCTGGTCCAACGCCTTGGCAGGGTTTTCGCAGTATGTTTTCCCATGACCGGATATGGGCGGCGATCGACGCCCTCGCCGAGCGCAACCGTCTTTCCCCGTCCGGGCTTGCCCGCCGCGCCGGGCTCGATCCGACGTCCTTCAACAAGTCGAAGCGGCAGGGTGCCGACGGCCGCCAGCGCTGGCCCTCGACGGAATCCATCGCCAAGGTGCTCGACGCCACATCCGCGACCATCGACGAATTCTTCGCGCTGGGCGACACGGGCCGCGACAGCGGCCTGCCGCAGGGCGCCTTTCCGCCGCAGACCGGCACGATACCGCTGCTCGGCTTCGCACAGGCCGGTGCCGGCGGCTTCTTCGACGATGGCGGCTTTCCCGCCGGCCAGGGCTGGGATGTGGTGGAGTTTCCCGCCTCTCCCGACCGGAAGCCCGGCGTCTACGCGCTCGAGGTGCAGGGCGACAGCATGCTGCCGCTCTACCGCGACGGCGATATCCTGATCGTCGAGCCGGGCGCGCAGGTGCGCCGGGGCGACCGGGTGGTCGTCAAGACGCGCGAGGGCGAGGTCATGGCCAAGATGCTCCACCGCCAGAGCCCGCGCGCCATCGAGCTCCTGTCGCTCAATCCCGAGCATCCGAACCGCAGTTTCGACATGGAAGAGGTCGACTGGATCGCCCGCATCATCTGGGCGAGCCAGTAACGCCCGCCCTCACCCGCCGTAGAGGTTGATGGGGAAATAGCGCAGATAGATTTCCTGCAGGCGCCCGCTGCGCGACAGGGCGAGAAGCGCATGATCCATGGCCCCGGCCAGGGCTTCGTCCTCCTTGCGCACCATGATCGTCAGCCCCTCGCCGAGAAACGTCTCGGACAGATAGGGGCCATCGAACAGGCGGCAGCAACCGGCCGATTCCGAACCGCTCGTCCAGAAGGCGAGTTGCATGCCGTCGCCGAAGACCGCATCGACCTTGCCGTCCTTCAAGGCCGCAAGCAGCGCCGCGCGGTCGGGAAAGGCCTGCGCCGCCACACGCGGGAAGAAGGCCTTCAACATGGCCTCATGGGCGCTTGCCGCAACGACCCCCACCGCCTTGCCGTCGAGCGCGGCCGCCGTCTCGCCGGCGGGCAGCCGCGCCTTTGCCACGGCAAACCGGGCGGGAAGGCGCATGAACGGCCGCGAGAAGGCGAAGCGCTTGCGCAGGTCCGCCGTCACGGCGACGCCGGCAACGATCGCCTCGCCGTTGCCGTCGCTCAGCGCGGTTTCGAGTTCCGGAAAGGTCACGGCCTGGATCTGGCAATTGTCGGTGAGCTGCAATTCGCGGCAGATCTCGCGCACCAGATCGACATGAAAGCCGGCGAGCTTGCCCGTCTGGTCGATGAAGTTGAAGGGCGGAAAATCCACCGTCGTCAGGAAGCGTAGCCGCACGATGCCCGAGAGATCCGGCCGGGCGATGCGCTCGCGCGTGTCGAACAGGATCGGAAGATCGACGGTGCTGCGGTCCTGCGCCACGGCCGGCAGCGGCGTGGCCGCCATCATCGACAGGCAGAGCGCCAGGAACCCATAAATTTTAGGGGATGAAATTTTGCGCGACCACATTACAATCAACTTGGGGTTTAAATGGGGACAGCCGTGAAAGCGGCTGCAGGGCTGCATGCGACTGGCAGAATATCCCGACGACATCGCTTTCGCTACCGCAATCGGCGTCCTGCCGGCACGTCATGTGGCGCGGCCGGCGCATCCATCCGTCCCGCCGAAATTCCTGACGGAAGCGCACCTCTTCCGCCAGCTCGGGATTTCCAAGGTGCTGATATCGAACATGCTGGTGCGGGCGAACCGCAACGGCACCACGCTGGAGGCCGAACTTCTGGCCAGCGGCGCGGTTCTCGAAAGCACCTATTACGAAGCGCTTGCGGAGATCCTCGATCTTCCCTTCCTGCCCGAGCTCGACCCCGCACAGGTGGAGGATATGGCGGGCGCCGACAGCCAGCTTCTCGATCCCACGGTCGTTCGTCTGCGCCATCCCGTGCGGCCGCCCGTCACCGCGATCGTGCCGAACGCGGCGCGGCTCGGCGATCTGGCGGAGCGGCTGGCGCAGTCGCCGGACCTGCGCACGACGCTTGCGGCAACGACACCATCGGCCCTGCGGTCCGCCCTCTGGCAGGCCGGCCGGAAGCGACGGCTGCGTGAAAGCGTCGACCGGCTCTTCGGCAGCGCGCCAGAGGCAAGCGCCCGCATCACGCTATGGGGGCGGCAAGGCTTTTACACCGGCGCAGCGCTCACGCTGACACTTGCGCTCACCATCGCGGAGCCGACGGCGGCGCTCCTCGTGCTGCATATCGTCCTCAGCTTCTTCTTCTTCGCCACGTTCTTCATCCGCCTCGTGGCGCTCGTCGCCACGAAACGGCAGCAGAAACGTCTGCGCCCGGCACCCCCGGCCGGCCGCCGGCCCGTATATTCGGTCTTCATCGCCCTCTACCGGGAGGCGGCGGTCGTCCCGCAGCTCATCGATACGCTGGACAGGCTTGAATGGCCGGCGAGCCGCCTCGACATCAAGCTGATCTGCGAGGCGGACGACCAGGAGACGCTCGATGCGCTGGCTGCCACGCGTCTTGGCCCGCAATACGAGGTGGTGGCGGTGCCGCCCGGGCGGCCGCGCACCAAGCCGAAAGCGCTGACCTATGCGCTCGGCGCGGCGCGCGGCGCGTATCTCGTGATCTACGACGCGGAAGACCGCATCGACCCGATGCAGCTGGAGGAAGCCTGGCGCACCTTCGAGGCCGGCCCGCCGGAGATCGTCTGCCTCCAGGCGCCGCTCGTCATCACCAATGCCCGGGAGAGCTGGGTAAGCGCGCTCTTTGCGCTGGAATATGCGGGCCTTTTCCGGGTGTTGTTGCCGCGCCTTGCCGCCGCGCGCATGCCGATGCCCCTCGGCGGCACGTCGAACCATTTTCGCACGCGCATCCTGCAGGCGGTCGGCGGCTGGGACCCGTTCAATGTCACCGAGGACGCTGATCTCGGCCTGCGACTCTACCGAAAAGGCTATCGTTGCGGCACGCTCACCCGCCCGACTTACGAGGAGGCGCCGACCGAGGTCCGCGCCTGGCTCGGCCAGCGCAGCCGGTGGTTCAAGGGGTGGCTGCAAACCTGGCTGGTGGTGATGCGGCGCCCCTCCATGCTGATAAGGGAAATGGGGCTGGGCGCCAGCATCGTCTTCCAGGTGCTGATCGGCGGGCTCATCCTGTCCTCGCTCGCCCACCCGCTGGTCGTCGCCTATATCGCCGTGATCACCGGGCAGCTGCTCTCGGGGCAGGCCTATACGGTGGGGCCGATGCAACTGACACTGTTCATCATGGACATGGCGAACATTTTCGGCAGCTACGCCATCTTCATCGCGCTTGGACGGGCGGGCATGACACCGCCCGAACGGGCGGCCGTCGGACGCAAATGGATGCTGACGCCCGTCTACTGGCTGCTCGCCTCCCGCGCCGCCTGGCGCGCCGTGCGCGAACTGCGCAGCAATCCCTTCTTCTGGAACAAGACCGCACATCGCCCGGCGCAGACGGGCGCGAAGACGGTGGTCACAAACCAAATGGTGTCGGAGGCGGAGCAGAGTTTGTAAAACCGGAGCAGCGCAAAGAATTCCAGGCTGGAGCGGGTAGCGGGAATCGAACCCGCGCGTTCAGCTTGGGAAGCTGACAGGCTACCATTACATCATACCCGCAGGGCAGCGCCGAGGCCGCACTCATTCAATAGTTCGCGGGATGTGTCAAGCTTCTGCCAGGCGTCACCCGGCGCGGAAGTGCTTGGAGAGCTTGAGGCCCTGGGCCTGGTAGTTGGAGCCGAGGCCGGAGCCGTAGAGGCCTGCGGGGGCTTCGAGCATGTGCTCGTAGATCAGGCGGCCGGTGGGATCGTCGGTCGCGTTGATGATGGCGAAATGAGGTTCCCGCCACCTCTAAACAGACTTGTGCTGACAAGAAGAAGTTTCTAGCTTTCAGGCGGTATATCTCAAGACAGTCTCCGGTGGGTGGGTGGAAATGCGTCAGCGAATTTCAATGGGCGTCATGGCCATAGGCATGTCCGTTCTTTCGGCTCATGGCGCTTCCGCCAAGAATGCCGTGCTCTACAAGATCGGGAAACTCCGGGACTTCATCGGCATCGTCATCAAGGATGGAAAGATGTTCGCACCCGTTGCCATGATCGATCGGGATTCAGAGCGTTTCGACACAATGAACCGGATGGTGAAATTGGACTTGGGTGGCAAACCGAACTGCCTGACGTCCGAATGGGTGGACGACGACACGCGGACCTATGTGAAAACATGCGCTGCCGCGGAGAAAACGGGTGATAGCAGCTACATCCTCAGGATTACCGTCAAGTATGACTGGTCCCATTGGCTTGCCCGCGGAAAGGAAGAACTAAAGTTTCTGAAAGAAGCCGACAATGTCAAAGAGCGCAGATACGAGATCGACTTCGAGGTTTCTGGAAAATCCTGCTCCGCCGTTATGCTCAAGCGGACCTATATTCCCATCGATGGCAAGCGACAGGTCCCGTCCACCGTCGGCGATCTGGGTTGCGTTGTCAGCAGCAAGTGACGCGACTGTCTGATCCCATGTCAGCCAGAGGCCGATAGCGCGTTTCGGCGTATCCTGTCACATGCAGAATTTCTGACCGTCCAGTTCAAAGCAGTCCCTGGCCTTGGACGATTGAACATCCGCCTCCTGTTTCGGCGTACCCGAAAGCTTCTTTCGGCGCTCGGCGCGCGTGCTGCCCGCAGACGAGGCAATGCATTTGCCGGCTTTGTTCAAAGTGAACCCGGCATCACATGTCTTTCGCTCGCAGCGATCTCCGGCCACGACCTCCGTGGGGGCGCATTCCAAGGGACAAACCCGCCCTGTCCGCTCCCGAATGGCGGCAAGCGCAGCTTGCGAAGGCGCTTCGACATCGAGGGAAAGATTGGCGAATTGATTGAAGCGCTCCATTGCCCGCTTGGACTGCCTGCCCCAACGCCCGTCCGCAGTGCCCTTGGAGCAGCCCAAGCCGGCAAGTCCCGACTGTACATCCCGGGTGAGTGACAGGAGATCGGCCTTGGCATTATCCGGCCGCACCAGCGCAACGGTCTCTTCTCCCGCGAGGTCATCCCCGGACGCTGTACTGGCCGGCGTCTTTTGCTCTTCCGCAACCGCGCTTGCCGCTCCGGCGGCGTCAACGGCAGCCACGGATGCGCTTGCCGCCTGTTGCTTTTCGGTCTTTACGAGGTCGTCGAGCGCATTTCGAGCCAGTTCTGCAAAGGCGCACTGGCCAAAATACTGAAGATGCGCCTTGAAGAGCGCCGCACTCTTCTTGTCTTCGATCGCCGCCCAATGCGCAGCAGCATCGGCACACGGATCCTTGGTGACCGGGCGTGCAACCTCGACCGGGGGATTGAGATAGATGTTCACATCGGGCAAGCGCCCGTATTCGAAGGGCGTCTGGGTACCATTGGTTTTCTGCTTCACGAACCGGGCGACCTTTCGGAACAGGAAATTCAATTCGAGTCCGGGCTCCTCGATCGTGGAAAGGAGCGCCTCCGTGTAGGGGCTATGGTTCCCCTCGCCGTCCGATGCTGTTGTTCCGGCTGCGGCGGAATAGCTGATATAGATACCATCGGCAGCTTCGACCTTGGCCAACCCGCGGCCGACAGATCTCGTTCTGCCTTCCATGCTGGCAATGAACGGGTTGTTGCGGCAGGCATCGAGAAGCACGAGCTTGATGCCGTTGCCGCCCTCGATTGCGGAGAGAATGTCGCTCAGGGAAACCGCTTCGAACTTGATGCGCGCATCCGACTTGAGTTTCGCATCGACCGGAATGAGGTAGTTTTCGCCACCGACCTCGATGCCATGGCCCGCATAGAAGACAACGGCCATCTCCGCGCCGGCCGCCTTCTCACTGAAGTCGGCAAGCAGGGTTTCGAGCGTCGCCTTTCTCGTATCGCGCCCGATAGACACTTCGAAGCCGAGGCGTCCCAGCGCTTCTGCGACTGCGTCAGCATCACGAACAGGGTTCGGCAGGCGCGGGACCGCTTCGTACGAAGAGTTCCCAATGACGAGGGCGATCCGGGTCGCATGCGCGACACCCGCTGAAGCCAGGAGCGCGATGAAGATCGCCAAAAGGAAACGGAACCGCGGGACAGTCATTCTGTTGCTCACATATTGCCCGGCTCTACCGGAGGCCTCGCCAATAGGGCTTCTAGCATTATTCACGGCGAACGGCTGTTCTTTAGGATACAGCGCTGCACGAAAGGATAAAACAATATCAGGTCGGTTTCTATCCTTCACAATACCCATTGATGATCGATACTTCGCTGATCTGTCTTGTCAGCAAACCCGCCATCACACGTCGATCACGAACTGCGGCAGACCAACAGACCATTTTTGCTGCAAAACATAAATGCAGATCGCATACTACACCGGAAATCGGGCATCGAATGAAAACTTCCCAAGCATAAATCGAAATCCATTGCTTTAGGTCTCTGTATAACCCTTAATAAGAAATTGATGTATCGCTGCACTGGAATATCGAGATGAGTTTACGCCTAAGCGCCATCCTGTCCGCTCTGTTTTTTGTCAGCAGCCTTGGTGTGGCGAGCGGCAAGGACCTCTCCACGCAGGACATGATAGACCGCCTTAAAGAGCCCCGCAAAGCGCCGACACGCAGCATTTCAGCCAATGACATTGGAAAATCCGGGGACACGCCGGGTTTCATGACGCATGAGACCACGCGCGGCTTGAAGATCGACGAGCGCAGGCAGCTGGACCAATATGTTTCCAGCTACGACAGGCCCGTTCTCAATATCAATATTGGCTTCGGCCTGAACTCCTCGACCCTCACCGATTCTGCTCAGACCGTCCTGCGGGAGCTTGCCGTCGCGTTGACATCGCCAGACTTGAGCGGCAGCAAGTTTTCGTTGAGCGGCCACACCGACGCCTCCGGCACCAGCGAGAGCAACCAGCTCCTGTCCGAGCGGCGCGCCCTGTCCGTAAGGAATTTCCTTGCCTCCCACGGCGTGCCGCCGCACAGGCTGATCGCCGCGGGCTACGGAGAAGAGCGTCCCACGCAGGGACTGGACCCCAACGACCCGAAAAATCGCCGCGTTGAGATCATCAATCTCGGAACGCCTTGAACACGCGCAACACAACCCGTTGGTCATCCGATGAACACTCCCCTCAGATTCGTGAAATCAGGAACGGTTGCAGCCCTTTCCCTTCTGGCGGCGGTGTTTGCCGTCCTCATGTTTTTCCTCCCGGCGAATGCCGGCTTGTCTCTCAGGGATAAAGCGCCCCAACCATCATTCGTTGTGTATAGCGCCGGCCCCGGAGAACATGCGTATGATGACGCCGAGCAAGGTTTTTCAGCGATGTTCATCGACGCGCTGGATTCTGCCGCCCCGGACGAGGATGTTGCCCTCACCATCCGGCGGACGAGAGCCAACGCGGGGGGCCAGATCGAACCCGCGGTAGAGGACAGCCTTGAGGGAACGGTAAGCCTGCGGAGCACCAGCGGCATCAAGAAAGCATTGCTGGTCGCGGTGGAAAAGTATGAGGCGGGCGTGCTGACCGCCCCTGTCCACGACGCCAAGCGCCTGGATAAAGTGTTGCGAGGCATCGGCTACCAGACGGAGGTCCTCACAGACCCCGATCAAAACACTTTCAATCTCGTACTGGACAAATTCGTGCAGGACCTCAAGACGGGTGATCAGGCGCTCTTCTACTTTACCGGAAGAGGGTTCGACTTAGCCAATGCCGCTTACCTTCTCCCGAGGGACGAAGGGACGCCCGCGACCCTGGAGGGCTACAAGAGGCGGGCCATACCTTTTGAAACCGTGCAAGGAAAAATTACGAAAAAGGTACGCAACGCCATCTTCATTGTTGACATCGATCGAAGTGAACTTGGCGGTTCGAGCAGAGCCACCCGATAGCGCCCTCCACCGGTCGCACGCATCAAAACCTTGACCAGCCGAAATCAGGAAAAGAGGCACATCGTGACATACCCGCGCCGACTTCTCGCATGTGCGCTTCTCTCCCTGGCTTCCGTCATGAACACGACCGGGGCAGCGCATTCGGCTGGCATCAGCCTGTTCGAACTGGACAAGGTGCCCGACCTCACCGGATTCCTGCTCAAGGACGGGAAGATGTTCGCCGTCTTCAACGACGCGCTTATGTCGCTTCAGTCCGACGAGCTTTAAGGGAAGCTCCTCAAGATGGATCCGGCCGGCAAAAAGAACTGCACGAAGATACTCTACGCGGACAGCGACAAATCGTGGACCTCGAAGCCCTGCATCTCCGCGCAACGCCAGGCCGACGGATCCTATCTGGTTGACCTCGCGATCCGATACGAATTCCCTGACGACGTGAAAGACGAAATCAGCAACCTCAAGGCCGCCGACCACGTAAAAGAGCGGAAATTGCGCATCCACTTCGAAGCCACGGCATCGACATGCACGGCAAGCGTGATCGCGCGCACCTATGTGCCGCTGGACGGCACGAAGCATAAGCCTTCTAGGACCGGTCCGGTCACCTGCAGGAAAACCACTCACTGAGCCTGTCGGCCCACCGCGACGCTGCATTCTCGATAAACCCCACCACACTCCGAGTTACTGGACACAAACAATGTCACGTCGTCGCCGAAATATCATTCTTGGCCTTTGCTTCCTGCTTTCCCTCAAGTCGACGGCGGAAGCCAGCGGGGCAACGGTGTACAGCTTTGAAAACGTTCCCGATATTGCCAGCATAGTTCTGAAGGACGGCAAGATGTTCGCCGCATTCGGTGGCGCAACCGTCACGGATGCCATGAACACATTCAACAAGCTTCTTCCGCTGGATCTTAAGGGCAAGACCAAGTGCACGAAGCTTGAACATGTGGAACTGGGAACCGGCTGGACCGAAAATCCCTGCCTTACCGTCCGACATGCCAGCGACGGGGAGTATGTCATCGATGTGGTGAACAGGTTCGATTACGGAGACACCAGCGACGCGGGGTATGTCGACTTCCTCAAAACGGAGGACTTCGTCAAGGAAAGGCGCTTCACGTTTCGATTCTCGGTAAAAAGGAACAGCTGCGAGATCGAGGTCACGAAGCGCAGTTACATTCCCATCAACGGTAAAAAATCAAAGCCATCACGAACAGGCTCCGGCATCTGCACGGTAAAAAAACACTGAGAGAATGCCTGAACTCCATGGATATGCCCCCAAGAAGGTCTCGAGACGGTCCCATAGAGCCTAAATTTTTACCGCATTTCATAGCTCAGCCTTCGGCACCACACGCTCTCGATATCTGATCCCTTCAGTCATCGACTCAGATAACACGAGTTGCGTGCCAGCCCGATATCGAGCAATAGGCGCCATGTCCTTTGGAAGACCACGTTGGATCAAGGTGGGCGATTACTGGTGCCGCTAGCTTCTGCCAGGCGTCACCCGGCGCGGAAGTGTTTGGAGAGCTTGAGGCCCTGGGCCTGGTAGTTGGAGCCGAGGCCGGAGCCGTAGAGGCCTGCGGGGGCTTCGAGCATGTGCTCGTAGATCAGGCGGCCGACGATCTGGCCATGCTCGAGGATGAAGGGCACCTCGTGGCTGCGCACTTCCAGCACCGCGCGGCTGCCGGAACCGCCGGCCGGCGCGTGGCCGAAACCGGGATCGAAAAAGCCGGCGTAATGCACGCGGAACTCGCCGACGAGCGGATCGAACGGCGTCATCTCGGCCGCATAGAGCGGCGGCACATGCACGGCCTCGCGCGAGACGAGGATGTAGAACTCGTCCGGGTCGAGGATCAGCTCGTTGCGGCCACGGCTGAACAGGGGCTCCCAGAAATCGAAGATGTCGTGCTGGTTCTTGCGATCGACATCGACGACGGAGGTGTGATGCTTGCCGCGATAGCCGATGAGGCCGTCCAGCCCCGTGCCCTTGAGATCGATCGACAGGGCTATGCCGCCGCCGGAGACATTCGGCGTTTCGCTGGCGACGAGCGTGTCGCTGACATGCAGCGCCGTGAGCTCGTTTTCGCTGAGGAGCGCATTGCCCTTGCGGAAGCGGATCTGCGACAGGCGCGAGCCGCGGCGCACCACGATGGGGAAGGTGCGCGGGGAGATTTCCAGATAGAGCGGTCCGGCATAGCCGGCCGGGATCTTGTCGAATTCCTGCGCCCGGTCGGTGATGACGCGGGTGAAGATATCGAGGCGGCCGGTGGAGCTCTTGGGGTTCGCGGATGCGGCGAGTTCGGCCGGCAGATCGAGGCTTTCCATCAGCGGCACGATGTAGACGCAGCCGGTTTCCAGCACCGCGCCCTCGCTGAGATCGACGACGTGCAGTTGCAGGCGGTCGAGCTTGTCGGCGACGAGATGGGACGGGCCGGGCAGGAAACTTGCCCGCACGCGGAATGCCTTGGCGCCGAGGCGCAGATCGAGGCTCGCCGGCTGGATCTGGTCGTCATCCAGCGCGGCTTCGCTTTTCAGCCGCCCGCTTTCGAACAAGCCGCGGATGGCGTTATCCGCCAGAATGCCCGTGCTGCGCACCACAGAAGCCATGATCGTACCGTCCCGTCAGAAGGACCGCACAAAACCAAATGCCGGCAATTGACGCAAGCGCAGCCAAGCAGTATTAGCGGATTATCCCGTGGTGATTTGGCCGGCCGGCTTGCAGCCACGTAAAACAAGTAGCTAAAAAGGCCGGGTTCGAAACCGGCTTGCTTTTGCGGCCGGTTTTTTTGTTTGAAGGCGACGATCACATGAGCAAGTCCTGGCGTCCGGCCACCCAACTCGTTCACGGCGGAACCACCCGCTCCCAGCACGGCGAAACCGCCGAAGCCATCTTCCTCACGCAGGGCTTCGTCTATGACACGTCCGCTGCGGCCGAAGCCCGCTTCAAGGGCGAGACGGACGGATTCATCTACGCCCGCTACGGCAGCCCGACCAACGACATGTTCGAAAAGCGCATGTGCATGCTGGAAGGCGCCGAAGACGCGCGCGCCACCGCCTCCGGCATGGCCGCCGTATCCGCCGCCATCCTCTGCCAGCTCAAGGCGGGTGACCATATCGTCGCCGCACGCGCGCTGTTTGGGTCCTGCCGCTGGGTGGTGGAGACGCTTGCGCCGAAATACGGCATCGAATGCACGCTGATCGACGGCCGCGACCTCGCCAACTGGGAAGGCGCGATCCGCAAGAACACCAAGGTGTTCTTCCTCGAAAGCCCGACCAACCCGACGCTGGAAGTGATCGACATCGCCGGCGTGGCGACGCTCGCCAACCAGATCGGCGCGAAGGTGGTGGTCGACAACGTGTTCGCCACGCCGCTCTTCCAGAAGCCGCTGGAACTCGGCGCGCATGTCGTCGTCTATTCCGCCACCAAGCATATCGACGGCCAGGGCCGCTGCCTGGGCGGCGTCGTCCTGTCGGACAAGCAGTGGATCGACGAGAACCTGCACGACTACTTCCGCCATACCGGCCCGGCCATGTCGCCGTTCAATGCCTGGACGCTGCTGAAGGGCATCGAGACGCTGCCGCTGCGGGTGAAACAGCAAACGGAGAATGCGAGCCGTATTGCCGATTTCCTGGCCGACCAGAAGCAGGTCGCCCGGGTGATCTATCCCGGTCGCAAGGACCATCCGCAGGCCGATATCATCGCCAAGCAGATGACGGGCGGCTCTACGCTGGTCTGCTTCGAGATGAAGGGCGGCAAGGACGCGGCGTTCGCGCTGCAGGATGCCCTTGAAGTCGTGAAGATCTCCAACAATCTCGGCGACGCCAAGAGCCTGATCACACATCCGGCGACGACGACGCACAAGAACCTGACGGACGAGGCGCGTGCCGAACTCGGCATTTCCGCCGGCACCGTGCGCCTGTCGGCCGGCATCGAGGACAGTGACGACCTGATCGAGGATTTTGCCCGCGCGCTCTCCAAGGTCACCGCCTGATTCGTCAGGACGGACGACAGTTGAAAAAGGCGTCGGCCACAAGGCCGGCGCCTTTTGCGCTTATCCTTGACGAAACCTTATTCGTGTAGAATAGCAGGGGTCGTTAAGTTCAAGGCTTGCCCATGTATCGTGCGCTGACCCGCGACATCGAAGTGACCGTAGAGCCATATTATCTGGCAGATCAGTCCGATCCCGACGACAGCCGCTATGTCTGGGGATACCGGGTCGTCATTTCCAACCACTCCGACATCGCCGTGCGTCTGGTGACGCGCTATTGGCACATCACCGACCAGAACGGGCAGGTGGACGAGGTGAATGGACCGGGCGTGATCGGCGAGCAGCCGGTGCTGAGGCCCGGCGACACCTACGAATATTCATCGGGCTGCCCGCTGGAAACGCCATCCGGCATCATGTTCGGCCGCTACCGCATGGAAGCGGAAAACGGCGAGGCCTTTGACGTCGCCATTCCCGCCTTTTCGCTGGATACGCCGGGACAGGCGCGCACGCTGAATTGAGGGAGTTGCCACAAGCGTCTACTGCGGCAGGACTTCCGCGGCTTCGAAGCGGTATGTCGTCGAGCAGAACTCGCAGGTAACGGCGATCTCGCCCTTTTCGTCCGCCGTATGGGCGATCTCCTCGGCGCTGAGCGCTGCCAGCACGCCCTTCAGCTTTTCGCGCGAGCACGAGCAGCGGTCGAAGACCTGTTGCGGCGGGTAGACCCGCACGCCGCGCTCGTGGAACAGGCGAAACAGCAGCCGTTCGGTGCCGACATTCGGATCCGTCAGCTCATCCGCGTCGATGGTCTCGACCATGGCCTTGGCCTCGGCCCAATGATCATCGTCGTCGATCTTGTGGCCGGCCTCGTCGCCATCGCCGCCGGGAAGGTCGGCCTGGCGCATGCGCTCGGGCGATTGCGGCAGGAACTGCGCGACCATGCCGCCGGCACGCCAGCGGTGACGTGCCTTGCCGTCGGCATCGCGGTCGTACAGTTCGGCGACGCCGAGGCGCACCTTGGTCGGGATCTGCTCCGACTGGCGGAAATAGACGCCGGCGATTTCTTCCAGCGTATGGCCGTCGAGCGGAACGATGCCCTGGTAGCGCTGCATATGGGCGCCCTGATCGATGGTGAAGGCGAGGATGCCCTTGCCGAGCAGCTCATGCGGCTCCGTCGCGCCGGCTGCGATGGCGGCATCGAGGGCTTCCTGATCGAAGCGGGCATAGGCGCGCACATCCTGCGGCGCGGAGAAATCCGCAACGAGCAGGTCGACCGGGCCATCGCCCTTGGTCTGCACGATCAGCTTGCCTTCGAATTTCAGCGAGGTTCCGAGGAGCACGGTCAGCGCGATGGCTTCCGCCAGCAGGCGGGCCACCGGTGCGGGATAATCATGCCGGCCGAGAATGGTATCCAGCATGGGACCGAGCTGCACGGCGCGGCCGCGCACATCCAGGCCCTCGACCTGGAACGGCAGGACGTGGTCATCGCCGGCATAGCCGGGCTCACCGAGTTTCAGGGCGGTTTCCGCCATCATCGTTCTACTCCTTCACGCGCCGCAATGCCGGCGGGCACAAGGCCCGGCCGCTTGGGGCAGCACTCTATCCTGATTGCGCATCTGCCGGCCGGGATCATTCCACACCGGGCGGGCATGCGCCAGTGAAAGCGCCTCGCGGCGCCTCTACGATAGGCCCTAGATCGTGCCGGCGGCGCCGTTTTTCAAGACGGCCTCAGACGGCTCCGAAGCACCAGGCGAGGATGGACTTCTGCGCGTGCAGGCGGTTTTCGGCCTCATCGAAGACCACGGACTGCGGGCCGTCGATGACCTCGTCGGTGACTTCCTCGCCGCGATGGGCGGGCAGGCAGTGCATGAAGAGCGCGTCCTTGCCGGCGCGCGCCATGAGCTGCGGGTTGACCTGATAGGGCTGGAAGATGTTGTGACCGCGGGCGCGGTGCTCCTGGTTCATCGAGACCCAGGTATCGGTGACGACGAGATCGGCGCCGTCGACCATCGCCTCGGCATCGTGCCCGAGCAGGATGTTGCCGCCGTTGTCACGCGCCCAGTTGAGGATCTTGTCATCAGGCTCGGAGCCCATCGGCACGGCCATCTTCATGGTGTAGCCGAAACGCGCCGAGCCCTCGACGAAGGAGTGCAGCACGTTGTTGCCGTCTCCCGTCCAGGTGAAGGTCTTGCCTTTGGTGGAGCCGCGATGCTCCTCGAAGGTCATGATATCGGCCATGATCTGGCAGGGGTGGGTGAGATCCGTCAGCGCGTTGATGACCGGAACCGTGGCGTGCTCGGCCAGCTCCAGCAGGCGCGCATGGTCGGTCGTGCGGATCATGATCGCGTCGACATAGCGCGACAGGACCTTGGCCGTATCGCCGATGGTTTCGGCGCGGCCGAGCTGCATTTCCGTGCCCGACAGGAACAGCGTCTCGCCGCCGAGCTGGCGCATGCCGACATCGAACGAAACGCGGGTGCGGGTGGACGGTTTCTCGAAGATCATCGCCAGCATCTTGCCGGCCAGCGGCTTGGCTTCGGTGCCGGCCTTGTTAGCGGCCTTTCGCGCATGCGCATCGTCCATGATGACGCGGAGATCGCCTTCCGAAACGGCGGAAAGATCGAGAAAATGCTTGGCCATGATGTGTCCTGTCCCAGTCCCTTATGCGCTCAGGCGGCCTTGGCGGCGCTCAGCTTTTCGGCGGCCCGCTCGATGCGGGCGAGCCCTTCGCGTGCATCTTCCGCCGTGGTGATCAGCGGCGGCAGAAGACGCAGCACATTGTCGCCCGCCGGCACGGCAAGCAGCCTTTCGGCGCGAACCGCCTTCAGGAGATCGGCGACCGGAATGCGCGCCTTGATGCCGAGCATCAGGCCCTCGCCGCGCACGTCCTCGATGATGTCGGGGAAGCGGTCCTGCAGCGCCGCGAGGCCCTGGCGGAAGACCAGCGCGACATCGCGCACATGCTCCAGGAAACCATCGGCGAGCACCACGTCGAGCACGGCGTTGCCGACGGCCATGGCGAGCGGATTGCCGCCATAGGTCGAGCCGTGCGTGCCGGCCACCATGCCGGATGCCGCCTCGGCCGTTGCCAGGCACGCACCGAGCGGAAAGCCGCCGCCGATACCCTTGGCGATCGCCATGATGTCGGGTGCGACGCCCGAATGCTCATAGGCGAAGAAGCGGCCCGTGCGGCCGACGCCGGTCTGCACCTCGTCGAGGATGAGCAGCAGGCCGTATTCGTCGCAGAGCTGGCGCAGCTCCTGCATGAATTCCTTCGGCACCGGCCTGAGGCCGCCCTCGCCCTGGACGGGCTCGATCAGGATCGCCGCGGTTTCCTCGGTGATCGCGTCCTTGACGGCGGCGATGTCGCCGAAGGGAACCTTGAGGAAGCCCGGGGCCTTGGGGCCGAAGCCCTCGATGTACTTTTCCTGTCCGCCGGCGGCGATGGTCGCGATCGTGCGGCCATGGAACGCGCCTTCGAAGGTGATGATGTGGAACTTGCCGGGATGCCCCTTGGAGAAATGATAGCGGCGCGCGGTCTTGATCGCGCATTCCAGCGCTTCCGCACCCGAATTGGTGAAGAACACCTTTTCGGCGAAGGTCGCGTCCGTCAGCCGGCGGCCGAGGCTTTCCTGGCCCGCAACCTCATAGAGATTGGAGAGGTGCCAGACCTTGTCGGCCTGCTCCTTCAGCGCGGAAACGAGATGGGGATGGCCGTGGCCAAGCGAACTGACGGCCACGCCGGCGGCGAAATCGAGATATCGCTCGCCGTTCTCGTCGATCAGCCAGACGCCCTCCCCGTGCGTGAACCGGAGCGGCGCACGCATATAGGTTTCATAGAGCGGCGCGGCATCGGCCATGGCGCGTATCCTCCAAAAGGGATGCGGAAAAGAAATTCGGGGGCTTGACTTTCCGGTTGCCAGAAAAATCAAAAGCCGCCTTTCGGCGGCATGCTGCACTATCGGCATTTCAGTCCGTGATGTCAATAAAATGCATAGCTCCAAATCGCACTGAACCTCCCGCAAGGTGAGGATTCGCAGCATGCATGGACAGTGTCGCTATCGAGTCACACCCTACCAGCAAGTTGGGGAAAACTCTGAAATCGATTCGCCCCGATTCCCCCGACTCTTGTCACAGAGTCCCCCGAACTCTAGGTTAAGGGTCAATTACTAGACTGCATGCGGCGGAACTAGTCACCACCAGAGTTAGGGCGCTCAGGCTACGGATTCGTTCGTGGCGCGATGAGGGATTCCCGCACAGCGAGCGCCGAACGGAGACGAGAGCATGAACTGGACAGACGAGCGGGTCGAGAAACTCAAGAAGCTCTGGAGCGAGGGCCTCAGTGCCAGCCAGATCGCGGCACAGCTCGGCGGCGTGAGCCGCAACGCCGTGATCGGCAAGGTGCACCGGCTCAACCTGCCGGGTCGCGCCAAGGCCGGCGGCACGCCCGCTTCGGCCCGCCCGAAGCGCCCGGCGCAGACCACCCCGCGCCCCTCGAACTTTACCGCACGTCCGGCCAACGCGCCCCGTCCGGTCAGCCGGCCGGTGGGCAACGCCCTTGCCAAGGATGAGATCGACACCGATTTCGATGCTCAGGCCGAGAACCTGCCCGTCGTGATCAGCGGCAAGAACGTCGTGGTGCCGATGTCGCGCAAGCTGGAGCTGACGCAGCTTACCGAGCGCACCTGCAAGTGGCCGATCGGCGACCCGCTGAACGACGACTTCCATTTCTGCGGCTGCGAGTCCCCTGACAACTCGCCCTATTGCACCTACCACCAGCGCCTCGCCTACCAGCCTTCGGCCGAGCGCCGCCGGGCACGGTAAGATCGGCGACGGAAGAATAGAAACGGGGCCGAAAGGCTCCGTTTTTGTTTGTGCGGCCCACCGGAACGCAAACAGGCCCCGAAGGGCCCATTTCCGTCCTTGGGAGGAATTGTGTTCGCTCAGGTTTCCAGCGAGTAGCCGGCGCCGCGCACCGTGCGGATGACATCCTGCATGTTGGCGAAGTTGAGCGCCTTGCGCAGGCGTCCGACATGCACATCGACGGTACGCTCGTCGACATAGATGTCATGCCCCCAGACACCGTCGAGAAGCTGCGAACGCGAGAAGACGCGGCCGGGCGAGGTCATCAGGAATTCCAGGAGGCGGAATTCCGTCGGGCCCAAGCGCACTTCGCGCGTGCGGCGGTGAACGCGGTGCGTCTCGCGGTCGAGTTCGATATCGCCGCAGCGCAGCACCGTGGAGACCACTTCCGGCTTGGCACGGCGCAGCATGGCCCGCACGCGGGCGACGAGTTCCGGCGTGGAGAAGGGCTTGACCACATAGTCATCCGCACCGGTGGCGAGGCCGCGCACGCGTTCGCTCTCCTCGCCGCGCGCCGTCAGCATGATGATCGGAAGGCGCTCGGTTTCCGGACGCTGGCGCAGGCGCCGGCACAGCTCGATGCCGGAAACGCCGGGCAGCATCCAGTCGAGAATGAGAAGATCGGGCATGCGCTCCTGCAAGCGCATCTCCGCCTCGTCGCCGGACAGGATCGTATCCACCTCGAAACCTTCCGCCTCGAGATTGTAACGCAGGAGCACGCTCAGCGCCTCCTCATCTTCCACGACGGCTATTCTGGGCACCATGTAGCGAACCCTATCCAGTTTATTCGGAAGCTTCGGAGACATCCGCCGTGACGACGGATGTCGAGGTGTCGTCCTTGGGGCGCTCGCCCTCGGGCTGGGAGCCCGTCGCCATGTAGTAGATGGTCTCGGCGATGTTGGTCGCATGGTCGCCGATGCGCTCGATGTTCTTGGCGCAGAACAGGAGATGGGTGCAGGGCGTGATGTTGCGCGGGTCTTCCATCATGTAGGTCAGGAGTTCGCGGAACAGCGAGGTGTAGATCGCATCGATCTCGTCGTCGCGCTCGCGGATCGCCTTGGCCTTGTCCACCGAGCGGGTGGCGAAGACATCGAGCACTTCCTTGAGCTGCATCAGCGCCAGTTCGGCGAGATGCTCGAGACCGCGCGCGAGCTTGCGCGGCATGCCCGAGCTCTGCACGGCGATCACACGCTTGGCGGTGTTCTTGCCGAGGTCGCCGACGCGCTCCAGCTCGGCCGCGATGCGGATCGTGCCCATGATTTCGCGCAGGTCGGCCGCCATCGGCTGGCGCTTGGCGATGGTGACGATCGCCTTCTCGTTGATCTGGCGCTCGGCATTGTCGAGGATGACATCCTCGGAAATGACCTTCTGGGCCAGAGCCGCATCGGCGGAAACGAGGGCGCGGACGGAATCCGCCACCATCTGCTCGGCCGTGCCGCCCATCTCGGAAATGCGGCGGGAGAGGTATTTCAGTTCTTCATCGTAGATCGAGACGATATGGGTCGATGACATCGTTCTGTCCTTAATACACGAGACGTGTTTTTTCGACGCAATTCCGAACGCAAAACCGCTTCACACTTTTGCTGGAATTGCTTGGGGCTAAGGCGACCAAAACGTCAGCCGAAGCGGCCCATGATGTAGTCCTGCGTGCGCTGGTCATCCGGGTTGGTGAACATCTTGTCGGTATCGTTCTCCTCGACGAGGTTGCCGAGGTGGAACATGGCGGTGCGCTGCGACACGCGGGCCGCCTGCTGCATGGAATGCGTCACGATGACGATCGTGAAATTGGCGCGCAGCTCGTGGATCAGTTCCTCGACCTTTGCGGTGGCGATCGGGTCGAGCGCAGAGCAGGGCTCGTCCATCAGGATGACTTCCGGGCTGACGGCAACGGCGCGTGCGATGCACAGGCGCTGCTGCTGGCCGCCGGAGAGGCCCGTGCCGCCTTCGTGCAGGCGATCCTTCACCTCGTTCCACAGGCCGGCCTTCTGCAGGCTCTGTTCGACGATCGCGTCCATATCGGCCTTCGCCTTGGCGAGGCCGTGGATGCGCGGGCCATAGGCGACGTTCTCGTAGATCGACTTCGGGAACGGGTTCGGCTTCTGGAAGACCATGCCGACGCGGGCGCGCAGTTCCACGACATCAATGTTCGGATCGTAGATATCGTCGCTGTCGAGCGTGATGCGGCCGGTGACGCGGCAGCCGTCGATCGTGTCGTTCATGCGGTTGAGCGTGCGCAGGAAGGTCGACTTGCCGCAACCGGACGGGCCGATGAGCGCCGTGACGGTGTTTTCGCGGACGTTCAGGTTGACGTCGTAGAGGGCGCGCTTCTCGCCGTAATAAACCGAAACGTCCTTGCCGATCATCTTGTAGGAAATGTCGTTCATTTGTCTGTCCAGGGCTTTCTCGACTGCTGCTTCTGACATCATGTTCATATGACCGGTCCTTCTACCAGCGTCGTTCGAAACGGCGGCGCAGGAGGATCGCACCGACATTCATCAGAATGAGGAAGATGAGGAGCACGATGATGGCTCCCGACGTGCGTTCCACGAAGGCGCGCTCGGCCTCGTTCGCCCACATGTAGATCTGCACCGGAAGCGCCGTCGCCGGGTCCATCGGCGTTGCCGGAACGTCGGCGACGAAGGCGACCATGCCGATGAGGAGCAGCGGCGCGGTTTCGCCGAGCGCATGGGCGAGGCCGATGATCGTGCCGGTGAGGATACCGGGCATGGCGAGCGGCAGGACGTGATGGAACACGGTCTGCATCTTGGAGGCACCGAGCCCGAGCGCGGCCGAACGGATCGATGGCGGCACGGCCTTCAGCGCCGCGCGGGTGGCGATGATGATCGTCGGCAGCGTCATGAGGGTCAGCACGAGACCGCCCACCAGGGCCGCCGAGCGCGGGAAGCCGGCAAAGTTGATGAAGACGGCGAGACCGAGCAGACCGTAAACGATGGAGGGTACGGCGGCGAGGTTGTTGATGTTGACCTCGATGAGATCCGTGAAGCGGTTCTTCGGGGCAAACTCTTCAAGATAGATCGAGGCGGCAACGCCGATCGGCAGCGACAGGACGAGCACGATGAGCATCATGTAGAGCGAGCCGATGAGTGCCACGCCCACGCCTGCCGCCTCCGGACGGCTCGATGCGCCGTTGGTGAAGAGGCCGGTGTTGAAGTGCTTGGAAAGGGCGCCGCTCTCGGCAAGCTGGTTCATCCAGCCGACCTGCTTATCGGAGACCTTGCGGTTCGTTTCCGGCACGGTGAGATCGATCTGGCCCTTGAAGGCGGAGTCGAGATCGCCGTGCGCCAGGACGGTCACGGTCTGCGTCGTGCCGATGATCGACGGATCTGCGGTCACGAGGTTGCGCAGCTGCACGCGCACGCTGTCGGAAATCATGCCGTTGACGGCCTTCAGGCCGGCGCGGTCGTCCTCGCTGACGCCGAGCACCTTGGCGAGCGCATTGCGCGCAACGACAGGGTAGTTGGCGGTCACGAGCTTCTGCGGGTTGGTGGCGCGCTCGTTGTTCTTGTCGATGATCTGCTCCGAGAACTCGATCGGGATGGTGATCATCGTCTGCTGGAATGCGGTGTAGCCCTTGGAGACGACCGAAAACAGCAGGAGGAAGAGGAACAGCAGGCCGAAGGCGATTGCCGCCATGCCGTAGAGGCGGAAGCGGCGTTCGGCGGCGTAACGGCGACGCAGGCCGATATCGCGGCGTTCGGGCTTGGTGGCGATGCCGAGGGCGGGGCTTGTGGAGACCTGGCTCATTCGTACTGCTCCCGGTATTTGCGCACGATGTAGAGGGCGTAGATGTTGAGGCAGAGCGTGATCACGAAGAGCGTGATGCCCAGCGCGAAGGCCACCAGCGTCTGCGGCGAGGTGAATTCGAGGTCGCCCGTCAGCTGGTTGACGATCTTGACCGTCACCGTTGTCATCGGCTCGAAGGGATTGAGCTGCATGCGGGCGGCGACACCGGCCGCGAGTACCACGATCATGGTTTCGCCGATGGCGCGCGAGGCGGTCATGAGGAGAGCGCCGACGATGCCCGGCAGCGCTGCCGGCATGATGACCCGCTTGATGGTCTCGGAGCGGGTGGCGCCCAGACCGAGCGAACCGTCACGCAGGGCGCGCGGCACGGCGGTGATGATGTCGTCCGACAGCGACGAGACGTAGGGGATCAGCATGATGCCCATGACGATGCCGGCCGTCAGAACGCTCTGCGCCTGGATGAAGCTTGCATAATTGCCGGTGACCAGGCCGTTCAGCTGGGCTGAGATATCGCGCAGGAACGGGCCGACGGTGATGAGGGCGAAGAAGCCGTAGACGATGGTCGGGATGCCGGCGAGCACTTCGAGAAGCGGCTTGGCAATGGAACGCACGGTCCGCGAAGCATATTCCGACATGTAGATGGCGGCGAAGAGGCCGACCGGCACGGCGACCAGCATGGCGACGAAGCCGATATAGAGCGTGCCGGCAAGCAGCGGGATCAGGCCGAACTGGCCGGAGGAGGCCGTGGCGCCCGCCGCGGCGAAGCGCGGATCCCAGGTCGTGCCGAAGAAGAACTCCCAGGCCGGAACCATGTTGAAGAAATGGATGGCTTCCGTCGCCATGGAGGCCACAATGCCGACCGTCGTCAGGATGGCGATGGAGGAGGCGGCGATGAGGCTGACCAGCATCACGCCTTCGACGCGGTTGCGGGCACGGAACTTCGGTGCGATCGCGCGGTAGGAGACGAAGGCGCCGGCAAGCGCCGCGACGATGACGAGGAACGACAGGAAGGTGCCGCTCGCCTTCGTCATGCGGTTGAGATCGTCGGCCGATGTCAGCATGTAGGGTGCGGGATCGGCGGCGAGCGGAACACCCTTGGCCGCCAGCACGGTGCGGGCGGTCGCGCTGTCGGCGAACATCGCCTCGCGCTCTTCGGCCGACAGCGTGTTCAGGCCGCGCGAGATGGCGCCGATCATGTTGTAGGCGAGGTTCTGCTCGGCCTGGGAGGTGGCCTTCACCTCTTCGGGAAAGCCGCCGCGAACCGTCGAGCTGATGTAGATCGGGCTTGCGACAATCCAGACCAGCATCACGACGAGAGCCGGCAGGACCGACCAGATGGCGACGAAGGAACCGTAGTAGCCCGGGCGGGAATGCAGGCTCGAAAGCTTGCCGCCGGCAAGCGCGTTGGCGCGCCAGCTTCCGAAAAGATAGCCCGCCACGCCGATCACGGCGATGATGAGCAAGAGAAGTGAAATACTCATTTTAGGAAAGTCTCCTGGCGAGATCATCCGCCCTGAGCGTGCCAAATCGCCCGCCCCGACCGTTCGACTGGGCGCCCCATTCCCGGCCGAAGAACATGACGTGGGCGTCCCCGCCCGAAAGCCAGAGGTCGCCGCGGCGCAAACCGCCGCGGCGACCCAAGGTCATTACATGATCTTGCCGTCGGCGAAGGCCTTGCGGATCTCTTCGCGCTCGGCTTCCGGAGCGGCGACGAGGCCGTATTCAGCCAGCGGAGAGTCCGGGCCGATCATGTCGTCGCTCGTGAAGAACTCGACATATTCCTTCAGGCCCGGGATGACGCCGAGATGCGCCTTCTTGACGTAGAAGAACAGCGGGCGCGAAACCGGGTATTCGCCGGAAGCGATCGTCTCGGTCGAGGGAACGATACCGTTGACGGTGGCGACCTTCAGCTTGTCGGCGTTGTTTTCGTAGAAGGAGAGGCCGAACACGCCGATGCCGGACTTGTTGGCAGCGATGCGGGCCAGCGTTTCGGTGTAGTCGCCGTCGATGTCGACAGCCAGGCCATCCTTGCGAACGGCGACGCACTTGGCATGCTGTTCCTTCTCATCGGACACGGCAGCCTTGATGACGTCGACCGCGCCGGCTTCCTTGCAGCCGGCAGCGAGGATCTTCTCTTCGAAGACTTCGCGCGTGCCGTGCTTCTCGCCCGGGATATAGGCGGCGATTTCGGCGTCCGGCAGGTCCTTGTTAACTTCCGACCACTTCTTGTAGGGGTTGGCGACGAGCTTGCCATCGACGACGACTTCAGCGGCGAGGCCGAGATAAAGGTCCTTCGGCACCAGCTTCAGGTCGGCATTGCCCGAGTCGGTTGCGAAGACGATGCCGTCGTAGCCGATCTTCACTTCCTGGATTTCCGTGACGCCAGCGGCCTTGCAGGCCTCGATTTCGCTTTCCTTGATCGGGCGCGAAGAGTTGGCGACGTCGATGGTGTTCGGGCCGACGCCCTTGCAGAATTCCTTCAGACCGCCCGAGGAGCCGCCGGATTCGACGATCGGGGTCTTGAAGTCGGGATAGGTCTCGGCGAACGTCTCGGCAACGATCTTGGCATAGGGAAGAACGGTGGAGGAGCCGGCGATCTGGACCTGGTCGCGCGCAACGGCAACGCCTGCGAATGCGGCGGAGGCTACGAGCGCCGCGAGGGTGAGCTTAAGAGATTTCATCTGGGTTCTCCCGAAGAGGACATATGTGGGAAGCGCTCGTCTGGCGCTCTCTGCCGCTGACCGGCGGCTTCTCTCTACCCCCCGATCGCCATCCGTTTTATGTCAGTTTCGCGAAACATTTGTGACAGGCCAAGCCACTGAAAATAATTGCTTATTTCAGACAGCCGCATAATGCCGTGACATTGTGTGTCAGAACTTCACCGTAAAGACGGTTCCCTTGCCCACTTCGGACCGCACCACGAGGCGTGCCTTGTGGCGGGTGAGGATATGCTTGGCGATCGCCAGCCCCAGGCCCGTGCCCTTCTTGGACCGGCTGGCCTCGACATTGACCCGGTAGAAGCGCTCGGTGATACGTGGCACGTGTTCAGGAGGGATGCCGGGACCGTAATCCCTGACGGAGACCTCGACGGGCGCCCCGTCCGTGCCGCCGGTGAGCGCCACATCGACGCGCTTGCCCTCCTGGCCATATTTGCAGCCGTTCTCGATGAGGTTCTCGAAAACCTCGACGAGTTCGTCCCGCTCGCCGGTGACGGAAACGGGATGGGCGGGCAGGTCGAGCACGATGTCGACGCCGAGCTCCGAGGCGAGCGGCTGCAGGCTGTCGCGCACATGGGCGATCAGCGGCACGAGGTCGACGGTCTGGTCGGGCGCAACATTCGAGCGCAGCTCCAGGCGGGAAAGCGACAGGAGGTCATCGACGAGCCGGCTCATGCGCGTGGCCTGCTCGTGCATGATGCCGAGAAAGCGCTCGTGCGCCCTGGTATCGTTTTTCGCCGGGCCCTGCAGCGTTTCGATGAAGCCGCGCAGCGAGGCGAGCGGCGTGCGCAGTTCATGGCTGGCATTGGCGATGAAGTCGGAGCGCATGCGGTCGATGCGGCGCGCCTGCGAGACATCGCGGAAGGTCAAAAGCCAGAGCGGTTCGCCGGATTTTTCGGCTAGCGGCGCGATACGCACCACATAGACGGTCTCGGACGGCAGGCGCTCGGCATGCTCCGTTTCGCGCGGCTGGCCTGTCGCGAGGGCTTCGCGGACCATGTCGAGGATGCCGGGCGCGCGGATGCGCCCCGCAAGGTCGCTTCCGAGCGGGATCGCCCCGAAGACCGCCTCCGCGGCCCGGTTCTGCAACTTGACGGTCTCACGGGCGGAAATCAGCAAAGCCGGTGCATCCAGCGCGCCCAGGACGGCGGCGATGGCGGACAGATCGTCCTGCCGGGCCGCCGCGACATCGTTTTCGGGCACCGCGGCAGCCGGCACCGCCATGGTGCGCGCATTGCCTTCGGCGGCACGCCGGTCAGTGCGCACGAGGCCGGCAATGACCAGCAGGAGCACGGTGAACGAGACCCAGCCCAGATGCAGGCCGGCGAGCCACATCACGAAGCCGACAAAGATGGCCGAGGCGATGAGAACGCGTTCGCCCCACAGTTGCGTTGCCAGCCAGCCGAGGATCGTCCGCTGATCCGTCACCGCCACCCATTCCCTTGCAAGCATCTCAGCCTCCGCGCCCCGCCGATTCTCGATGGATAGCGCGATTTCATGACATGTTTTTCACGGTGCGCTTGAATTCGCAATGCGCTTATGGCCACCTTTCGGTGAAGCGGCGTGCGCCGCGGTCTGTGCCTGGAGGAGCGAACGATGGCGGAAGTGGCCGAAAACCGGTCTGTCGAACTGGATATCAAGGGCAAGAAGCGCGTCTTCGACATCGACGATCCCGTGCTGCCCGACTGGATCGAGGAGAAGGCCTTCGGCTCCGACGACTATCCCTACGACAAGAAGCTCGACAACAAGGAATACGAGAAGACGCTGAAGCTTCTCCAGATCGAGTTGGTCAAGGTGCAGTTCTGGCAGCAGAAGACCGGCAAGCGCATCATGGCCGTGTTCGAGGGCCGGGATGCGGCCGGCAAGGGCGGCGCGATCCATGCGACCATGTCCTACATGAACCCGCGCTCCGCGCGCATCGTCGCGCTCACCAAGCCCACCGAGACCGAGCGCGGCCAGTGGTACTTCCAGCGCTATGTCGCCACCTTCCCCACCTCGGGCGAGTTCGTGCTGTTCGACCGCTCCTGGTACAACCGCGCCGGCGTGGAGCCCGTCATGGGCTTCTGCACGCCCGAGCAATACGAACGCTTCCTGAAGGAAACGCCGCGCTTCGAGAAGATGATCGTTTCGGACGACATCCATCTCTTCAAGTTCTGGCTCAATATCGGCCGCGAAATGCAGCTGAAGCGCTTCCACGACCGGCGGCACGATCCGCTCAAGGTGTGGAAACTCTCGCCGATGGACATAGCCGCGCTCAACAAGTGGGACGACTATACGGAAAAGCGCGACCGGATGCTGAAGGAAACCCATTCGGACCACGCGCCGTGGACCGTGATCCGCGCCAACGACAAGCGGCGTGCGCGCATCAACCTGATCCGCCATATCCTCAAGACGCTCGACTATGACGGCAAGGACAAAAAGGCGATCGGCGAGATCGACGACAAGATCGTCGGCACGGGTGTCGGCTTCGTAAAATAAGAGAAGGACCATCCCGGCGGGCGCGGGGCCATCCCGCGCCGCGTCAGGGCCGGGCCTCTTATTCGCCCGGCAGGATGCGGACGGCGTAGAGGTTCACGCCTGCGCCGCCGCCGGCAATGTCGCTGTTGAGCAGCAGATGCCCCGGCTCGCTCGGCGAAAGCGAGCGGTCGAACTCCACCTGGAACAGAATGTCCGTGCGCTCCGACACAGTGAAGCGATGACGCCCGCAGCCGCCCATGGTGGAGAAATCGCATTCCACCGACACCTGCACCGGCTTGTCGCCAGCGGCCTGCACGGTGAGCGCGATCGTCGAGGTCTTGCCGCCCATCTCGCCCAGGACCTCCGGCGATACCTCGATTTGCACCGCACCGTCACGCTCCGGATTTGTCGAGGTGACGCGCACGGCCTGCCCGTCGCTGGTGCTGACCGATTCGAAGCGTCCGGCCGCGCCGGCGGAAAGCTTGGCAGCGTCGCCCGGCGTGAAGACCGGGCGCCAGTCGGACGTAAAGCGGCTCTGCGTATCGAGCGCCTTCTTGATCGGGTCCTCGCCGGAGAAATCCTCCGCCGAGACTCGGGCCGGCGGCCGGGAATCATCCTGCAGGTCATCCAGCAGGCCGCTCGATGTCACCCACCAGGCAAGCGCGCCGAAGGCCGCGACCAGCGTTGCGAGCACGAGGAGGAAGGAGAACAGCCGCCCGCGGCGCTTGCGCGCCTTGGCGACGCGCTCCGGACGGAAATCGGAGGGCTGGCTTGCGGGCGTCGCCGCAGCTGCCGTCGCCTGTGCGCCGCCTTCACCAAGACGCTCCATGCGCTCGGGTCGGATCGCGCCCATATCGCCCGCGGGCGCCCGGCGCTCTGGTTCGATGCGCGGTTCGGCCTCCAGCGTCGGCTCGGGCCGGATGTCGCGCTCGGCGCGCATTTCCGGTTCCGGCCGTATCTCGACCCGCGGCTCTGCTCGGACCTCGCGCACAGCGGCACTGGCCTGCGCGCGCTCCTCCGCCTCGATCTGGCGGATCGTCGCCTCGAGCCGGTGGCGCTGCGCCGCCACGGCCTCGGGATCGTTGATGTCCTGCTTGCGTAGCCCGGCCTCGAGCGCGTTGCGCGCCGACTGGTAGATGCGCGCGCGCACCTCGGCATTGCCGCGTTCCGAGCGCGTCAGCGCATTTCTGATTGCCGCTTCCAGTCCGCTCACGTCCGATCCTTCTCGGCGACCGCACCCCGCCGCGGCCAAACACATCTGTGGAAAGAGCCTCACTTTCCGGCTTTTGTTGGTTTTTGCGTAACGTTTGCCGCGAATTTGCGCAAGTCTCGGCGTCCGAACCGCCCTCCTTCTCCGGGGATAAGCTACGCTGGAGCCCCCAGCGGGCGAGCCGCGATGCCTCCTGCCGCCGTAAACGGGAATCGGCACCGGCGCGTGATAGAGCGGTTCGGCTGGGGTATAATTGGCCTGTTCACGCCGCGCCGAGTGGCCAACGCACACAGACGGGCAGAAACGGCGAATCGCCACAGGCCGCATTCGTTACCATGCCCATTCCCTTTGCTGCCCTGATTTCAGCCTCTTTTCACGTCGCATTCCCGCTGCTATCCTTTTGACGTTTTCGTAAACGTCAAAGAAGGACGTCTTCATGGCCCTGCCCGCGATCCTCAAGGACAAGCTGCGCCTGCCCGTCGTCGCGGCGCCGCTCTTCATCATCTCGCACCCTGCGCTGACCATCGCGCAATGCAAGGCCGGCGTGGTGGGCGCCTTTCCCGCGCTCAACGCGCGCCCGGAAGCGCAGCTCGACGAGTGGCTGGCCGAGATCACGGAAGCCCTCGCGGCGCATGATGCGAAACACCCCGATCGCCCGGCCGCGCCATTTGCCGTCAACCAGATCGTCCACCGCTCCAACAAGCGGCTGGAGCACGACCTGGCGATGTGCGTGAAGTACAAGGTGCCGGTCGTCATCTCCTCGCTGGGCGCGGTGCCCGAGGTCAACGCCGCGATCCACTCCTATGGCGGCATCGTGCTGCACGACGTCATCAACAACCGCCACGCCAATTCCGCCATCCGCAAGGGCGCCGACGGGCTGATCGCCGTGGCGGCCGGCGCGGGCGGCCATGCGGGCACGCTCTCGCCCTTTGCGCTCGTCCAGGAAATTCGGGAATGGTTCGACGGACCCCTGTTGCTCTCCGGTGCCATCGCGACCGGCGGCGCGATCCTCGCGGCCCAGGCGATGGGCGCCGACATGGCTTATATCGGCTCGCCCTTCATCGCCACGACCGAGGCCCGCGCCAACGAGGCCTACAAGCAGATGATCGTCGACAGCGCCGCCGCCGACATCGTCTATTCCAACTATTTCACGGGCATTCACGGCAACTACCTGAAACCCTCCATCGCCGCCGCCGGCATGGATCCGGACCACCTGCCGGAGGCCGACCCCTCGAAAATGGATTTCGAGACGGCAACATCGGGCGCCAAGGCCTGGAAGGACATCTGGGGCTGCGGCCAGGGCGTCGGCGCCATCAAGTCCGTGGCCCCGACCGCCGAACTCGTCGCACGCTTGGAGCAGGAATATGCCGCCGCCAGGGCCCGCATCGCCGCCGGTTGAACCGCTGCGCACGCCATAGCGCGGGAAAAATGCGGAAGTTGAAACTCACCGCTTGAAATCTCCGCGCATAGCGGTTATCAGCGCACCCATTCCGGTCCCGGCACGCTTCGGGACCATGAAGGCCGCTTTAGCTCAGTTGGTAGAGCACGTCATTCGTAATGACGGGGTCACGTGTTCGAGTCACGTAAGCGGCACCATTTCCCTCCCTGACACTTTTTAATTTCTGCGCACCGCGTCCGGCTGGCGTTTCACGGCTCTGTGCGACCTTGCGAACTCTTTGGGCGCCGCTAGACTGTTGTCGTTGCTTGGAGCTCGCGATGATCGTACAGGCTTGCTTGAACGGGGCGCGGCCCCGCGATTACCATCCGCGCCTGCCGACGACCCCGGATGCCATGGCTGCCGATGGGGCGGCCTGCGTTGTGGCGGGTGCGGCGGAGTTGCACATCCATCCGCGCGGTCCAGACGGGCGCGAAAGCCTGGAGGCCATCGATGACACGATGCTGGCCATGCGGCGCGCCTGCCCGGGAACGCTTGTCGGCGTATCGACGGGTGCCTGGATAGAGGGCGACGTGGAGCGGACGCGGGACTGCATCTCCCGCTGGCGCGTGCTGCCCGACTATGCCTCGGTCAATCTGTCGGAGCCGGATGCGCCTGCCGTCATCGGGTTACTGCATCAGATGGGTGTCGGCGTGGAGGCGGGCCTGGCCACCGTTGCCGATGCCGAACGGCTGGCCTCGCTTGCGGATCGCCACCGTGTCTTTCGCGTGCTCATAGAGATCGAGGCGCAGGATCCTGCCGGGGCCGATGCGATTGCCGATGGCATCGCGCGTGTTCTTGCGCGCGCCGATATTGTTCGACCGATCCTGCTTCACGGTTTCGACGACACGGTCTGGCACTTCGTTGCCCGGGCGCGTCAAAAACGCTGGTCCACCCGTGTTGGACTGGAAGACGGACGCCTGCTCATGAACGGCGAACAGGCGTCCGGCAACACGGAACTGGTTGCCGAAGCCGCCGCCCTCTATCGCCGGAGCGCTACGTAAACGACGCGGCGAGCGTTCGTCGTCAGCTGACGTTGCGCCCGCGCTCGGACAGGTCCGGCGTCTGCGGGCGGGCATCCAGGCGGATCGTGGCGGGCGGATCCGTCGCCTCGATTTCCCGGATCCATTCGCGCCAGATCGCGACCAGCAGGGCCATCAGGACGGGACCGATGAACAGGCCGAGGAAGCCCATGGTCTTCACGCCGCCGATCAGGCCGAAGAAGGTGGGAAGGAACGGCAGCTTGATCGGACCGCCGACGAGACGCGGGCGCAGCGTCTTGTCCACGATGAAGAGTTCCACCGAGCCCCAGATGAAGAGCGCTAGGCCGGCGATGGGCGAGCCGCTGGATACCAGGTAGATCGAGACCAAGGTGAAGGAGAGCGGCGCGCCGCCGGGGAAGAGCGCCATGACGCCGGTGAGGACGCCGAGCGTGACGGCCGAGGGCACGCCGGCGATCCAGTAGGCGACGCCGAGCACGATGCCCTCGCCGATGGCGATCAGCGTCATGCCCGTGACCGTGGAGCTGATGGTGGCGGGAACGATGCGCGAGATGCGCTCCCAGCGCATCGGCAGGATGCGCTCGCCGAGGCGATCCACCTGGGCGGCGAAGGACCGGCCGTCGCGATAGATGAAGAACAGCGCGATCAGCATGAACAGCATGGCGAGCAGCAGGCCGAAGGCCTTGCCGCCGGCCGCGAGCGCCACGCGGTAGATATTGCCGATATTGGCGCCGCTGACGATCTGCGTCAGTTCGCCGATCGCGCCGGGATGATCGAGGAAGCGCGTCCACTGCATATCGAGCCAGCCGCCGATGACGGGCAGCGCGCTGATCCAGTCCGGCGTGGGCGCACCCGTGCGATTGGTCTCGACCGCCCAGCCGATCCACTCGCGGATCTCGTGGAAGGCATAGGTCGACGCGAACATGATCGGCCCGACGATGAAACCGAGAATGAGAAGGATCGCGATGGAGGCGGCGATCGTGCGGTTGCCGTTGAGCTGGACGAGCAGGCGCGAATAGAGCGGCCAGCTGGCAAAGGCGATGACGAGGGCGGCCAGCACGGGGACCACGAAACCATGGAAGAAGTAGATGCCTGCCAGCACGATGAGGACAAGCAGCCAGCGCGCCGCCGATGTCGGCGAGATGAGCGCCGCTCCACTCGGGCGCGCCACACCGATCAGCCGGGGCTCATTTCTGCGATGTTCCGATTGCGGCAAACTCGTCTACTCCATTGCGGCCGGTACAGGCCGGGCCTCTAGATAAGGTCTATCCGAAGAATGTTAAACATATACGTGGTTTTTTCGTTGCCGGCGCGGTGAGACGCCGCAGCCGCCCGGCCTCACGAAAAAGCTATCGGGCCAAGAGCGGCGATTGTTGACGTTTACGTCAATGTAAGATAGCCATGGTGCTTGATGGCGCCCGCCAAAAGCATCATCTTGTTCGCACCGATGGTTGGAGGACCATTCGGTGACCGCAGGACGGACGATGCCCCACGCGCCCACGAGGAGGAGCCCCAATGTCGGCCATAGAACAGAAGCCATCCACCGAAGCGTCCGGCCGTTTCTGGCTCGCGTCCTATCCAGAGGGCATGGCGCAGACGATCGCACCGCTTGGCCATTCATCGATCGGCGCGCTGGTGGAAAGCTGCTGCGCCCGCTTTGCCGAGCGCCCCGCCTTTACCAGCATGGGCAAGACGCTCACCTTCCGCGACTTCGAGGCAGCCTCCAAAAAGGTCGCGGCCTGGCTGCAGGCGCAGGGGCTAGCCAAGGGCGACCGCGTCGCGGTGATGATGCCCAATATCCTGCAGAACCCGGTCGTGATCTTCGGCATCCTGCGCGCCGGTCTCGTCGTGGTCAATGTCAATCCGCTCTACACGCCGCGCGAGCTGGAACATCAGCTGAAGGATTCGGGCGCGAAGGCGCTGTTCGTGCTGGAGAATTTTGCCGGCACCGTGGCGCAGGTCGTCTCGCGAACCGCCGTTCGCCATGTCGTCGTCACCACGATGGGCGACATGCTCGGCCTCAAAGGGCTGATCGTCAATCTCGTGGTGCGCAAGATCAAGAAGCTCGTGCCCGCGTGGTCCCTGCCGGGACACATTCCCTTCAAGCAGGTCATGGCCGAGGGAGCGCACGCCACCTTGAAGCCGGCGGACATTTCGCCTGGCGATACGGCCTTCCTGCAATATACCGGCGGCACGACGGGCATCTCCAAGGGCGCGACACTCACCCACGCCAACCTGCTTTCCAACATGGAGCAGATCAAGCTGTGGATCGAGCCGGTCTTCCGCCTCAAGAAGCGGCCCGAGCAGCTCGTCTTCGTCTGCGCGCTGCCGCTCTACCATATCTTCGCGCTCACCGTGAACGGCCTGATGGGCATCGCGCTCGGCGGCCACAACGTGCTGATCGCCAATCCGCGCGACATCCCGGCCTTCGTCAAGGAACTGGGCAAGTACCGCGTCCACATCTTCCCCGGCCTCAACACGCTGTTCAACGCCATGATGAACAACCCGGATTTCCAGAAGCTGGACTTCTCCGAGCTGGTGCTGACGCTCGGCGGGGGCATGGCGGTGCAGCGGCCCGTCGCCGAGCGCTGGCAGAAGATCACGGGTTGCGCGGTGACCGAAGGCTACGGCCTGTCGGAGACTTCGCCGGTCGCCACCGCCAACCGCTTCGACAGCCCCGATTTCACCGGCACGATCGGCCTGCCCCTGCCCTCCACCGATATCGAGATCCGCGACGACGAGGGCAAGACGCTGGCGCTCGGCGAGGTCGGCGAGATCTGCATCCGCGGGCCGCAGGTCATGGCCGGCTACTGGCAACGGCCGGACGAAACGGCAAAGGTGATGACACCGGACGGTTTCTTCCGCTCCGGCGATGTCGGCTTCATGACCGCGGAAGGCTATACCAAGATCGTCGACCGCAAGAAGGACATGATCCTCGTTTCCGGTTTCAACGTCTTCCCCAACGAGGTGGAGGAGGTGGCGATGTCGCTGGCCGGCGTGCTGGAATGCGCGGCGATCGGCGTGCCCGACGAGCATTCCGGCGAGGCCGTGAAACTCTTCGTCGTCAAGAAGGACGACGCCCTGACGGAAGCCGACGTGAAGGCCCATTGCGTCGCCAACCTGACGAACTACAAGCGGCCGAAATTCATCGAATTCCGCACTGAACTTCCGAAATCCAATGTCGGCAAGATCCTTCGCAAGGACCTCCGGGGCTGACGCAGCCCCGGTTAAACCGATTTAATTTTTTCGCGGAAGGCGCATTTGCGGTCTTGATTTGCGCCCTCCAAAGCGACTAGCTAACCGGCATCGTCCCAAGGCCCGAGGAACACGCCGATGAACGCGCTTGTCGAAAAGCTGAAATCCATCGTTCGCGAGACCAATGCCACAGACATAAGGGCGGCCTTCGCGGCCGATCCGCAGCGGTTCGCCCGCTACAGCGTCACGCTCGAAGACTTCCTCTTCGATTATTCCAAATGCGCGGTGAACGACGCCGTGCTGGACGGTCTGGAAGAGCTTGCCCGCAAGGCCGGAGTCGAGACGAAGCGCGACGCGATGTTTGCGGGCGAGATCATCAACATCACCGAAGAGCGCGCCGTGCTGCACACGGCCTTGCGCAACCGCGCCAACACGCCCGTCCTCGTCGATGGCAAGGATGTCATGCCCGACGTCAATGCCGTGCTCGATGCCATGGGCGCGTTTTCCGATGGCGTGCGCTCCGGCGTCCTGAAAGGCGCGACGGGCAAGAAGATCACCGACGTCGTCAATATCGGCATCGGCGGCTCGGACCTCGGGCCCGTCATGGCGACGCTGGCGCTGGCGCCCTATCACGACGGGCCGCGCCTGCACTTCGTCTCCAACATCGACGGCGCGCATATCGCCGACACGCTGAAGCTGCTCGACGCGGAAACGACGCTGTTCATCGTCGCGTCCAAGACCTTCACCACCATCGAGACGATGACCAATGCCGCGACCGCGCGCAGGTTCATCGCAGACGCGCTGGGCGAGGCCGCGGTCGGCAGCCATTTCTGCGCGGTCTCGACGGCGCTCGACAAGGTCGCGGCCTTTGGTATTAGCGCCGAACGCGTCTTCGGATTCTGGGACTGGGTCGGCGGCCGCTATTCGATCTGGTCGGCCATCGGCCTGCCGCTGATGATTGCCATCGGCAAGGAGAACTTCACCGATTTCCTGGCCGGCGGCCATGCGATCGACACCCATTTCCGCACCGCGCCGATCCGCGAAAACATTCCCATGCTGCTCGGCCTGATCGGCTATTATCACCGCAACGTGCTGGACTATCCCTCGCGCGCGATCCTGCCCTATGACCAGCGGCTGTCGCGCTTTCCCGCCTATCTCCAGCAGCTCGACATGGAATCGAACGGCAAGTCGGTGACGATGGATTCCACGCCCGTCGAAGGCCAGACCGGCCCGGTCGTGTGGGGCGAACCCGGCACGAACGGCCAGCATGCCTTCTACCAGCTGATCCACCAGGGCACGGCCATCATTCCGGCCGAATTCATGATCGCGGCCAACGGCCACGAAAAGAGCCTGCGCCACCAGCACCAGCTGCTGATCGCCAATTGCCTTGCGCAGTCGGAGGCGCTGATGAAGGGCCGCAGCTTCGCGGAGGCGAAGGCGCAGCTCACCGCCAAGGGCATGGACGAGGCAAAGGCCGACCGAATCGCGCCGCACCGCGTCTTCTCGGGCAACCGCCCGTCGATCACCATGGTCCACGACAGCCTCACACCCTTCGCGCTCGGCCGGCTGATCGCGCTCTACGAGCACCGCGTGTTCGTCGAAGGCGCGCTCTTCAACATCAACTCCTTCGACCAGTGGGGCGTGGAGCTCGGCAAGGAGCTGGCGACGGGCTTGCTGCCTGTCGTTGAGGGCAAGGAAAGTGCTGCCGGACACGACTCCTCCACCGCCGGCCTCGTCGCCGCACTGCTGAAGGCGGCGAAGTAGCAAACGTTCTCTTTGCCGCATTGTCCGACGCCGAAGCGATCCCGCTTCGGCTGGACATGCCCTAGCGAAGGCTGAGGCGGCGTGACGCAAAAGAACCGCGCGGCACGCGGGCGAGATTGCCCAGAAATTCCAGCGCGCAGGCGCGCCAGCTATAGGTCGCGGCCCTGTTGAGCGCGACGTCCTTCGGGATGTCGAGCGCGGCGAGCGCCGCCGCCCGCAGGTCCTCCGACAAGGCGCCGGCATCGCCCAGCACGTCGCGCGGGGCCGTTACCGGGAAGGCGGCGACGGGAACGCCGCTGGCAAGCGCCTCGAGCATGACATTGCCGAACGTATCCGTGCGGCTCGGGAAGACGAAGACGTCGGCGGAGGCATAGATGCTCGCCAGTTCCTCGCCGGTCTTGCGGCCGAGGAAATGCACATCGGGATAACGCTGGCGCAGCATGGCAAGGTCGGGCCCGTCGCCGACGACGACCTTGCTGCCCGGCAGGTCGAGACCGAGGAAGGCCGGCAGGTTCTTCTCCACCGCGACACGCCCGACATTGAGGAAGATCGGCCGCGGCAGGCCGAGATCGCGGCGCCTGGCGGGATCGAACAGCTTGGTATCCACGCCGCGCGACCAGCGCTTGATGCGCACGAAACCGCGCGCCGCCATTTCCGCACCCAGCGATTTCGTCGCCACCATCATGCCTTCGCCGGCATTGTGGAAACGGCGCAGCCACCAATAGCTCCAGCTTTCGGGAACGGGTAGGCGGGCGCTGATGAATTCGGGAAACCGTGTGTGATAGGCCGTCGTGAAGGGTAGCCGGCGGCTGAGGCAGGCACGGCGCGCCGCCATGCCGAGCGGGCCCTCGGTGGCGATATGGATATAGTCGGGCGCGATCGCCTCGATCTCGGCGAGCACGCGCCGCGCGGAGGCAAGCGCCAGACGGATTTCCGGATAGGACGGCAGCGGCACGGTCGCGAACTTTTCCGGGGTGAGAAAGACGACCTCGACCCCCTCCTCCGCCATCGAGCGCGCCAGCTCCTCCAGCGTGTGCACGACGCCGTTCAGTTGCGGCCGCCACGCATCGGTGACGACGAGCACGGTGGGTGCCCGTGCATCAGGGTTAACGGAGGCATGCTGGTCGGGGACGTGCTGTTCTCGCATGCCCCCTTTGACCACGTTGCGATGACAGCCGCGTGAACGTGGCTGCCGATCAGGCGAGGCCGATCTCGTTCGCCCAGGGGGGATTGGCGCCGGCGCGGGAAACCGTGACGGCCGCGGCCTTGGCGCCGAGCGCCAGCGCCTTTGCGATCTGCGCCTCGTCGAGTCTCGCCACCTGTTGCTTGGTGAGGAGGTTCTGCATCTTGAGCGAGGCCAGCACGCCGGCATCGAATGTGTCGCCGGCACCGACCGTATCGACGACGCTGACGCGTTCGCTCGGCACCGTGACCTTGTGCTCAGCCGTATAACCGACCGCGCCGTCGGCGCCACGGGTCACGACGACGAGCCTGGCGCCGTGGTGCAGCCAGTAACGGGCGAGCGCATCCTCGTCGCCATCGAGACCGAACCAGGCAAGGTCCTCATCGGAGAACTTGACGATATCGGCCATCGCCGCCATCCGGCGGATGCGGGCCATATGGGCGTCCTTGTCCTTGATGAAGCCGGGGCGGATGTTGGGATCGAGCGAGATGACGCGCTTTTCGTGCTCGCGCTCGAGGAGCGCCTCATAGGTGGTGCCGCAGGGTTCCGGGATGAGGCTGATCGCGCCGAAATGCAGCGCCTCGCATGTATCGCCCAGTGCCGGAAGCTCGGCCTCGGTGATCATGCGGCCGGCCGTGCCCTCGTCGTAGAAGGCATAGGTCGCGTGGCCGTCGACCAGTTTGACGAAGGCGACCGTGGTGGGCCGCGACAGCGTTGCGCAATAGCTGTAATCGACGCCGCTTTCACGCAGCGTCTTGCGCAGGATGTCCCCCATCATGTCATCCGACAGGCCGGTGAAGAAGCCCGTGGGCACGCCGAGGCGGCCGAGCGCGATGGCCGTGTTGAAGATCGCGCCGCCGGCATAGGGTGCATAGGCATCCTCGCCGAGCGTCGTTGTCCGCGGCAGCATGTCGATCAGCGCTTCACCACAACACAGGATCATCGAAAGTCCTCCAACCGAATTTCAATCGATTTAAACAATCACGGCGGAAAGCGCCAGCGCTTTTTAGGATGTCGGCAGTTCCGAGACGCCGCCATGGGCGGCCGACCAGGCCAAGGGCGCATCGAAGAAGGCGGAGACGGAGGCGAGCGTCGCATCGTCGAAGAGCTTTTCCTGCCGGGCGACGGCCAGAACATCGCGCCAGGTCGCGACGTGATGCAGCTTCACGCCGCCATTGGCATAGCGCGCCTCGGCTTCCTTGAAGATGCCGTAGTAGAACAGCGACATGCCGTGATCGACCACGCCGCCGGCCGCGCGGATCGCGTCGATGAAGGTGAACATGGAGCCGCCGACCGTTACGAGGTCCTCGATGACGAGCACGCGCGCGCCTTCCGCCATCACGCCCTCGATCTGCGCATTGCGGCCGTGGCCCTTGGGCTTCTTACGCACATAGATCATCGGCAGGCTGAGACGGTCGGCAAGGAGGGCGGCGAAGGGAATGCCGGCCGTCTCGCCGCCGGCGATCACGTCGATACGCTCGAAGCCGACATTGCGGGTGAGGGTCGCGGCGGCGAAATCCATGATGGCCGAGCGGATGCGCGGGTAGGACAGGAGCTTGCGGCAATCCATATAGACCGGGGAGGCCATGCCGGAGGCGAGCTTGTAGGGCTCTTCCGGGCGGAAATGCACCGCCTTGATCTCCCAAAGCATGCGGGCCATCAGCTCCGCCATCACATCTCGGTCCGGAAAGGAATTGGAAAACATCGGCATCTCCCGCAGGGTTCTATCCCCGTGCGCATAGCAGCAAGAGTGGCGGCTTTCCAGCGTTCAGACAACGAAAAACCCTTCCCGGGGACCGGGAAGGGTTTCTGGAGGATCAGAGGGATAGTCGGGTTCAGGCTGCGCGGCGGGCGTCGACCGAGATCGAGCCGGGGCCGAAGGCGGCAAGCACGAGGAAACCGCCGGCAATCGTGATGTTCTTCCACATCATCAGGCCGTTGAAGACCGTGAGCAGGCCGTTTGCGCCTGCCGGGAAGTCCGGAATGTTGATCGCGCCGCTGTGGAATGTCAGCGCGGTGAACACACAGAAGGCAGCGAGCAGGTAAGCCGCGATCTTCGTCTGGAAGCCGACGAGGATGAAGAGGCCGCCGACGAGTTCGAAGATACCGGCGATGTAGGCGAGCGCGGTTGCGGCCGGCAGGCCGGCACCGGTGATCATGCCGGCGGTGCCGGCGGGATCGGTCAGCTTGCCAAAGCCCGACGTGATGAACATGAGGGCGAGGAGGATGCGTCCGACGAGGACGACGGCGTTCTGCGGCATGGAAAGCTCCTGAGGCTTCGTTGTTTGCGTTGACGACAGAGATAACAGCTTTCATTCGTCAAGCTAGCCGGTCGTTCGGAAGACAGATTGTTCACTTTTTGAGAACGCCCCCGCCCCTGTTTCCCCAGGAACAGACCGGGCATGGGACGGTGCGAGAAAGGCGCCTGTCGCCCGCCTGCCGGAGAGATCATGCGCCTGATCCTGCTCGCCCTCGCTCTTGCCGCCGTTTCCTTCACGTTTACGGCTGCGGGCGCGTCCTCCGATGAAGGCTATCGCGCGCACGACCCGCAGAGCTGCGTCACCAAGCGCTTCCGCGTGGCGGATGCCCATGGAAGGACCGTCACAAAGCGCGTGCGCATCTGCGGCTGACAACCGCCAGGGCACGTTCTTTTCTGTTGCATGCGCCCGGCCGCTGGGCGAAGATTTCCGCCGGCTGGCGTATTTCGGCCGGCCGGGGGCAGCGGACATGAACGAGATCAACAAGAGTGCCGCATTCTGGCGCTCCTTTCCGATTTTCGAGGGTTTCAGCAAGGAGACGATCGGCGATATCGCGGCGATCGCGACCTATCGCAAATGGCCGGCGGGAACGGTGATCTTCCAGCGCGGCGACGAGGGCACCTATCTCATCGTGCTGGTGACCGGCCGCATCAAGCTCTCCCTCATCACGCCACAGGGCAAGGAACTGTCGCTGCGCCAGCTCGAACCCGGCGCCGTGCTCGGCGAGATGGCGATCCTCGACGGCCAGCCGCGTTCGGCGGATGCCACGGCGGCGGTGGCGACGGAGGGCTACGTCATCGCCAAGCGCGATTTCCTCGACCTGCTCGCCCGTAACCCGGCCGCCGCGCAGGCGGTCATCCACTATCTCTGCACCAAGCTGCGCGAAACGACGGAGCAGCTCGAAACCATCGCGCTCTACGATCTCGATGCGCGGGTCGCCCGCTTCTTCCTCGCCACGCTGCGCAACATCCACGGCGAGGAGCTGCCCGATAGCGCCAATCTCCAGATCGCGCTGAGCCAGACGGAAATCGCCGGCATCCTCGGTGCGAGCCGGCCGAAGATCAACCGCTCGATCCTCGCGCTGGAGGAAGCCGGCGCCATCCGGCGCAAGGACGGTATCATCCAGTGCCATGTCGGTCGGCTTTACGGCATCGCCGAGCCGGACGACGACTAGGCTGCCGAGAGAATGATCGCAAAGAAATACAGGCCCCTTGCCGCCGGCCTCATTGCCAGCCTTGCCGGCGCACTGGCGCTTCTTGCCCTGGGCGAGACGGCGCTGGAGCGGCAGCGCGAGTTCTATTTCGACGCGCTCACCCAGGCCGTTCCGGCCGCGCGGAGCGACCGCATCGTCGTCGTCGATATCGACCGAAAGGCCTTCCAGAGCGTGCCGAACCGCGACTGGACGCGCGCCGAGACAGCGACGCTCGTCGAACGGCTTGCGGCCGCCAAGCCCACCGCCATTGCCTTCGACTTCATCTTCAGCACGGATTGCGCGCCCGACGTGCCGGCCAATGCCGCGCTCGCGGACGCCATCGGCAAGGTGCCGACCGTCCTCGGTTTCCTGATCGGCGAAACGCTTGACGGTGCGCCGCATCCCGTGCCGAAGCTCGCACTGCACCGGCCCGTCAACGTGCCGGACCTCTGGTTCATCGAGGGCACGGAAAGCTCGTGCACCTTCCTGCAGGATCGCTCGACGGCAGCAGCCGCCGCCTTTCTGGTCGGAGACGAGGATGCGGTGGTGCGCCGCGTGCAGGCCTATGCGATCGTGGGCAACGCGGCCTATCCGGCGCTCGGCGTGGAGGTGGCGCGGCTTGCGGCGGGCGCCCGCACACCCGTGCTGGGTGGCGACCCCACATGGCTGCGCCACGACGGCCGCGTGTTGCGGCTCGACGAGGACGGCAGCCTGCGCTTCGTTGCAAGCGGTGCCGCGACCATCGCCGCACGCACCTTCTCGGCCGCCGATTTGGTGGCCGGCACTGTCCCGGCGGAGACGCTTGCCGGCAAGGTCGTGCTGATCGGCAGCAGCCTGCCCAATCTGGGTGGGCTGCGCACCAGCGCCTCCATGCCGCTCGAGCCGTCCGTACAGATCCACGCCGATCTGGCGGATGCCATCCTGACCGATACCATTCCCACGCGCGATCCGCTTCTGCCGCCCGTCGAAGCGGGCTTTGCGCTGCTTGCAGGTGCTGCGGCGGCGCTTGCGGCCGCACGTCTGCGGCCGCTCGGTGCCGCGGTTGCCGGCCTCGCCCTGGTCGGTCTCGTCTTCGGCGCGTCGGTGCTGCTCTACGCCCGCACCGCCCTGCTTTCCGATGCGATCGGCGTGTCGCTCATCGTCGCCACGGCCGCCCTCGTCACCGGTCTCATGCAATATGCCCATGTGCGGCGGGCGGAGGCGACGGCCCGGCAGCGCTTCGCGCAATATCTGCCGCAATCCGTCGTCTCGCGCTATATCGACAATCCCGACATGGGGCGCGTGGCGGGCGAGGCGCGGCAGGTCACGGCACTCTTCACCGATATCGAGGGCTTCTCCACGCTGGCGCAGAAGATCGGCCCGCACGATCTCGTCAAACTGCTCGACATCTACTTCGCCGAGGTCAACGCGCTCGTTGCCCGCCACGGCGGCATGGTGGACAAGGTGGTGGGCGATGCGGTGCACGCGCTCTTCAACGCGCCGGATGATCTGGAAGGCCATGTCGACAAGGCGTTGGCCTGCGCCGACGACATCCGCGCGCTGACCGAGGAGATGCGCCACCGGCCACTCTTCCTCGAACAGGCCTTCGGCCGGACCCGGATCGGCATCGAGACGGGTGATGCCGTGCTCGGGGAAGTCGGTGCCGGCGGCAAGCTCGACTACACCGCCCATGGCGACGCAGTAAACCTCGCCGCGCGGCTGCAGGACGCCAACAAGTTCCTGGGGACGCAGATCTGCGTCGGGCCGCGCGCGGCGGGCGAAGCCAGCCGGACACTCCGGCCCATCGGCCGCCACGAGATCCGGGGCTTCGGGACGATGGAGCTGTTCACGCTCGACTAGAACACGTGATCCGCAGCCTTATCCGGCGCCCACACTGGCATAGGCTTCGCGGATGCGCGCCTCGCTCCATCGGGCCACGGCCGTGGGTGCGGCGCCGGGTGCGGCGAAATCCACGCCCTCGCCGCGGCCGACCCGTCGCGTCACGCCACCGCCCGTGACCTCGACCAGCCCATGTTCCACGAAGACGGCGAAGGCGGCACCGCGGCTCGGGCCGGCGAAGAACTTGGTGCCGCGCACGCCGATCATGCCGAAGGCGGTGCGCATGGTGAAGTCGATCTTGGCGAGGCCCTCCGCGCGGTCGAACATCATCTGGCCGGTGCCAAGTTCGATCGTTCCGCCCTGCCCGGCGATGAAGCTGTCGATCAGCAGTTCGGTCTCGCTGCCCAAAAGCAGGCTCGTCTCCTCGCCGAGCGCCAGGGCCGCGAAGCTCTCCTTGCCCGTTGTCACGAAGTCGCGGTCCATGAGGTTCGCGCCGGCGCTCAGGCCTTCCAGATGGCCGGCCTGCCGGCGCGTGACGTCGCCCGTGATCTTCACGGCCTTGCCGATGACGGTGCTGGCCCACGCCGCGCGAACGCCCGCCCCCATGAGCGCAAGCGCGCCCCCGGCCAGGAAAAGCCGACGCCCGAAAAGAACTGGGTTCAGTGCATGGAGCGGTCGCATGACATGTCTTTCGCTTCGATATAGGTGGCGCGGACTTGAACCGATGGCGGGCGCGGCGTCAACCGCTCCCAGCACTGGATCATCCCCTTATGCGCCGATCCGGCCGCGCCCTCTGTTTCCGAGGAGACATCTCCATTCTGCCGGGCGCAAGCCCGGTGCCCGGTCAGACGATCTCGCCGGCCTGGGGACCCCAGGTGTCGGTCATGGCGAAACCGTTTGCCAGCGGATCGGTCGGATCGAGCGCGATCTGGTGCAAGCCGAACGTCCAGCCGCGGCCGGTGATGCTGGGGATGATCGCCGGGCGGCCGGCAACCACGGCCTCCGCCTCCAGCCCCACCTCGAACTCCGTGCCGATGATCGAACGCGAGCGGAACGTGTCGCCGACCTTGGCAAGGCCGCGGGCATGAAGCGTGGCGAGGTTGGCGGAATTGCCGGTGCCGCAGGGCGAGCGGTCCACGCGGCCCGGCCACATGGTGGTGGCGGTGCGCACGAGACCATCGGGGTCGCGATCGCGGAACATGACATAGGCGATGCCGCTGATCTCGGGGATCTCGGGATGGACGACCTTCATGGCGCGGTTGATGAGATCCTTCAGCACCATGCCGGCATCCACCAGCGTGCGTGCATTGGCCTTGTCGATCCTGGTGCCGATCTGATCGACATCCACAAGCGCATAGAAGATGCCGCCATAGGAAATGTCGAAGCGCACGCGGCCCCAATGGGGCGTGTCGATCTCCACGTCCAGCGCTTCGACGAAGGACGGCACCATGGTGAGCCGGACCTTCTCGCAGCGCCCGTCGCGGCAGGTGGCCGTCGCCTTAACGAGGCCGGCGGCCGTGTCGAGCACGACAACCGTCTCCGGCTCCTTCATCTCGACGATGCCGGATTCCAGAAGCGCCGTGGTCACGCAGATCGAATTCGAGCCCGAGGAGGCATGCGCCTGGTCGGCCTGGAGGATGATGAACCCGGCATCGGCCTCCGGGCGCTTGGCGGGCAGCAGCAGGTTCACGGAACCCGTCGCCGCCGCGCGCGGCTCCAGGCAGAGAAAGCGGCGCAGGCTGTCATCGACCGTGTTGATGTGATGGAGCTGCTCGGCGATCGTGTTGCCGGGGATCTTCGGCACGCCGCCGATCGCCACCTTGCCGATCTCGCCCTCGCAGTGAACGTCCAGCAGCTGGATCGTGCGCTTCCATCTCATGTCGTTCTCTCCGCTTTCACCGGCCGGCCGGCTTTCCTATTCTGATATATCAGATTATCGCCCGTTCCAACCGCTTTTCACGCTGCCGGTTTGCGCGATACGAAAGGGTCGGCGCAGCACGGGATCCTTCATGACAAAACTCATCGTCTTCACCGACCTGCACATGGTGCCCGACGGCGCCCGGATCATCGGCCTCGACCCGTATGCCAGGCTGCTCGCGGGCATCGAGCACGTCAATCGCCATCATGCGGATGCCGACCGGGTGATCTTCATGGGCGACCTGACACATCGGGCCGATACGCCCTCCTACGAGCGCCTGCGGGACCTGCTCTCGCTGCTGACGCCGCCGGCCGCCATCACCATCGGCAACCACGATCATCGCACGCGTTTTCTCGAGACCTTTTGCCATGTGCAGCCGGACGAAAACGGCTTCATCCAGCAGGTGATCGATTTCGACGACTGCCGCGCCGTGCTGCTCGACACCCTGTTTGCCCCGCCCTACGACTATCCGATGAGCCATGCGGGCTATCTGTGCGAAACGCGCCTCGCCTGGTTCGACCGGGCGCTGGTCGGCGCAGGCGGGCGGCCGGTGCTCGTTTTCATGCACCACCCGCCGCACAAGACGGGCTTTACCGGCATGGACGCCATTCGCCTGGGCAACGAGGACGCCTTCTACGAACTCGTGCTGAAACACGGCAATGTCCGCCATATCTTCGCCGGCCACGTGCACCGCACGATCGGGGGATCGCATCGCGGCATTCCCTTCTCCATCTTCAAGAGCCCCGTACACCAGCAGCCGATGCCTTTCGACACGCCGGACACCTCGCTCTCGGTGGACGAGCCGGCCGCCTACGGCATCGTCGTGGTGACGCCGGAGGGGCTGCAGGTGCACAACGAGGATTACGAGATCGCCGGGCGCGACGTGGACATCGCCTGACGGCCGTTCACGCAGCGACGGAGCGGCCCGGACAGGCCGCCGCATCACTGGCCCACAGCGGTCGTCGTGGTGTCTTCGACGGAGTTGCCGAGGCGCCGCCACTGGTCGTTGTAGTTGCGGCGCGTCACCGGATCGAAGACGGCGATGGGTGTCGAGACCGCGATGCTCGCGGCGCTGCCGACGGTCTGCGCCGTGCCGAGCGCGACCGCGCCGATGCGCTCGCCGAGACCGACTTCGGAATCGGTCACCGACTGGCCGTCGATCAGGCGATTGCCGATGAGGCGAACCACTTCCGGGCTTTCGGCGAACTTTCCGTGGTTCAGCCGGTCGCCGGATTTCAGCGCCGTCAGATCGAGCACGGTAATGCCCTGCTTTTCCAGCATGGTGCGGTAGGGCTCTTCGGCCGGATTGATCTGGCCGAGCCGGTCGATATTGCCGGAGATGCGGCGCGACAGCGTCAGCGCGCGGTCATCTCGCGACACGAAGAGTGTGAAGTTCGGGCGATCCTTCTTGTCTCTGCCGATGGCCCGCATCTGCTGGCCGAACACATCGACGTCGAGATCGGGCGACGCGAGAATGACCTGCTGGATCTTCTTCGGCACACGGCCGTCGCGGATCGCCATCTGGCGCAAGGTCTCGACGGCAAGCCAAGTCCCCATGGAATGCGCCATGATGGTGATTTCACCGACTTGCGGCGTGTTGACGGCAGCCCGCAACAACTCCTCCAGCGCATCGCGCGAATAGTTGGTGCTTTCCTTGTCGTAAGAGTAATCGAAGATGCTGGCGCGCGAAGGCCAGGTGAAGATGACAGGCGCGGCATCGGTCTTGGAATCATGCACGATCTGCGCGAAGCGATAGACGGCATCCTCATAGCGATTGTTGAAGCCGTGCACGAAGATCAGGACCCGACGGCTCTTCGGCAGGTTCCGGCCGAGCCAGCCATTGGCTGCCTTCGCGCCGTCGATCGGCTTGACGCTGACCGTGGAGAAATCCTTCATCGGATCGGCCGGCAGCTTCTTGGGCCATTGCACCTGGCCGACCTTGCGCTTGTCGTCAGGCGGTATCGAGACGACGATGTCGCTGACCGCGAGTTCCGAGCCGCGCTCGCCGGAAAAGAGAACGCCGGGCTGGCTGGACGGCGCGCGCGTGGTGGCGACCAGCAGATCGACGGTGGAAACGCCCGGGGCGACCTTGCCGCTCGGCACCAGAACGCCCTCCGGCCGGCCGGCACAACCGGCCAGCACGATGAGCCCGGCGAATATCGCCTTTCGCACCATGCGCGGCACCTCGCGGTTCGTCATGTCCCGCTTCCTTCACTTTCCCGTTTCGCCGGCGCCTGACAGCTCCGTCCGATCCTGCTTAGCCGAGCGGCAGGCGCTTTTGAAGAGAAGCCGCGTCGGGGCACGATCACAGCCGCGCGAGGGACCGCCCCCCGTGACATATCGGTCACGGCAAAAACGGCTCATGACCGCGGCAGAGGCGCGTGACTATCAGCGGTTTGCAGAATGTGGATTGAAGAATGGCGCACCCGAAGAGATTCGAACTCCTGACCCCCAGATTCGTAGTCTGGTGCTCTATCCAGCTGAGCTACGGGTGCGCTGGCAGTGGCGGGCGTATTGCCCGGCTGCGAGGCGGTTCTCTAAAGGGTGCTTCGGGTTATTGCAAGCGCCTTTCGGAGAAAAATGTATTTTTTTCATTGCGGCGCCCTGTGCCGACGCGGTCAGGCGCGGTGGCGGAAGGCATCCAGCGGGACGGGGCGGTCGGGAAGCTCGATGCGGAAAAGCGTGCCCGGCGTGACCTTTTCCACAAGCGCGATGGTGCCGCCATGCGCCAGCACGAGCTCGCGCGCGATCGCAAGCCCCAGACCCGTGCCGCCGGAGCGGGCGGAGCCGCGGAAGGCCGTGAACAGGTTCTCCCGCGCCTTCTGCGGCATGCCGGGCCCGTTGTCCTCGATGGCGATGGAGACGACGCTGCCGGTGCGAATGCCCGTCACGATGACCGCCCGTCGCTCCACGGAAATCTCCTGCGACAGCGCTTCCACCGCGTTGCGGCAGAGATTGTGGATGACGCGGAAGAGCTGCTCGCCATCCGCATCGACCTGAAGGGCAGGCTCGACCTCGACGATGAAATCGATGTCGCCGCGCGTGTCCAGAGCCAGAACTTCGGAGACCTCCTGCACCAGCGGCCGCAGCGAAACGAATCGGCGGCGCGGTTCCGGCTCACGCATGCGGCCGTAGGACATGACCTCGTTGGTGTAACCGACGGCGCGGTCGATGCTGCGCAGAAGTTTTGGCGCGACGCGCTTGACCACGGGATCGTCGACATCCGACAGGCGGTCGGACATCAGCTGCGCGGAGGAGAGGATGTTGCGCATGTCGTGGTTGATCTTCGAGACCGCGAGGCCGAGGTCCGCCAGGTTCTTCTGTTCTTTCAGCGTGCGCTGCAGGGTCTGTTGCATGGCCGCCAGGTGGATGCCTGCGACGGCGATCTCATCGCGCCCGCCCGACGGGCGTAGGACGCGGGCGGGGTTGGACGGATCGGCGGCGAATTCGCGGATATTGGCCGTCATGCCGCGCACCGGGCGGATCAGCAGGCGGTTGAGCGCGAAGAAGATCGGGGCGGCCGTGACGAGCGAAATGAAAAGCGAGAGGAAGAACACGTTGCGCGCATAGCGCAGCATGGCGCGGCGCAGGGCGCCATCTTCGAGAAGCAGCTCGATGCGCGTGGTCGTCTCGCCAACGGGCCCGTAGACGCGGATGATGCGGTCGCCGCCGAAAAGCAGCGTATCGAAGGCATCGTAGACGGCGGCCGGCGTCGAGACATCCGAGAGATCGTATTGCTCATCGACGGTCGGCGGCATCTCGACAGCGGCGACCATGCGCGAGGCATCGGCCTTCTTCAGCACGATCGCCTTTGCACCCGTCGCCATCAGCGTCTCTTGCTGCACGGAGCGCGGCAGTTCCTGATCCGGCAGCCCTTCGATGACGACGCTGGCCGCCGCTGCGGTGTTCAGGCGGTCACGCAGCCACATCAGCCGCATATTGGCGACCGACGGCACGAAGATCAGGATTTCCGCGATCAGCACGAAAATCGCCGTCACGAGGAGGAGCCTGCCGGAAAGCCCCGACAGGAAACCAACTTTCGGCACCGGCATCTCGGCCAAGGACGGCGTCCCGTCTCTGTCCACCATGTCTCAACTCCCGGGCCCGGCCACATGATGCGCCACTGCCAACGCACCGCTCTGCGGTGCGTTCTCGATAACGACCGCTAGCCAATTATAGGAGATTACGGCAATTTTTCCAACGGAGCGCAGGACAACGAAAAACGCGGCGATCTCGCGACCGCCGCGTTCTATTTCCAGGCGCGCGCGCCGTTGATCAGAACTCTTCCCAGTTCTCCTGGACCGCGGCGGCAGACGTGGCCGCGGCGCCGCCACCGAAGGCGCGGGCAACATTGCCCATCATGCGGCGGGCCGGTGATTCGACCGGGCGCGTCTCTGTACGGGCGACAGCGATGCGTGGCAGCGCGTCGCCGGTGCGGAAGCGGGCGACCAGGTCGGCGAGGCCGTCGGCTTCCGCCTTGAGCTTATGGGTCGCGGCCGAGGTCTCCTCGACCATGGCGGCGTTGTGCTGGGTAACCTGGTCCATCTGGTTGATGGCGGTGCTGACTTCCTGAAGGCCGGTCGCCTGCTCGCGGGCGGCGGTGGCGATGGAGTGGATGCGATCGTTGATGGTCACGACGCGGCCCTCGATGTCGGTCAGTGCGGCACCCGTCTCCTGCACGTATTTGACGCCAACCGACACCTCGTCGGAGGACTTGGTGATCAGACCCTTGATGTCCTTCGCGGCGCTGGCGGCACGCTGTGCGAGTTCGCGGACTTCCTGCGCGACCACGGCGAAACCCTTGCCGGCCTCGCCCGCACGGGCGGCCTCGACGCCGGCATTGAGCGCCAGCAGGTTGGTCTGGAAGGCGATCTCGTCGATTACCGAGATGATCTGGCTGATCTCCGACGAAGCCTGCTCGATACGGCCCATGGCATCGATGGCGTTGCGCACGATGGTGCCGGACTGCTTGGCGCTCTGGGTTGCCTCGGCGACCATGCGGCTCGCCTCGCCCGCCTGGTCCGTCGAATTCTTCACGGCGACGGTGATCTCGTCGAGCGCGGCGGAGGTTTCCTCAAGGGCCGCGGCCTGCTGCTCGGTGCGCTTGGACAGATCGTCGGATGCGGTGCGCAGCTCGCCGGAATTGGCGTTGATCGCATCGGTGGACGACCGCACCTCGCGCATCGTGCGCTGGAGCGTGGCGAGTGTCGTGTTGACGTTCTGCTGCAGTTCGGCGAAGGCGCCGCGGAAACTGCCGCTCATGGTCTGCGTGAGGTCGCCCTCGGCCAGCGCGCCGATGACGCGGCGGGTTTCGGCAATGCCTTCCTCGACGCTGGCGACCAGTTCGTTGACGCTGCTTGCGAAACGGTTGAGGTCGTCGTTGTCGTAATCCTTGCTGATGCGCGAGGAAAAGTCACCGGCTGCGGCGGCATGGACGACGGTGGCGATGGAGGACTGGAGGTCGGCGCTCTTCTCGCGCAGAACCTGTTCCTGCGCATTGAGATCCCGTACGGTGATGGCGTTCTGGCGGAAGACGGCGACGGCGGCCGCCATTTCGCCGATCTCGTCCTGACGGCCCGCATAGGGCACTTCCGTCGCGAGGTCGCCGCCCGCAAGGCGGTTCATCGTGTCCGTGACCTTCTGGATCGGCCGGCTCAGCTCGTTGGTCGCGATGTAAAAGGCCGCACCGCCACCGGCGGCCAGACCGACGCCGATCGTGCCCAGCACCAGGGTGAGCATCAGTGTTTCGAAAGCGGCGACGTCACTTTTGATGGCGCTCAGATTGGCGTTGTCGGTTTCGACAACGGCGTCGATTTCCTTCTGGAACGCCTTGCGGTTGGCCCGGTTGCTCTCGTTATTGCCTTGCTCATTGGCAGCGGCAGGCGAAACCTGCGTACCCAGCCGTGCCGTTTCCGAGCGGAAGGTGCGGAAGTCGGCGGCACGGGCCACGACGGCCTCGAAGGCCGCCTTCTGGGATTCCGGCACCAGCGGGCGCCAGTCGTTCAGCGTCTTGTCGATGCCATCGAGTTCCTTGCTGATGCCGTCGGCGAACTTCTTCGCATTCTCGCTGTCCTTGGAGGCGTAGATGCCACGGGCTTCCATCACCACGGCGGTGACCTGGCGGTTCAGATGCTCGCCGAGAAAGGCCCGGTCCGAGGCGTTCTGGTAGCGCTCGAGCTTTGCACTGTACTCTGACACGACATGAACGGCGATGCCGCCGACGAGCACAGAAATGAGCCCCATCACGCCCACGATGAGATAGATTTTTCCCCGAATTTTCACATCATGCTCCACTAGGTAAGCGGTACGGCAAGATGGCACGATCCAGCTCACCCCCTCGGGACAAATTGTAAATTTCAAAGGTTAATTAGATTTTTATGAAAATCCCCCGGATGTTGGGCATTCACGGGTTCACGGAGCAAATATTGAAGAAGAATGGCCGGTATTTTTGTCTCATGCCGCTCGTTTTACACCGGCGAAAGCGTTAAAGCGCAAAAAATCGCACAACCCTAGAGGGAAGGACATTAACGATTGCGACCGGCCGCTCTCCCGCAGGGTCGCAATTGACTTTCGACCGTTTTTGCCCTTATAAGCCGCCCACGTTCGGAAAGCTCGGCTTCCCGTGAGGGGATAACCGTTGCCGGACAGAAACGCTGCTTGCTAAAACGCAAACCCAAGAAGGGCCGCACACCGCGGTATTAAATAAATGTCCAAGCGTACCTACCAACCCTCCAAGCTTGTCCGCAAGCGTCGTCATGGCTTCCGTGCCCGCATGGCAACGAAGGGCGGCCGCAAGGTCCTCTCCGCTCGCCGCGCACGCGGTCGCGCTCGTCTCTCGGCTTAAGCCGTGCCTGCCCGAACAGAGGCGACGGGCATATGACGAAAACTGTTGGAAAATCCGCTGTCGGACGGCTGAAAAGCCGTCCGCAGTTTCTTTTTGTGCGCGAGGGCGAGCGCCGCAAGGGACCGCTGTTCCTTCTGGAAGTGCGCGACCGGCAGATGCCGGAGGAAGCGCCCCGCGTCGGCTTCACCGTTACGAAGAAGCATGGCAATGCCGTCGAGCGCAATCGCATGCGCCGCCGCCTCAAGGAGGCGGTGCGGCTATCCGCCGGGTTTGCAATGGAGCCCGGACACGACTATGTGGTTGTCGCCAGACGGGACGTGTTGCACGCGCCCTTCAAAACCCTCGAAGCGAGCCTGAAAGACCGGATCGCAACAGGTAAGAAACAGAAGCGGCAGCGATCCTCAGCTGCTCCCGGGAAAGAGTGATGGAAAAGAACCGCAATTATTTCGTGGCGATCGCACTGTCCGTGCTGATCCTCGTCGCCTGGCAGTTCCTGTATGTGAACCCGAAGCTGGAAAAGGATCGCGTCGCGCTGGAAGCCCAGCAGGCTGCCCAGACCCAGCAGCAGACAACGACGACGACGGCCGACGGCACGACGCCTGCGGTGAGCACGAGCGGGACGCTGCCCAGTGCGACGGCGACGGGCACGGCCACCGAGGCGCGTGACACGGCGCTTGCGAAATCCGCGCGCATCGAGATCGACACGCCCGCGCTTGCCGGCTCCATCAACCTGACGGGCGCACGCTTCGACGACCTGAAGCTCAAGGAATTCCATGAGACGGTCGACAAGTCGAGCCCGATCATCACCCTGCTCAGCCCGGCCGAAACCGAACACGGCTACTTTGCCGAGATCGGCTATGTGGGCAGCGATGCGACCGGCACGGTTCCGGGTCCCCAGACGGTGTGGACGCAGGACGGTGCCGGCAAGCTGACGCAGACGACCCCGGTGAAGCTGACCTTCACCAACGACAAGGGCGTTACCTTCGCCCGCACGGTCTCGGTCGACGAACATTACATGTTCACCATCACCGACAGCATCGAGAACCGCACGGATGCACCCATCGCGCTGTCGCCCTATGGCCGCTCGACGCGCTTCTTCAAGCCGACCGATCCGTCGGTCTACGTGCTGCACGAAGGCTTCATCGGCGTGCTCGGCGAGCTCGGCCTGCAGGAAGTGAAGTACAGCAAGACCGAGGACAACACGACCGTCACGCCCGGCAAGGCGACCGGCGGCTGGCTCGGCATCACCGACAAGTACTGGGCGACGGCGCTCGTTCCGCCGCAGGCCACGCCCTATGAGACGCGCTTCTCGCACTTCACCGACGGCCGTTCGCGCTACCAGGCGGATTATCGCCAGGACGACATCACCGTCGCGCCGGGCCAGACGATCGAAGTCAAGAACCTGTTCTTCGGCGGCGCCAAGGAAGTGCCGATCATCGACCAGTACGAGAAGACCTATGCGATCCCGCAGTTCGACCTGATGATCGACTGGGGCTGGTTCTGGTTCTTCACCAAGCCGATGTTCCAGCTGATGGACTTCTTCTTCCGCTACTTCGGCAATTTCGGCATCGCGATCCTCATCACCACGATCGTCGTGAAGGGCCTGTTCTTCCCACTCGCCAACAAGCAGTACGCTTCCATGGCGAACATGAAGAAGATGCAGCCGAAGATGGAGGAACTGAAGGCCAAGCACGGCGACGACCGCATGGCGCTGCAACAGGCCATGATGCAGCTCTACAAGGAAGAGAAGATCAACCCGCTGGCCGGCTGCTGGCCGATCCTCTTGCAGATCCCGGTGTTCTTCGCGCTCTACAAGGTCATCTACGTGACCATCGAGATGCGGCATGCACCGTTCTTCGGCTGGATCCAGGACCTGTCCGCGCCCGATCCGACCTCGATCTTCAACCTGTTCGGCCTGCTGCCGTTCGCGGTGCCGCACATGCTGATGATCGGCGTGTGGCCGATCATCATGGGCATCACCATGTTCCTGCAGATGCGCATGAACCCGACGCCGCCGGATCCGACCCAGGCGATGATCTTCACTTGGATGCCGTTGGTCTTCACCTTCATGCTGGCGACCTTCCCGGCCGGCCTCGTGATCTACTGGGCCTGGAACAACACGCTCTCGATCATCCAGCAGGCGATCATCATGAAGCGCCAGGGCGTGAAGATCGAGCTGTTCGACAATCTCAAGAGCCTGTTCGGGAAGAAACCGAAACCATCCTGACGACAGATCAGACGACGATTGCAAAACCCGGCCTCGCGCCGGGTTTTCTTTTGCCACGGCACCACTGCCATCGCTGAGCTGACGGCGCCGCGCTTGACATTCGCTGCCAAAACCGGGAAGCGGAGGGCCTGAGACAAAGGCAGGACGCAATGACCGAGACGACGACGCCCGGCGAAAAGCCCCTCTTCGGACGTCCGTGGATCTTCATCCGCGGCGTGCCGGCCATGAAATTCCTGCCGCCGGAGGGGCCGCCGGAGATCGCCTTCGCAGGCCGCTCAAATGTCGGCAAGTCGTCGCTGATCAATGCGCTCGTCGGCCACAAGGGGCTCGCGCGCACCTCGAACACGCCCGGCCGCACGCAGGAACTCAACTATTTCGTGCCCGACGGCTTTTCCGGTGCGGACGACGACCTGCCGCCGATGGCGCTCGTCGACATGCCCGGCTACGGCTATGCGCAGGCGCCGAAGGAACAGGTGGACGCCTGGACCAAGCTGGTCTTCGACTATCTGCGCGGCCGCTCCACGCTCAAGCGCGTCTATGTGCTGATCGACAGCCGCCACGGCGTGAAGAAGAACGACGAGGAAGTCTTCGCCCTGCTCGACAAGGCCGCCGTCTCCTACCAGATCGTGCTGACCAAGACGGACAAGATCAAGGATGCCGGCGTGCCGCGGCTCATCGAGGAGAGCCGGCAGAAGATCCTGAAGCACCCGGCCGCCTATCCGGACGTGCTGGCGACATCGTCGGAAAAGAGCCGCGGTCTCGACGATCTGCGCAACGCCATCCTGACGGCGATCGCCCGCTGATCGCCCCGGCCTGCGCGCCCCCGACCTGCGCGCCTCAGTCCGCCTTCGGCGGATAGGCGTGAACGTCGCCGCGGAAATCCCGCAGGCGGAAGCAGCCGTCGTCCGCCGCCTCCACCGCCATGGAATCCGCGCGCACCTTGCCGTGCCCGCCGGGAATATCGAGGATATAGGCCGGCTGGCAGAGACCGGAGACGCGGCCGCGCAGGCTCTCGACCAGCGCCCTGCCCTCGGCAAGCGTCAGGCGGAAATGCGCGGTGCCGGGCGCAAGGTCCGGGTGATGCAGATAGTACGGTTTGACCCGGTTTTCGACGAAGGTGCGCATCAGCGCCGCCAGCACATCGGCATCGTCGTTGACGCCTTTCAGCAGCACCGTCTGGCTGATCATGACCATGCCGGCATCGACGATGCGGGCGACGGCGGCGCAGGCATCTGCCGTGAATTCGCGCGGATGATTGGCGTGAAGCGCCACATAGGTCGTCTTGCCGGAGGCCTTCAGCGCGTCGATGAGCGCGGCGTCGATACGGGCGGGATCGACGACCGGGACGCGGGTGTGGAAGCGCACGATCTTCACATGTCCGATCGCGCCCAACCGCTCCATGATGGCCTGGAGGCGCCGCGGTGAGAGCACGAGCGGATCGCCGCCCGTCAGGATCACTTCCCATATCTCCGGCCGTTCGGCGATATAGGCGATGGCCGCGTCCAGCGCCTTGGCCGAGAGCGTGCCCAGACCCTCCGGCCCGACCATCTCGCGACGGAAGCAGAAGCGGCAATAGACCGGGCAGACATGCACCGCTTTGAGCAGAACGCGATCCGGATAACGATGCACGATGCCCTCGACGGGGCTGTGCGCGAGGTCGCCGATGGGATCGGCGCGCTCTTCCGGCAGGGTGACGAGCTCGGCGGCATCAGGCACGAACTGGCGTGCGATCGGATCCGAGGAATCGCCGGCATCGATCAGGGCGACGAGCGCGGGCGTGACCGCGACTGCATACCGTTCGGCGACGGCCGCCGCATCGGCTCGTTTCGCTTCGGGCACGAGGCCGGCGTCCGCGAGTTCGGCGATCGTCGTCAGGCTGCGTGCCGCCGTCACTGTACCGTCTCCGCAACCGGGGCCCAGATCACCTGGTCGATACGCTGGGCGCCCGTGGCCAGCATGACGAGACGGTCGAAGCCGAGCGCGATGCCGCTTGCCTCCGGCATGATGGCGAGCGCGGCGAGGAAATCCTCGTCGAGCGGATAGGTCTCGCCGTAGACGCGGGCCTTTTCCGCCATTTCCAGTTCGAAGCGGCGGCGCTGCTCGGCAGCATCCGTCAACTCCCCGAAGGCATTGGCCAGCTCCACGCCGCAGGCATAGAGTTCGAACCGCTCGGCCACGCGCCGGTCATGCGGGGCGGGGCGGGCAAGCGCCGCTTCGGCGACGGGATATTCGCAAAGGATCGTGGCGCGGCCGAAACCGAGCCCTGGCTCCACCTTCTCCACCAGCACACGGCTGAACAGGTCCGCCCAGGTATCGTCTTCGGCAACGCGCAGCCCGGCTGCGCGCATGGCCGCGGCAAGCCTTTGCCGGTCGGTCGCGCCATCAGGATCGATGGTGGCGAGGAGATTGATACCGGCATGGCGCCGGAAGGCATCGGCCACCGTCAGCCGCTCGGGCGCGAGACCGGGATCGCAGGTCGCGCCGCGATAGGTGAGCTGCGCGACGCCGGCCACCTCTGCCGCAAGCTTCAGAAGCGCGCCGCAATCCTCCATCAGCACGTCATAGGTCTCGCCGGCGCGATACCATTCCAGCATGGTGAATTCGGGGTGGTGCAACGGTCCCCGCTCACGATTGCGATAGACGTGGGCAAAGCAGGCAATGCGCCGTTCACCTGCTGCCAGCAGCTTCTTGCAGGCGAATTCCGGGGAGGTGTGCAGGTAAAGCGGCGTTTTCTCGCCGGAATGACCGATCGCGGCCGTCGCAAAGGCGTGCAGATGCGCCTCGTTTCCCGGCGAGACCTGCAATGTCGCCGTATCGACGTCGATGAAGTCGCGCGCCGCAAACCAGCCGCGCAATGCGGCCTGGATGCGGTTTCGCGCCAGCAGGAACGGCCGGCGATCGGCATGGACATCGGGCGTCCACCAGGGCGATGGCTTCAGGTTCATGGCGTTTCCATGACAGGTTTCTTCGGACCAGACGGCGGCGGAGACTGGTGTTTTGCCGGAATATAGGATAGTTGCGGCCCCGAAAACGCTTTTTCCGGCGTTCGGGGAAGACGTCGTGCGACGGTCCTCTACGACGCGGTCCATTCAGTTACAAGGAAGACTTATGGTAAAGATCATCGCTTCTTCCGTCCGTAAGGGCAATGTGCTCGACGTCGACGGCAAGCTCTATGTCGTGCTGACGGCGCAGAATTTCCACCCGGGCAAGGGCACGCCGGTCACCCAGGTCGACATGCGCCGCATCTCCGACGGCGTGAAGGTCTCCGAACGCTACCGCACGACCGAGCAGGTCGAGCGCGCCTTCGTCGAGGACCGCGAGCACAACTTCCTCTACGAGGACGGCGACGGCTACCACTTCATGAACCCGGAAACCTACGACCAGCTGACCATGTCGGTCGAAGATATCGGCGACCTCAAGGCCTATCTCCAGGAAGGCATGACGGTCGTGCTTTCGGTGCATGAAGGCGTTGCGATCGCCATCGACCTGCCGCGCCATGTCACGCTCGAGATCACCGAAACCGAGCCGGTCGTGAAGGGCCAGACGGCGTCGTCCTCCTACAAGCCGGCGATCCTGTCGAACGGCGTCCGCACGCTCGTGCCGCCGCATATCACGGCCGGCACCCGCGTCGTCATCGCCACCGAAGACGGTTCCTACGTGGAACGCGCGAAGGACTGATCGGTCTCTTTCAGAAAAAGGCCGCCCGCCGGAAACGGTGTGGCGGCCTTTTTGCTTTCAACTTCCGGAAAATCCGGTAAGACCCGATTCCGGCTCTCACAACGAAGACGGGATTCCCGCATGACCAAATTCGACGTGCTGACGGTCGGCAATGCCATCGTCGACATCATCGCGCGCTGCGACGAGAACTTCATCACGGACAATGACATCATCAAGGGCGCGATGAACCTCATCGATGCCGAGCGGGCCGAACTGCTCTATTCGCGCATGGGACCGGCGCTGGAAGCCTCCGGCGGCAGCGCCGGCAACACGGCCTCGGGCGTTGCCAGCTTCGGCGGCAAGGCCGCCTATTTCGGCAAGGTCGCCAACGACCAGCTCGGCGACATCTTCATTCACGACATCCGCGCCCAGGGCGTGCATTTCGAAACGAAACCGCTCGCCAAAACGCCGCCGACCGCGCGTTCGATGATCTTCGTCACGCCGGACGGCGAGCGCTCGATGAACACCTATCTCGGCGCCTGCGTGGAGCTTGGGCCCGATGACGTGGAAGAACAGGTCGTCGCCGAGGCGAAGGTCACCTATTTCGAGGGCTATCTCTGGGATCCGCCGCGCGCCAAGGATGCGATCCGCGAATGCGCCCGCATCGCGCATGCCCATGGCCGCGAAGTCTCCATGACGCTATCCGACAGCTTCTGCGTCCATCGCTATCGCGGCGAGTTCCTGGACCTCATGCGCTCGGGCACCGTCGACATCGTCTTCGCCAACAAGGCCGAGGCGCTTGCGCTCTACGAGACCGAGGATTTCGAAGAGGCGCTGACGCGCATAGCCGAGGACTGCCGGCTTGCCGCGGTGACCATGAGCGAGGACGGCTCCATCATCCTGGCGAAGGGCGAGCGCACCAAGGTTGACGCGATCGATATCCTCAGCGTGGTCGACACGACGGGCGCGGGCGATCTCTATGCCGCGGGTTTCCTCTATGGCTACACGGCCGGCCGCTCGCTTGCCGATTGCGGCAGGCTCGGCAGCCTTGCCGCCGGGCTCGTTATTCAGCAGATCGGGCCGCGCCCGCTGCTGTCTTTGGCGGAAGAAGCCCGCAAGGCCGGCCTTACTTGAAGGCTTCGCCCGGATAGGCGCCCCAGATCTCGTTCTGCGAGACCCATCCGGCGGCGCCTTCCGCCTCGGCACGGCACCAGTCGCCGTTGCACTCGCCGACCTTCACGACGACGCCGGGCTGGATCTTCGCGACGATCGTGGCATTGGGCAGCGCTTCACGGCGCATGTTGACGAATACATCGTCACCCTTGCCGCGCATCCATGGCGCGGTGACGGCGGTGCGCTCGCCCGACAGCAGCGCCTGGTTCACCCAGCCTTCCGTGCCATCGGCATCGCGGATGCGGCGCCAGTTATCGTATTCCTGGATGATCTCCACAGGCACGCCTGACTTCATGTAGCGCCAGGCGACGGCGTAATCGACGCTGGGGCCGACGCGCAGGTTGACGCTCTTGGCCTTGAGGCTCACGAAGCGCGGCAGCGGCAGGCCGCTCGGCCCCTTGGCCGCCTGCGCATGGGCAGACTGGAGGCCGGCGACGGAAACGAGGATGCCCGCAAGGGCGGCGAGGCTGAAACGCATGACAAGGTTACGCATGGCAAATCCGCACGAACAGAGGAGGGCATCGGGCTGCAGAACCGGCACACGGCGGCAAATCGCGGGGACCGCTTCCTGAGCGGATTGTCTTCGCGACCGGGTCTGGTAGAAAATGCCCCTGATGAAGCAATCCTTGCCCAACTTGGTTAAGGACCCGTCAACAGGACGTCGGAACATCCCATGACCCAGAAGAAAAAACCGAAGGTCTACATCACCCGCCGCCTTCCCGAGGTGGTGGAGACACGGATGCGCGAGCTGTTCGACGCGGAACTCAACATCGACGACACGCCGCGCAGCCAGCCCGAGCTGGTCGCGGCGGTCAAAAGCGCGGATGTTCTCGTTCCCACGCTGGGCGACCGGATCGATGCGGCCCTCATCGAGCAGGCGGGCCCGCAGTTGAAACTCATCGCCTGCTTTTCGAACGGCGTCGACAATGTCGACGTGGAAGCGGCGGCAAGGCGCGGCATAACGGTCACCAACACGCCGAACGTGCTGACCGAGGACACCGCCGACATGACGATGGCGCTCATCCTGGCGGCGCCCCGGCGCCTAGCCGAAGGTGCGCGCATCCTGACGGACCGCAAGGGCGAATGGGCCGGCTGGTCGCCGACCTGGATGCTCGGCCGGCGCATCTGGGGCAAGCGCCTCGGCATCGTCGGCATGGGTCGCATCGGCACGGCCGTCGCCAAGCGCGCCAAGGCCTTCGGCCTCTCCATCCACTACCACAACCGCCACCGCGTGCGCCCCGACACGGAAGACGCGCTGGAGGCGACCTACTGGGACAGCCTCGACCAGATGCTGGCGCGCGTCGATATCGTGTCGGTCAACTGCCCCTCGACGCCAGCGACCTATCACCTGCTTTCGGCCCGCCGGCTCGAGCTGATGCAGCCGACGAGCTACATCGTCAATACGGCGCGCGGCGGCATCATCGACGAAACGGCGCTGATCAAGTGCCTGCGCGAGGGCAAGATCGCCGGCGCCGGCCTCGACGTGTTCGAAAACGAACCATCGGTCAATCCAAAGCTCCTGAAGCTGGCGGCGGAAGGCAAAGTCGTTCTTTTGCCGCATATGAGTTCGGCCACGATCGAAGGCCGTGTCGACATGGGCGAGAAGGTCGTGATCAACATCCGCACCTTCTTCGACGGCCATCGCCCGCCCGATCGCGTGCTGCCGGGGCGGGTGTGATCTCTAGGCGCGCCGCCTTTTGTATTTCAACGTTTCGAAACGGGCCGCCAGCCCGTCATAGAGCAGCAGGCGGCCGACCAGCGGCTCGCCGGCGCCGGTGACCAGCTTGATCACCTCCATCGCCATCAACGTGCCGATGACGCCGGTGAGCGCGCCGACGATGCCCGCTTCCGCGCAGGCGGGCACGACGCCCGGCGGCGGGGCCGTGGGGAAGAGATCGCGGTAGCCGGGATAGAGCACACCGTCCGCGCCGGCCTCATAGGGTTTCAGCACCGTCAGCGAACCATCGAAGCGACCGACAGCGCCGGTGACCAGCGGAATGCCGGCGGCCTCCGCCGCATCGGCGGACGTGTAGCGCGTATCGAAGTTGTCGGAACCGTCCACCAGAATATCGTAGCCGGCTAACAGACCTGCGGCATTCTCTGCGTCGATACGCTTCGCGATGCCGGTGAAGCGCACATGCGGGTTGAGACGCGCGACGGCGGCCGCCGCACTCTCGACCTTCGGCGCCCCGAGGCCGGCCGTGTCGTGAATCACCTGACGCTGCAGGTTGGAGAGCGAGACCGTGTCGTCGTCGATGACACCGATATGGCCGATGCCGGCGGCGGCGAGATACTGGATAACAGGCGCGCCCAGCCCGCCCGCGCCGACGACAAGCACATTCGCCTGTTTCAGCCTCTGCTGGCCCGCGCCGCCGATTTCGGCCAGCACGATATGGCGACGGTAGCGGTCGATTTCTTCGGGGCTCAGCGGTTCGGTCATGGCAGGATGCCTCCGTTCGAGACGGTGAGGAACTGGGCGCGCTCGCCGAGCGCATCGAACATCGACCGGTCCGTGCCGGTCATGAAAGCCTGGCCGCCAAGCGCATCGACGCGGTCGAACAGTGCGGCGCGGCGGCCCTCGTCGAGATGCGCGGCGATCTCGTCGAGCAACAGCACCGGCGCGTGCCCGGTCATGCCGCCGACAAGCCCCGCATGGGCCAGGATGAGGCCGACGAGCAGTGCCTTCTGCTCGCCCGTCGAGCAGCGCTCGGCCTCCATGTCCTTCTCGCGGTGACGGATGAGGAGATCGGCACGGTGAGGGCCTTCCAGCGTGCGGCCGGCGGCGGCATCCCGGTAACGACCGTCCTGCAGCAGGCCGAGATAGATGTCCTCGATCTCATAGGCGGGGCGCTGCCATTCCTCATCCAGGAAACCGGACAGCCGCATCGTGGCCGATGGAAACGGCCCGTCGTCGCGTGCCGCCTCGACCAGGCCGGACAGCAGCCCCACCAGTTCGTGGCGCGCATGGGCCATGGCGATACCAAGCTCGGCCATCTGCTTTTCCAGCGCGGTCAGCCAGGCCGGATCGGGCCGCGTCTCGGTGAGGAGACGATTGCGGCCGCGCATCGCCTTTTCGAAATCCGCGGCGCGACGGCCATGCTCAGGATCGAGCGACAGCACGAGCCGATCGAGAAACCGGCGCCGGTCGGCGGAGGGACCGGTGAACAGGCCGTCCATCGAGGGTGTCAGCCAGACCACGCGCAGATGATCGAGAAGCTCGTCGACGGTGCGGGCGGGCGTGCCGTTGAGGCGAAGCTTTCGCGCCTGACCTTCCTCGCCGCCTTCGGTGCCGGTGCCGATATCCACCTCGCCCAGCATGCCGTCGAGCGTGGCGAAGACGGAAAAACCGCCGGCGCTTCCGGCGCGCGGGATATCGCCATAGGCGGCGCGGCGCAGGCCACGGCCGGGCGACAGGAACGACACGGCCTCCATGAGGTTCGTCTTGCCGGCACCGTTCTGCCCCGTCAGCACGACATGCCGGCCGTCGAGCGGCAGCGACAGGCTCGCATAGTTGCGGAAATCCGTGAGCTTGAGGCGGGAAAGGGAAACCTTGTGCGGCATGGCTTGAGAGCTAGAGCATTTTTCACGCGAGTGGAATCACTTGCGGGCATATTCGTCGGGCAACAACAGAAAGATGGTGTCGCGACCGTCCGCAACCAAGGCCGGCCCGCCCGATCGTGCAAGAGAGGTTGCCTGCGCGGCCTCAAGCGGGTAATCGAAAGGCCCGCGCCATTCATCCTCCTCTCCCAGTTCAACAGGTTCTGCCTTGCCCAACGCCACGCCCGTTTTCGATCGCAGCTTCTCGGCTTTCCTCTTCGACATGGATGGGACGCTCATCAATTCGATCGCTGCCGCCGAACGCGTCTGGTCGCGCTGGGCGCTGAAGCACGGGCTCGATGTGGCGACCTTCCTGCCGATGATGCATGGCAAGCGCGGCATCGACACCATAACCCAGCTCGGATTGCCGGGTGTGGACGCCGAGGCGGAGGCCCTGGAGGTCGAGCGGCAGGAAATCGAGGATGTGGAGGGTGTCGTTGCCCTGCCCGGCGCCGTTGCCTTCCTGACGGCCCTGCCCCGCGATCGCTGGGCCATCGTCACGTCCGCGCCAGTGGCCCTCGCCCGCCGTCGCCTCGCGGCCGCCGGCATTCCGCTGCCGGACGTTCTCGTGACGGCAGAGGACGTCACGAAGGGCAAGCCGGCGCCGGATGGCTACAAGCTCGGTGCCGCGCGGCTTGGATTCGATCCCGCCGATTGCCTGGTGTTCGAGGATGTGCCCGCAGGCATCCTTGCCGGGGAGAGCGCCGGCGCCAATGTCGCCGTGATCACGGCTACGCACGACCATCCGATCGAGACGGGCCACCCGCAGCTCGCGAACTATCTCGGCGTGGCACCCGTCGTCGGCGCCGGCGGCACGCTGCGGCTCGTCTATACGGCCGGCTGAGGGTTCATGCGGAGGGATTTGCCGCAATCCCCGTAAGGACGGCATCGACGACGGCGTCGATATCCGTGTCGGAAACCTCCAACCTGTCCGTCAGCAGGCGGCCCCAGGCGAAGCTCGCCAGGATTTCCGTCATCAGCTCGGGGTCGGCATCCGCCCGCACCTCGCCACGCGCCTGCGCCATGCGAATGATCTCCCCGCTCTGTGCACGCCGATCGGCCATATAGGCGGAAAGCGCGGCCAGTGCCGCCGGCTCGCCCTGCGCCTTCGCCACGAGGCTGCGGAACACGGCGCCGCTGGTGTGCTCGCGCCAGGTCTTCAGCAGGCCCGAAAGATAGGCCCGCAAATCGTCCCGCACATTGCCCGTATCGGGAAAGATGAAATTGATGTGCTTGCGGCTGTGGTAGACGTCCAGCAGAAGAGCCGCCTGCGACGGCCACCAGCGATAGATCGTCGGCTTGCCGGCACGCGCGCGCTTGGCCACCGCTTCGATGGAGAAACCGTTGAGGCCGTTTTCCAGAAGCACAGCCTCAGCCGCCGCCAGAATGGCCTCCTGGCTTGCCGGATTGCGAGTGGCGCCGATCGAGCGGCGGGCCGGGCTGTTGTCTGTCTCTGACATGGCATTTTCCTTTTTTACGTTTCTAGCACGGCGGGGACTTGAACGGAACGTTTCGTTTCTATATAAACGAAACGTTCCGTTCTATAAAGGTCCTCCCATGTCCGACACATCTTCTCCCCGCAAACTTTCCAAGCTGCATCTCGCCCTTGCCATGCTGGTGCCCGTCTATCCGCTCATCACGACGATCCTCTATATCGTCCTGCCGCTCACCGAGCGTTGGACGATCTGGCAGCGTACGGCGGTCATCGCGCCGGTGATGGTCTTCTCCATCGTGTTCGTCGTCTCGCCCTTCGTGCAGAAGCGTTTCGCGAACTTCATCCTGCGTGCGGCATAAAAAAAGCCGGGGCGCATCGCACCCCGGCTTCCTGTTTGTCCTTCGACACGGCTCAGCCGTCGAAGAATTCCTTCATCCGGGCAAAGAAACCCGATGATTCCGGATTGTTGTCCTTCGAGGAAATCTCCTCGAATTCCTTGAGCAGTTCCCGCTGGCGTTTGGTCAGCTTCTGCGGCGTCTCGATCTGGATCTGGATATAGAGATCGCCGACCTGCGACGAACGCAGCACCGGCATGCCCTTGCCCTTGAGGCGGAACTGCTTGCCGGCCTGCGTGCCCTCCGGCACCGAGACGCGCGACTTGGTCCCATCGAGCGTCGCGACATCGAAGGTGCCGCCGAGCGCTGCCGTCGTCATGGAGATCGGTACGGCACAGTAGAGATCCGCGCCATCGCGCTGGAAGAACTCGTGCGGCCTTACCGACAGGAAGATATAGAGGTCGCCCGCGGGGCCGCCGCGAAGGCCTGCCTCGCCTTCACCGGACAGCCGGATGCGCGTGCCGTCCTCGATGCCAGCCGGGATATTGACCGACAGCGAGCGCTCTTCCGTGACACGTCCGTTGCCGTGGCACTTCGTGCAGGGATCGCTGATCGTCTGGCCGCGGCCATGGCAAGTCGGGCAGGTGCGCTCGACGGAGAAGAAGCCCTGTGCGGCACGCACGCGCCCGGAGCCCTGGCAGGTGGCGCAGGTCTTGGGGCTGGTGCCGGGCTTGGCGCCGGAGCCGGAACAGACGTCGCAGGTGATCGACGTCGGGACGCGGATCTGCGCGGTCTTGCCCACATAGGCCTCTTCCAGCGAGATTTCCATGTTGTAACGCAGGTCGCCGCCACGCTCGCGCCCACCGGCCGAACGCCGCTGGCGGCCGCCGCCCATCATCTCGCCGAAGATGTCCTCGAAGATGTCGGAGAAGCCGCCGCCCTGGAAACCGCCGCCGCCGAAGCCGCCGCCGCCCATGCCGCCCTGCTCGAAGGCGGCGTGGCCGTAACGGTCATAGGCCGCGCGCTTCTGCGGGTCCTTGAGCGTTTCATAGGCCTCGTTGACGTCCTTGAACTTCTGTTCGGCAGAGGCATCGCCGGGATTCTTGTCCGGGTGATACTTCATCGCCATCTTGCGGAAGGCGCTTTTCAGCTCCTTCTCGTCGGCGGTCTTGGAGACACCCAGCGTCTCGTAAAAATCAGCTTTTGCCATTCGGGTTCACGTCCGTTTCGTGGGAACGGTCTTCTTGTTATGGACCTGGAAGCTTGCCTTAGCCTGCGCGAGCGAAAAATGCGCATGAAAAAAGGCGGAAGCCGGCGAAGGAAAGGCCATGACATCGTCGCCGCGAAAAACGGGAGTGATCATGGTACCTTGTTTCCCTTCGCGCTGACTTCCGCCTTCCTGCTATCCAACGGCACCGGCCGCAAAGAACGCGGCCGGCATCTCTGGAGGCTTAGGCCGACTTCTTGTCGTCCTTGACTTCCTCGTAATCGGCGTCGACGACGTTGTCGCCGGCATCAGCCGAGGACGCGGCCTCTTCGGCCTGCTGCGCCTCGTAGATGGCCTGACCGAGCTTCATGGAAACTTCCATGAGCGTGTTGGTCTTGGCCTTGATGTCCTCGGCGTCCGGCTCGGACGCTTCGACGGCGGTCTTGAGGTCGGCAATCGCGTCCTCGATGGCCTTGCGATCGGCTTCCGTGACCTTGTCGCCGTAGTCCTTGAGGGACTTTTCCGACGAGTGGATCAGGCTTTCGGCCTGGTTCTTGGCCTCGACAGCCTCACGGCGCTTCTTGTCGGCCTCGGCATTGGCTTCGGCGTCCTTGACCATCTTCTCGATGTCGGCGTCGGACAGACCACCGGAAGCCTGGATGCGGATCTGGTGCTCCTTGCCGGTGCCCTTGTCCTTGGCCGAAACCTGCACGATGCCGTTGGCGTCGATGTCGAAGGTGACTTCGATCTGCGGCATGCCGCGCGGTGCCGGCGGAATGCCGACGAGGTCGAACTGGCCGAGCAGCTTGTTGTCGGCAGCCATTTCGCGCTCGCCCTGCGAGACGCGGATGGTCACGGCCGACTGGTTGTCTTCGGCGGTCGAGAAGGTCTGCGACTTCTTCGTCGGGATCGTCGTGTTGCGCTCGATCAGACGGGTGAAGACGCCACCAAGCGTTTCGATGCCGAGAGACAGCGGGGTCACGTCGAGGAGCAGAACGTCCTTGACGTCGCCCTGCAGAACACCGGCCTGGATGGCGGCGCCCATGGCGACCACTTCATCCGGGTTCACGCCCTTGTGCGGCTCCTTGCCGAACAGCTGCTTGACGACTTCCTGCACCTTCGGCATGCGGCTCATGCCGCCGACGAGAACGACTTCGTCGATCTCGGCCGCCGTGACGCCGGCATCCTTGAGGGCTGCCTTGCACGGTGCGACGGTGCGCTGGACGAGGTCATCGACCAGAGCTTCGAACTTGGCGCGCGTCAGCTTCATCGTCAGGTGCTTGGGACCGGAAGCATCCGCCGTGATGAACGGCAGGTTGATTTCGGTCTGCTGCGAGGACGAAAGTTCGATCTTGGCCTTTTCGGCAGCTTCCTTGAGGCGCTGCAGGGCGAGCTTGTCGTTCTTCAGGTCGATGCCCTGGTCCTTCTTGAACTCGTCGGCGAGGTAGTTGACCAGACGCATGTCGAAGTCTTCACCGCCGAGGAAGGTATCGCCGTTCGTCGACTTCACTTCGAAGACGCCGTCGCCGATTTCCAGAACCGAGATATCGAACGTGCCGCCGCCAAGGTCATAGACGGCGATGGTCTTGCCGTCCTTCTTGTCGAGGCCGTAGGCGAGTGCCGCAGCCGTCGGCTCGTTGATGATGCGCAGGACTTCAAGGCCGGCGATCTTGCCGGCATCCTTGGTTGCCTGTCGCTGCGCGTCGTTGAAGTAGGCCGGAACCGTGATGACGGCCTGCGTGACCTTTTCGCCGAGGTAGGATTCAGCGGTTTCCTTCATCTTCTGAAGGATCATCGCGGAGATCTGCGAGGGGGAGTAACCCTTGCCCTGCGCCTCGACCCAGGCGTCGCCATTGTCGCCCTTGATGATCTTGTAGGGAACGAGACCCTTGTCCTTCTCGACGAGCTTGTCGTCGTAGCGGCGGCCGATGAGGCGCTTCACTGCGAACAGGGTGTTTTCCGGGTTGGTGACGGCCTGGCGCTTTGCCGGCTGGCCGGTCAGGCGCTCGCCATCATCGTTGAAGGCGACGATCGAAGGGGTCGTACGCGCGCCTTCCGCATTTTCAATGACCTTCGCGTCCTTGCCGTCCATGACGGATACGCAGGAATTGGTCGTCCCGAGGTCGATACCGATTACTTTAGCCATGTCATTCTCTCCTTCAAGCGAACTGCCGGAACCCATTCAGGCATTCTTTTGGCAGCCCCTAATGGTATGGTCTTAGCGAAAGCCCCGGACTGATCCGTAGCCTTGCGGGGTATATAAGGACCCCTCCAGACGACTGCAAGACATCGCGAGGCCGCAAAGCGCGCAAAATCAGCACGTCCGGCGCAGGAATGCCGGCCCGTCCTCGCACGCTGCAATCAAGCGCAATCGCGGGCGCGATTCAAGCCATTGCTTGTGAAGCTGATCTCCGATGGACCCAGATCTTTTACAATCACGCTACCAGTGCGCGGGCGCCCAATGTCGAAATGCGCGCTCACCTTGTCCCTCCATCTCAAGGCGGGCTTCGCGCGCTCCAAGTCAGGTTGCCGCGGACTGGAATCGGACCTTATGCAGAGGAATGGATTCCCGCACCAGCCACCAATAGAAAACTTAACAAAGCGGAGCAGACGGCGATTGACCGGATCGGCAGAACCCACGGATGCCACCGGTGTGGTATAAAAACGTCGGGTCTACGCAGTGGGCATTTTATCGGTGACCACCAAGTACAAGTTCAGTCGGAAAGCCAAGCCGGATTTATCCGCATTGTTGGTGGTGCAGTAACTCGCAAGGTGGGTTTCTATCAAAGAGGAGATATTGACGCCATGAGCGTGCAACGCCTGTCAATCGCCCCGGAATATGTAAGCTTCTACGCGGCGGGTCGTCGAAATGTCGACATTCCCGTTCACATGGATAGGCAGGGAATTTATGTCTCCGACGACTGCGTCAATATTCCAGCCGAGTACTGGTACGATGGAGATACCCATGTGACGCTTGGGCCTTACTCCGAGGTTGCAGAGGCCAGGGAACCCGATTCCGATACTATTCTGAACACGCCGAACCAAGAACTCATTCTATTTGATGCGAACGAGCCTCAATACGCAATCGCCCGTGTTCCACACGCAAAAACACGTATCAGGGTTTGGCTCGACCATCCGTTTGCACCGACAAACGTCACTATAGCCTACGGATAGAATAGGCGACGCCGTTAGCCCCCCAGAAGCACATCCAGCAGCGTCGTGCGCCGCGTGGCCGGCTGACGCTGTTCGCCTACATCGGCGGGCGGCGTCAGGCCGTCGTCGAAGGGTACGGAGCGCGTCTGCTCGCTCGCGACGGCCGCGCCACCTTCTGCCGGGCGCTCGTCAACACCCAGAGTGCGGGAGATGACGTCGAACAGTTCGTCGCCGCCTTCCTGCGGCACCGGCTGCGTGCCCTCCTGCAGGGGATCGCCACCTGCCGTTCCGAAGAGCGGCGACGGTGTCAGGCCGGCGTGGGCAGCGGTCATGAACTGGCTCCAGGCCTGGGCCGGAAGCCCGCCGCCGGTGACCTTCTTCATGGAATCGCCGTTGTCGTTGCCGAACCAGACGCCCGTCGTCAGGTTGCTGGTATAACCGACGAAGAGCGCGTCGCGGAAGGATTGCGTCGTTCCCGATTTGCCCGCCGCCTGCCAGCCGGGAATGCGCGCCGCCTTGCCGGTGCCCTCGGTGATGACCCGCATCATCATGCCGTTCATCATCGAGACGATGTTGGGTTCGAGAACGCGGGGCGGATTGTCGTAGGTGTTCTCGTAGAGCACCTTGCCTTCGGCGGTGGAGATACGGCGGATGATGTGCGGTGTCGCCTTGTAGCCACCGTTCATGAAGGGCGCATAGGCCGATGTCAGCTCCACAAGCGTGACTTCGGATGTGCCGAGCGCAATCGAGGCATTGGCCTGCAGTTCCGATTCGATACCGAGCCGGCGCGCCAGTTTGACGACATCGTTCGGACCGACCTCCATGACGAGCTGGGCCGCGATCGTGTTGAGCGAATGGGCAAGCGCAGAGGCGAGCGTTACCTCGCCGCGGTATTTCTGATCGTAGTTCTCGGGCGTCCAGTTGCCGATCCGGACGGGCGCATCGTTTCGCACCGACAGCGGCGAACGGCCCGCTTCGAGGGCGGCGGCGTAGACGAAGGGCTTGAAGGCGGAGCCGGGCTGGCGCTTGGCCTTGGACGCCCGGTCGAACTGGCTCGTGGCGTAATCCCGCCCGCCGACCAGCGCGCGGATGGCGCCCGTGCCGTCGATGGAAACGAGGGCGGCCTGGGAGGCGTTGGATTTCGCGCCGCTCTTGTCGAGCAGGGAGGTAAGCGTCTCCTCGGCCTTCTTTTCGAGATCGAGGTCGATCGTCGTATCGATGACGAGGTCTTCCTTGACGTCGCCGATCATGCCGGGCAGCTGCGCCATCACCATGTCGGCGGCATAGTACTGGGCGCCCGACCAGTAGCTCTTCGCCCGCGCGGGCGTCTGCGACATCGCGGTCTTGATCTCGGTGTCGGTGATGAAGCCTTCCTCGCGCATCGCGCCCAGCACCACCTGCGCGCGGGCTTCGGCGGCTTCCGGGTCGCGGGCGGGCGACAGGCGCGACGGCGCCTTCAGCAGGCCGGCCAGAAGCGCCGCCTCGCCGAGATTCACATCGCGGGCGGACTTGTTGAAGTAGCGCCGCGACGCGGCCTCGACGCCATAGGAATTCGAGCCGAAGAAGACACGGTTGAGATACATCGCAAGAATCTGGTCCTTGCTGTACTTGTGCTCGAGCCAAATGGCGAGCAGCACTTCCTGCACCTTGCGCTCCAGCGTGCGGTCGGGCGAGAGGAACATGTTCTTGGCGAGCTGCTGCGTCAGCGTCGAGCCGCCCTGCACCATGCGGCCGGACGTGACATTGGTCAGCATCGCGCGGGCAAGCCCCAGCGGATCGATGCCGAAATGCGAGTAGAAGCGCCGGTCCTCGATGGCGATCACCGCCTGGGGAATGTAGGGCGACATGTTTTCCAGCGACAGCGCCTCGCCGCCGGTCATTCCGCGGTTAGCGATGGCGTCGCCGTTGACGGCGAGGATCTTGATGTTCGGCGGCCGATCGGGAATGGCCCAGCTCGTGGCGCTCGGCATGCGCGCGCCGTAATAGAGCACGAGGCCGCCCACGCCGATCGCGCCCCAGATACCCAGCACGATGCACCAGTAGAACAGGCGGCGGACGAGGCCGAAGAAGCCGCCGGACGCGCCGCGCCGGCGCGAGGAGGCGCGTTTCTCACGCGGCGCCTTGCGGGCTTTGCCGCGGCCCTTGCGGCCGCCATCGACAACACGATCCTCTGCGCCGACGTGGAAATCATCGTCGTCGTCTCGTCGCCCGGAACCCCGGAAAGACGGTTCGATGCGCTGGGATTTTCGGTTGGATGCCATAAGCGGTCGGATATGCCCTCGGAAACGTCGTCGTCCGATGGACTTTAAATGCGGCGATTTAAGGGGTCGTTAAGAAGCGGTGAACACGTCGCCGTGACTTTGAGCCAAATCGGCGTGAAGAGAACGGGCGGCCCGAAGGCCGCCCGAGGAAACTGCCTCAATAGTAAGGCGAAAGGCACTCGCGGCGCGGGCCATAGTTGGGCTGGAACGTGTTGTCGTAAGCCCGGTAGGAGCGGTACTGCGCGTAGCACCAGTCGGTGTGGCGCGGATTGATACCGGCTTCGCGCGGACGCGAGTAACCGTCATTGGCAATCGCACCGCCGATGATAGCGCCGGCGCCGAAGGCAGCCAGCGGATACCACCAGCCATCCGAATGGCGGCGATAGCCGCGACGGTGTTCACGATAACCGCGGTGGCCATTGTGCCAGCCGCGACGATCCTCGCGCCACGCGCGACGGTCACGATCACGATAATGACGTTCGCGATAGTACTGCACCTGCTCGACGTCCGTGGACTGCGAGACGCCGGCTTTCGGCAGCGGCGTGGCAACGGCCGGCACCGCCACAAAGGACGTTGCAAACATGGCCGCGGCCACGACTGCCGAAAGGCCGGTCTTGATCGATGTCTTCATGGCGGTCTCCCTACTGTTCATAGTTCTTCATGTTGTTCAGACGGTTCATAGAATGAAATAATTCGAATGAACGCAGAATGAACCGGAAAGATCCGCGCCTAGTCTTCGCCTTCCCGCACCCGCGCAAGGTAACGGGATCGCTCATAGATCAGGATCACCACCAGCGCCATGACGAAGGGGATGATCAGGTAGAACAGCCGGAAGACCGCGAGCGCGGCGAGCACCGCCGCCGGATCCATATCCGGCAGGCCGGCGATGAACACCAGTTCCAGCACGCCGATGCCGCCGGGAGCATGCGACAGCAGCGCCACCGAAAAGGACGCGAGAAAGATGCCGAGGATAACGAAGAAGCCCGGATTGCCCTCCGCCGGCAGCACGAAATAGATGATCGCCGCCGCACCGATCAGCTCGATGGGCGCGATGAAGAGCTGGCGGAAGACCAGCGAGGGCTTGGGATATTCGAGCTTCAGCCACCGGGTGTTGATCGGCCGGAAACCCACGAGGCTGCCCACGACATAGAGCGCCACCAGGGCCAGGATGATGAAACCCGTCGAATAGGCCGCTCCCAGCGGCAGAAAATCGGCGAAGCGCTCGATGATCTCCGGCTCCAGCACCAGGACGAGGCCGAACAGCATCACCGTGCCGAGCGCGAAGGTGAAGGAGCAGAAGGCGACGAGAACGCCGACCTCCGATCCCGTCAGCCCCTTCGACGTATAGGCGCGGTAGCGCACCAGCGCGCCTGAAAACACCGAGGCGCCGATATTGTGCGACAGCGCATAGGTCGTGAACGAGGTGAGCGTGATGTACCACAGCGAGATACGGTGGCCGAGATGTTCCAGCGCGAGATGGTCGTAGGCCGCAAGCGCCGCATAGGCCACGAGTGTCGCGACACAGGCCAGCAGCCATCCGGATGTCGGGATGGCGTGGATGCTGGCGACGAACTCATCGAGGGAAAGACCGCGCAGGTCCTTGTAGAGGATGTAGATGGACAGAGCGATGGCGAGCGTGCTGACGAGCGGCCAGAAGAACTTCTTCAAACGCTTCATCCCGCCTCGCCTCCTGCCGGCATCATGCTGTTGCGGCAAGGGTTTTTCGCGATCCATCGTGACGCCATCCTCATCCTTTCCCCGTTTTGCGCGCCTGTCATCGCGGATGGCGATGCAGGCTTTCTCTTGTCCGTAGGCCAGTCTTTCCGCTTGTGCGATTAAAGCCGGTCCCTTTCGCGATCACATCTGCGTCAACGCGCGGCGAGCGCCGCGAGGATCCGCACCCAGGAGCGGATACCCTTCTCGAACGACCGCAGCTCGTATTTCTCGTTCGGCGAATGGATGCGGTCGTCCGCCAGGCCGAAGCCGACGAGGAGCGAATCCATGCCGAGCATCTTCTGGAAATCGCCGACGATGGGAATGGATCCGCCCATGCCGATGATGACGGCGGGATTGGGCCATTCGTCGGAAAGCGCCGACTTGGCCTTGTTCAGCAGAGTCGAATCGTAAGGCAGCTGGATTGCCGGCGACCCGCCATGGGCATGGAATGTCACCGAGCAATCGGCCGGGATCCTGGAGCGCACATAGGCGCGGAAGGCATCGCGCACCTGCGCCGGGTCCTGCTTGCCGACGAGGCGGAAGGACACCTTTGCCGAGGCTTCCGCCGCAATCACGGTCTTGAAGCCCTCACCCGTATAGCCGCCGGTGATGCCGTTGACCTCCGCCGTCGGGCGCGCCCAGGTGAGTTCGAGCACGGAGCGGCCCTTTTCGCCGGAGGGAATGGAAAGCCCGACTTCGCCGAGGAAGCTTTCGGCGGTCTTGCCGAGCGTCTCCCAGGCCGCCTTGATCTGGGTGGGCGTCTCCTCGACACCGTCGTAGAAACCCTCCAGCGTGACGCGTCCCGTCTCGTCATGCAGGCCGGCGAGGATGTCCGCGAGGACATGGATCGGGTTTGCGGCCGCGCCGCCGAAATAGCCGGAATGCAGGTCGCGGTCGGCCGCCTTGATGACGATCTCCTCGCCGACGAGGCCACGCAGCCCGCCCGAAATGGCCGGCGTATCGCCGTCCCACATATTGGTATCGCAAACCAGCGCGAAGTCGCCCTTCAGCTCGGCGGCATTGGCCTCGAGGAACGGCTTCAGCGATGGGGAGCCGGATTCCTCCTCGCCTTCGAAGAGGATGGAAACGCGGCAGGGCAACGCGCCCACCGTTTCCTTGTAGGCCCGGCAGGCTTCGACGAAGGTCATCAGCTGACCCTTGTCGTCGGACGTGCCGCGGCCCGTGATGATGCGGCGGCCGCCAGCGGCGTCGCGGACGGCCGGCTCGAAGGGATCGTTGTCCCAGAGGTTCAGCGGATCGACCGGCTGCACGTCGTAGTGGCCGTAGAACAGGACATGCGGCGCATCGGGTTTGGCGCCATCGTGATGGGCGACGACCATGGGGTGCCCGGGGGTGTCACGCACCGTCGCGTCGAAGCCGAGCGAGCGCAGTTCCGCCACCAGCCACTCGGCCGCCCTGCGGCATTCGGCCTTGAAGGCCGGATCGGTGGAGATGGACTTGATGCGCACCAGTTCGAACAGGCGTTCGAGGCTGGCCGGGACGCCGGCAATGGCGTGATCGAGGACGGGCAGAATGTTGGTCATGGTAGAATCCCCGGAGAATACCGCGCCGGGCGTGGAAACGTCCGGGCCTTCATGCGGCAAATCAGATGTGTTCGTGCCGACATTAGACCGATCGCGTCGGGGAGGGCAAATCGTATGACGCTTCCGCGACGGTCACACGCGCGGATCGCGGCCGAGATTGGCAAGCAGCATGCGCATGTATTCGAGCAGGAGCTCGCGCTCGAAACGACGGAAGCCCTGGAAGAGAGCGTCCTCGGTCTGGCTGGCCGCCGTCATGGCCGTTTCGCGCAGCGCCTTGCCGCGCGGCGTGAGGAAGATGAGTTGCGCGCGCCGGTCGCTGGGGTGACGCCGGCGCGAGATCAGGCCGTCGCGCTGCATGCGGGCGAGCGTGTTGGCCATCGTCGCCTGCTCGATGTCGAGGCGGTCGAGAAGTTCGCGCTGGGTGAGGCCGTCGCCGTTCCACAATTCGAGCAGGACCGGAAACTGCCCGGGGGCGAAGCCCGCTCCGCCCGCCCGCGCCTGAAGGGCACGGGACGCCGCCTTCGCCAGGAGATTGGCGAGATATGCCGCCGACGCCGTCCGGTCAAAGTCCATGCACGGAAGCTATGCCGGTTCAGGGCCGAAGACAATGCATAGCCAGCGATCCTTGGGCCCGAAAACGAGAAGCCGCCGACGACAGGAGGCTTGTCGCGGCGGCTTCTTCGAATTATGGACAAAGGCCCGGAGAGGGGGATGAGGCCTTTGTCCTTTGTCTGGCGCGGCGGGGGACAGGCCGTGTGCCAGACAACGGCTTTGATCAGGTGCCGTTGATGAATAATTGTGGCTCCGAATGTGGCTTTTCAAGGGAGCCAAGTGCCCGCCAGAATTACAAATTGGTAACGTTCGCGTGAGGCTTTTCAGCCCCGTGAAAGGCCTTTGTGAGCACAATGAAAGATGGACGCGGAAAGCCGCCCGCGCTATCCATTCACCCCATGAAAAAAGGTGATCATCTCTTCCTCGTCGACGGCTCGGGCTTCATTTTCCGCGCCTTCCACGCCATCCCGCCGCTCAACCGCAAATCGGACGGGCTGCCGGTCAATGCCGTCTCAGGTTTCTGCAACATGCTGTGGAAGCTCTTGAAGGATGCGCGCAACACCGATGTGGGCGTGACGCCGACCCACTTCGCTGTGATCTTCGACTACTCCTCGAAGACCTTCCGCAACGAACTTTATGACCAATACAAGGCAAACCGCACCGCGCCGCCGGAAGATCTCATTCCGCAGTTCGGCCTCATCCGCCATGCGACACGCGCCTTCAACCTGCCCTGCATCGAGAAGGAAGGCTACGAGGCCGACGATCTGATCGCCACCTATGCCCGCCTTGCCGAAGCCGACGGGGCCGACGTCACCATCGTCTCATCCGACAAGGACCTCATGCAGCTCGTGACACAGAACGTCTCGATGTACGACAGCATGAAGGACAAGCAGATCTCCATCCCTGAAGTCATCGAGAAGTGGGGCGTGCCGCCGGAAAAGATGATCGACCTCCAGTCGCTGACGGGCGATTCGACCGACAACGTGCCGGGCGTGCCCGGCATCGGGCCGAAGACCGCCGCCCAGCTCCTGGAAGAATACGGCGACCTCGACACGCTGCTGGCCCGCGCCGAAGAGATCAAGCAGGTCAAGCGCCGCGAGAACATCGTCGCGAACCGCGAACTCGTCCTGCTCTCGCGCCAGCTCGTGACGCTCAAGACGGATACGCCGCTCGACATGACGCTCGACGAGCTGATCCTCCACCCGCAGGACGGCCCGCGGCTGATCGCCTTCCTCAAGGCCATGGAATTCACCACGCTCACCCGCCGCGTCGCCGAAGCCTGCGATTGCGATGCGGGCGCCATCGATGCGGCCGATGTGCCGGTCGAATGGGGTGCGGAAGCCCATGGCCCTGACCTCGACAAGGGCGATGTCGCCGGCCCGGCGCTTGATCTCGACGGCGAGGAGACGGCGGCCGAAGCGGCCGCGACGCTGCTGCCCACCGCCGGTGCGGACGCCAACACACCGACCGCGCTTGCCCGCGGGCGCGCCGAGCGCTTCTCCGCGGCGCCGATCGATCATACGGCCTATGAGACGGTGCGCGATCTCGCAAGCCTCGACCGCTGGATTGCCGCCGCGCGCGAGACCGGCCTCGTCGGCTTCGACACGGAGACGACCTCGCTCGATGCGATGCAGGCCGAGCTCTGCGGCTTCTCGCTTGCCGTCGCCGACAATGCGAAGGACCCGACCGGTACGGTCATCCGCGCCTGCTACGTGCCGCTCAATCACAAGACCGGCGTCGGCGACCTGCTCGGCGGGGGCCTCGCCGAGGGCCAGATCCCGATCCGCGCGGCGCTCGAACGGCTGAAGGCGCTGCTGGAGGACCCGTCGGTCCTGAAGGTCGCGCAGAACCTGAAATACGACTACCTTGTCATGCGCCGCCACGGCATCACCATGCAGAGTTTCGACGATACGATGCTGATGTCCTATGCGCTCGATGCGGGCGCCGGCACGCACGGCATGGATACGCTTTCGGAGCGCTGGCTCGGCCACAAGCCGATCGCCTACAAGGACGTCGCCGGTTCCGGCAAGGGTGCGCAGACCTTCGACATGGTCGATATTGCCCGCGCCACCGCCTATGCGGCCGAGGATGCCGACGTGACGCTGCGCCTGTGGCATGTGCTGAAGCCGCGCCTGGCGGCGGAACGCATGACGACCGTCTATGAACGGCTGGAGCGCCCGCTGGTGCCGGTGCTGGCGCGCATGGAAGAGCGCGGCATCACCGTGGACAGGCAAGTCCTGTCGCGCCTTTCCGGCGAGCTGGCCCAGGGGGCCGCCCGCTTCGAGGAGGAAATCTACGAACTGGCCGGCGAGCGCTTCAACATCGGCTCGCCCAAGCAACTCGGCGACATCCTTTTCGGCAAGATGGGCCTGACCGGCGCTTCCAAGACCAAGACCGGCCAATGGTCCACCTCCGCACAGGTGCTCGAGGACCTCGCCGCCCAGGGCATTCCGCTGCCGCGCAAGATCGTCGACTGGCGCCAGCTCACCAAGCTGAAATCGACCTATACCGACGCGCTGCCGGGCTTCGTGCATCCTCAGACCAAGCGGGTGCACACCTCCTATGCGCTCGCTTCCACGACGACCGGCCGCCTCTCCTCCTCCGAGCCGAACCTGCAGAACATTCCCGTCCGTACGGCGGAAGGGCGCAAGATCCGCACGGCTTTCGTCTCGACGCCCGGCAACAAGCTGGTCTCGGCCGACTACAGCCAGATCGAGCTGCGCGTGCTCGCCCATGTCGCCGATATCCCGCAGCTGAAGCAGGCCTTCGCCGATGGCATCGACATTCATGCGATGACGGCATCGGAAATGTTCGGCGTTCCCGTCGAGGGCATGCCGGGCGAAGTGCGCCGGCGCGCCAAGGCCATCAACTTCGGCATCATCTACGGCATCTCGGCCTTCGGTCTGGCCAACCAGCTCTCCATCGAGCGCTCGGAGGCCGGCGAATATATCAAGAAGTATTTCGAGCGCTTCCCGGGCATCAAGGACTATATGGACAGCACGAAGGCCTTTGCGCGCGAACACGGCTATGTCGAGACGATCTTCGGCCGCCGCGCGCATTATCCAGAAATCAAGTCGTCCAATCCGTCGGTGCGTGCCTTCAACGAACGCGCGGCGATCAACGCGCCCATCCAGGGTTCGGCAGCCGACATCATCCGCCGCGCCATGGTGAAGATGGAGCCGGCGCTTGCCGCCGCGGGCCTTTCGGCCCGCATGCTGCTGCAGGTGCATGACGAACTGATCTTCGAGGTCGAGGACGGCGAGGTCGAAAAGACCATCCCCGTCATCGTCGACGTCATGGAAAACGCCTCGATGCCGGCGCTTTCCATGAAGGTGCCGCTGAAGGTGGATGCGCGCGCCGCCCATAACTGGGACGAGGCGCACTGAGGGGCGGTTATACCGTCTCGTTCATCTCCGCGTGCCCCGTCTGGATGTTCCAGAGCGTGCGGTACAAGCCGGGGCATTCGACAAGCCGGTCGTGCGGGCCGGACTGGATGATGCGACCATCGTCCATCACGTGGATGGCATCGGCATGGACGACAGTGCTCAGCCGGTGCGCCACGAGAATGACGGTGCGCTGGCCCTTCATCCTGGCGAGCGAGCGCTGGATCGCCGCTTCGGTCTCGTTGTCGACGGCGCTTGTCGCCTCGTCCAGGATGAGGATGGCGGGATCGATCAGCAACGCGCGGGCAAGCGCGATACGCTGGCGCTGACCGCCCGAAAGCTTCTGGCCATATTCACCGATCTGGCTTTCGTAACCGTCCGGGAGCGCACGAATGAAGGCGTCGGCCTCGGCAAGCCGGGCCGCCGCCTCGACCTCCTCGCGGCTTGCGGACGGCTTGCCATAGGCGATGTTGTCGGCGATCGAGCCGGAGAACAGCGTCACCTCCTGCGGCACCCAGGCCATGCTCCTGCGCAGGCGCTCGCCGGACCAGTCTGCCAACGGCACGCCATCGAGCCGGATCGCGCCCTTCTGCGGGCGGATGAACAGGCCGAGCAGCTTGATGAGCGTCGACTTGCCGCTGCCCGTCGGCCCGACCAGCGCGACCGTTTCGCCCGCGCGGATCGCAAGATTGATATCGGTGACGCCGCCGGGGCTGGTCGCATAGCGGAAGCCGACGCCATCAAGTTCGAAGCGGCCGGACACAGGCGCATCGTGCGTGCCATGCGGTTCGCCGCGCGGCTCGTCGAGCAGGCGCAGGATGCGGCGCGTCGAGGCCATGGCGCGCTCATAGAGGTCGGCGATTTCGGCAAGACCGGTCATCGGCCAGAGCAGGCGCTGGGTGAGGAAGACGAGCAGGCCATAGGCGCCCACCTGCATCTGGCCGGTCAGCGTGAGCCAGCCGCCGATGAGGAAGGTGGCGAGGAAGCCGGACAGGATCGCCATGCGGATGATCGGAATGAAGGCGGAGGACACGCGGATCGCCGCCCGGTTGGCGTCGACATAGGCCCGGCTCTCCTTGTTTAACGCCGCCGTCTCGCGGGCCTCCGCACCGAAGGCGCGAATGGTCTGGAGCCCCTGCAGGTTGGTGGTGAGCCGCGCACCAAGCCCGCCGGCGCGCGCGCGCACCGCATCGTAACGCGCCTGGGCGCGGCGCTGGAACCAGAAGGCCCCCGCGATGATGACAGGAACCGGCGTGAACGCGACGACGGCGATCAGCGGGCTGACGATGAAGAACACCGCCCCGACGAGGATGACGGCGGCAAAGGTCTGGATGAGCTCGTTGGCGCCGCGGTCGAGGAAACGCTCGAGCTGGTTGATATCGTCGTTCAGCACGGCCACGAGATCGCCCGACCGGTTCTCCTCGTAGAAGCTCGTGGGCAGATGCTGGGCATGGTCGTAGCACATAATGCGCAGGCGATGCTGCACGTCCTGCGCCAGGCCGCGCCACAGGATCTGGTAGAAATACTCGAAGAGCGATTCCCCGAACCAGATGAGGAAAGTGGCGATGCCGAGCAGCGTCAGCTGATGCACGGGATCGGTGATGCCGATCTGCGCCACGAAGGAATCCTTGCCGCGCACCACCACGTCCAGCGCGATGCCGATGAGGATTTCCGGCATCACGTCGAAGATCTTGTTGATGACGGACGCCGCGACCGCCCTGGCGACGCGGCCCTTCTCCTCGCTGACAAGCGAAAGCAGCACCCGCAGCGGATGGCGTCTGCCGGAGGAGAAAGGCGCTGAAGGCGGGGATACGGACATGAGGCAACCTGTTGTCGGCAAGGGACGAGGCGTGGAGGCCTTCGCCTCTAACCGGGCGGACCGGCGGTTGCAATCTCTTAATCCTGTTTGCGGCCCGGCAGCGCGCCTTAACGTCGCCTTAAGGCCATCGGAGTGTTATCCCCCGCGACGAACGGCACGGAGAAATGGCATGCGATCCCCATCCGGTACGACGCCGGTTCTTCGGCTGGTGGCGGCTATGACGGCAATTGCACTTCCCCTTCAGGCGAGCGCGGCCTGCCTTTCGGGCATCAATCTCGCGGGCGCGGAATTCGGCCAGGGGCGCGGCACCTACGGCAAGGACTATGCCTATCCGTCCGACGAGACGATCACCTATTTCGCGGACAAGGGCTTCAATGCGGTGCGCCTGCCCTTCAAATGGGAACGCCTCCAGCCGCGGCTCAACCGAAGCTTCGACAAGGCGGAGCGCAAGCGCCTCTCCGATACGGTCAAGGCCCTGCGCAAGGCCGGCATGACGGTCATCCTCGATCCGCACAACTACGCCTATTACGGTGACCAGCAGGTGGGTTCGGCCGCCGTGCCCGACAGCGCCTTCGCCGATTTCTGGAGCCGGCTTGCGGCTGATTACAAGCAGGATGCGGGCGTGCAGTTCGGGCTGATGAACGAGCCGCACGACGTGCCGGCGACCCAATGGCTTGCCTCCGCCAACGCCGCCATCGCGGCGATCCGCGATACCGGCGCGAACAATCTGGTGCTGGTGCCCGGCACGATCTGGACCGGTGCGCACAGCTGGGAAGAGGAGCGGGATGGCGGCGCCAACGGCACGGTCATGCTCGGCATCCAGGACCCGGCGGACAACAATGCCTACGAGGTGCACCAATATCTCGATGGGGATTTTTCCGGCAAGGCGAGCACCTGCGAACGCGCCGACGATGCCGTGAAGGCCCTGGAGCGCTTCACCGACTGGCTGAAGCGCAACGGCAAGCGTGGTTTTCTGGGAGAATTCGGCGGATCGGCCGAGCCGGCCTGCCTCGACGGTCTCGCCCGCATGACCGCATTGGTCCACCGCGAAAACGCCGTGTGGACCGGCTGGACCTATTGGGCGGCGGGAGACTGGTGGCCGGCCAGCGAGCCGCTGAACATCCAGCCCACAGCCGATGGCGACCGCCCGCAGCTAGCCGCCCTCGTCACCGGCGGCGCGCTTGCCGCAAAAGCGGGAACCTGCCCGTCGCTGCCCTGACCGTCACCGCCTCAAAGCGGCGCGCTCAAAATCAAAAGAAGACGTGCGTCGGCCACTGCACAGGACGACGCGCAGAGGAAAGGCGGCTGCCTTCGAGCGGCAGGGTCTCCTGCGTTCCATCCGCAGCCTCGGTTTCACCGGGGGTGCCGGCGGACCGCGTGTCTTCGGTCTTCGGCTGAAAGCCGACCGGATAGAGGTTGAAGTAGCCGAGCGTCACGCCACCGAGATACATCATGCCATCGCTTCCGTTCTGGTTAAGATCCGGTCATCATCATGGCAAAAACGTGGCGGCTGTCAATAGTCCATAAAATTGGTAATCTATTCAATGCTTGATGCGGCGTGCCGCGAAGCGCTACGAGACGGCGTGGACGCCACCGGAAACCGCCGCTTGTACACACTCGACCAGACCGAACGTTTCGAGCAGGAGATCCGCAAGAGCCGGTTCCTCGCCATTGCCTGTCCTATCGACACCGAGGCAGACGCGAAAGCGCGGCTGGCGGAGGTTTCCGATCCTTCCGCCAACCACAATTGCTGGGCCTGGCGCATCGGCCAGGCCTACCGTTTCAGCGACGACGGCGAACCGAGCGGCACCGCCGGAAAACCCATTCTCCAGGCGATCGACGGACAGGCGCTGGACCGGACGCTCGTCGTGGTGACGCGCTGGTTCGGCGGCATCCTTCTCGGCAGCGGCGGCCTCATCCGCGCCTATGGCGGCACGGCGGCGCTCTGCCTGCGCGCGGCCGCCAAGACGGAATATGTCGAACGCGCCACGCTTGCCGTCTCGCTCGGCTTCTCCGACCTCGCGCTGGTCAGGGCCCGCCTTGCCGCCCTGCCCGGCCTCCTGATGGACGACGAGGCGTTTCACGAGAGTGGCGCACGGCTCGTCTTCCGCGTCCCGGCCGAACAGGCCGAGGAGACCAGCCGCCTCGTCATCGACCTCACGAGCGGGCGGGCCGAATTCGGCGCCTGAGCGTCCTTTCAGGCCAAAGGTGAAATAAAATCGCCTTTCCACCATAGGCACGCGTGGCGGAACGATTTGGCGCGTCGGCCGGGTCTCGCCGAAAGGCTTCTCCCAACCCTTTGAAATGACGAAAAGTTGCAGCCACCGGGGCGTGCAGAATGACACCGGACCGCTATAGGCAATCCGGCCTTTTCGGTCTATCTACCGCCACGGTTACACTTTTCGCGGGCCTGTGCCTGCGACCCCGCAAGACAGAGAGGACGAGACATGAGCCTTCGCATCAACGATATCGCTCCGGACTTCACCGCCGAAACCACCGCCGGCACCATCAACTTCCATGAATGGATCGGCGACGGCTGGGCCGTTCTCTTCTCGCACCCGAAGAACTTCACGCCCGTCTGCACCACCGAGCTTGGCGCCATGGCCGGCATCGAGGGCGAATTCCGCAAGCGCGGCGTCAAGATCATCGGCATCTCCGTCGATCCGGTCGAGAGCCATGCCAAGTGGAAGGCCGACATCCGCACCGCCACCGGCTTCGACGTGGACTATCCGCTGATCGGCGACAAGGACCTCGCCGTCGCCAAGCTCTACGACATGCTGCCCGCCGCTGCCGGCGAGAGCTCGGAAGGCCGCACGCCGGCCGACAACGCGACGGTGCGCTCCGTCTTCGTCATCGGTCCCGACAAGAAGATCAAGCTGATCCTCACCTACCCGATGACGACCGGCCGCAACTTCCCGGAAATCCTGCGCGCCATCGATTCCATCCAGCTCACCAGCAAGCACCAGGTCGCAACCCCGGCCAACTGGCAGCAGGGCGACGACGTCATCATCACCGCCGCCGTTTCGAACGAGGATGCCATCGCGCGCTTCGGATCCTTTGACACGGTGCTGCCCTACCTGCGCAAGACCAAGCAGCCGGCCGCCTGATATCAGGACGTTACCGCAACAGAGAAAACCCCGCCTGAACAGCGGGGTTTTTCTTTTCGAGATATGTTGAGACGTGCGGCCTTACTGGCCGACCGACGAAACCATGACGGCGTCGCCGTTTTCGATGGAGACCCAGCGGCCAGCGTGGAACGAGGCCTGGCGCTTCAGGTAGCGGTAGGACGTTTCGGTCCAGAGCTTCACATCGTTGTTGAGATTGTCGAGAACGAAATCGCCCTGCGTGGTGCGCACGGTGAGAACGGCATGGCCTTCGCCATCGGGCTTGCGCACGACGGTGATCAGCAGGTCGCCCGCCGCGAAACCCTTTTCCATCAGCATGCGGCGCTTGAGGAGCACGAAGTCCTCGCAGTCACCGGCGCCGCTATCGGGATAGGTCCAGAACTCGTCCTTGCCGTAGAGTTCCTTGTCCGTCATCGGCGTGATGTCGCGATTGACGCGGGCATTGATCTGGCGGACCGTCTCCCAGCCGAACTCCGTGACCTTGGCGGGCGCCTGGGCGCGTGCGCCGGCGCGGCATTCGGATGCGTGACTCTGACAGAATTCGTAATGGCCGATCGGCTGCGAAGTAACGCCGCCTGTTGTCATGGAAAGCGCCGATGCCGGCGCGGTAAAGGCCGAGGAAGAAGAGACGAGAACCGCGAAAAACGCCGCAGCCCCAGCCTTTGCACCAATCATTCGTGCCATGAACCGTCCCCTATCGTTAATAAAGAGTTAACGGTCAGGCGGCCCTCTCGTCAATCATCAGAATTGGCGATGCTGGAATATGGTTAAGATGTGACCGGCGCGACACGCCGGCGCCCCTATTGCCCGCACGCCAGCGTTTCGGCGGCCTCGAGGATCTTGGCGATGTCCTGCGGCCGCGACAGGCGGTGATCGCCATCGCGGATCATCGTCAGCACCACGTCGTCGCCGGACAAGTGCTCCATCAGGCGCACGGCATGGGCATAGGGCACGTCGGGATCGGCCATGCCCTGCAGGATATGGACCGGGCAGCCGGTCTCGATGGCACCGGTCAGGACGCGGTTGTTCCTGCCGTCCTCGATGAGCTTGAGCGTATAGATGTTCGGGTCGGGACCGTAGGGTGTCGGCTCCTCGAACTGGCCGCGCTCGGCCAAAGCCGTGCGCTCGGCATCGGTGAGGCTCGGCTCTATGAGTTCGGAGGTGAAATCCGGCGCGGGCGCAATCAGCACGAGGCCGGCGATGTCGATATCGCTCTGCCGGGCAAGCTCGGCGACGGCGCGCAGGGCGATCCAGCCGCCCATCGACGAGCCGACGAGAACGATGCGCCGGGCTCCGATTGTACTGGCCGCGTGCTTTATGGCTGCCAGCGATTCCTCCAGCCAGCGCGAGATCGTACCGTCGACGAAGGCACCGCCGGACGCACCGTGGCCGGAATAGTCGAAGCGCAGGCAGCCGGTGCCGAGGCGGGCGGCAAGGCCGGCGAGCTCGACGGCCTTGGTGCCGGACATGTCGGACCGGTAGCCGCCGAGCCAGACGAAATGCGCGAGATCATTGCCGGCAGCGGGCAGCTGAAGCGCGATGGCGATGCGCCGCGCCGCGTCGCCGGTGCCCACCGTGATGAATTCCGCCGCCTGCCCATTGCCGTTCGCGCCCGTCATGCCTATCTCCCGTTCCTGCGCCCGGCTGCGAAAAACCACCCGCGAAACCGGCTCTTGCGCCAGACCTAGACCAGATTCGCAAGCGCAAGGACAGGTGGTGATTTTTTCCGCGCGCCGTGCTATTGACTTCACAAGCGCGATCAACACATTGCCGAAAAAACGCCGGCAGGCGGGCAAATGTCCTGGTCGACGCGCAGATTCATACACTTTCGAAACAGTTCGAGGAGAACACGACCATTCGCAGACCATTCAAAGCGGAAGCCCCCGTCAAGGACGGGCCGCGCTCCAACAAGGAAATTCGGGTTCCCCGCGTCCAGCTCATCGATGCCGAAGGCCAGAACCACGGCACCGTCCCCACCGATCAGGCACTCCGCATGGCTGAAGAGGCCGGCCTCGATCTCGTGGAGATCGCGCCGAACTCCGAACCGCCCGTCTGCAAGATCCTTGACCTCGGCAAGCTGAAATACGCCAACCAGAAGAAGGCGGCCGAAGCGCGCAAGAAGCAGAAGATCGTCGAGATCAAAGAAATCAAGATGCGCCCGAACATCGACACGCACGACTACGACGTGAAGATGAAGGCGATGAACCGCTTCTTCGAAGAAGGCGACAAGGTGAAGGTGACGCTGAAGTTCCGCGGCCGTGAAATGGCCCACCAGGAACTCGGCATGAAGCTTCTCCAGCAGGTCAAGGAAGACACGCTGACGATCGCCAAGGTCGAAGCCGAGCCGAAGCTCGAGGGACGCCAGATGATGATGGTGCTCGCCCCGCGGTGAGCCCCTTTCTCGGCGCCCCGCGCTGAACGGATCAAAGCCGCCTTCCGGGGCGGCTTTTCCATTTCCGCGCCCCGAACCCGCGGCAGGCGAGGATTCCGGTTGCGCTTTTGAAGGACATCGGTTACAAGCCGCCGTCCGAACGGTCCGGCAGGGCATGCCGTGGCCGTTCTTTACGCTGGAGCCGTGCATCGTCACGCGGCTCGAATTCAAGAAGAATGGAGTAGCAAAATGCCCAAGATGAAGACGAAATCGTCTGCCAAGAAGCGGTTCAAGATCACCGCATCGGGCAAGGTCCTGGCCGCCGCAGCCGGCAAGCGCCACGGCATGATCAAGCGTACCAACAAGTTCATTCGCGACGCGCGCGGCACCATGGTGCTGGCCGAAGCCGATGGCAAGAAGGTCATCAAGAACTACCTGCCGAACGGTCTCTGAGACTTCTCGAGCAATTTGATACGTTAAGGAGATCATGACATGGCACGTGTAAAACGCGGCGTCACCTCGCACGCCAAGCACAAGAAGACGCTGAAGGCAGCCAAGGGTTTCTACGGCCGCCGCAAGAACACCATCCGCGCCGCCAAGGCCGCGGTTGACCGTTCGAAGCAGTTCGCCTACCGCGACCGCAAGGTCAACAAGCGCAACTTCCGCGCTCTCTGGATCCAGCGCATCAACGCTGCCGTCCGCGAGCATGGCCTGACCTATGGCCGCTTCATCGACGGCCTGAACAAGGCCGGCATCGAAGTCGACCGCAAGGTCCTGTCCGACATGGCGATCCATGAGACCGAAGCTTTCGGCGCGCTCGTCGCTGCCTCCAAGAAGGCTCTGGAATACCTCAAGGACGCCGGCACGAAGAACGAGTTTGAGGCCGCCGTAAACTAACCGGCGCTCACAACCACTTTCATTCGTTGTGAAACCCGCGCCGGGGAACCGGTGCGGGTTTTTCTTTTGACGGCAGGATTTCCAACCATGGATGGCAGGCACACCGCGCTCGGCAACATCCCCCATATGACCGATGGGGACATCGAGACGCTGCTTGCCGCGCTGACCCGCGAGACGCGCCGGGTGGAGCGCGTGGACCTGTCGTTCGGCGCCGTCTGGATCAAGCGCTACGGCACGGAGCGTCCGCCGGTCTGGACGAAGGCGCAGACGGGCCTGGCCAACCTGTTCGGCCTGCCGTTCCTGCGGCCCTCGCCCGCGCTCGACAGCAAGGGCATGACGGCACGCGAGATCCGCCGTATCGAGACCTTCGCCGACCATGGCATACCGGTGCCGCAGATGCTCTACGCCTCCGGAAACGCGCTGGTGCTGTCCGACGTCGCGCCGACCGTCACGACCCGCCTGGATGCCCTGCGCGATACCGACCCGGCGGCCCACGACGCGCTTTTGGTGCGCTGTGCCGCCGATCTCGGCGCGCTGCATGCCAAGGGCCTCTGCCATGGCCGGCCGCACCCGCGCGATTTCTTCGTGGCGGGCGACGGCATCGGCTTCATGGATTTCGAGGAGGAGCCGGAGGCCGCCATGCCGCTTGCCGATGCGCAGGCCCGCGACCTGTGGCTGCTCTTTCTCCAACTGACGGATCGCGCCCGCCTGGGCGAGGCCACGGCGCGGCAGGCCTATGGCGCGTGGCGCGCCGCCGCACCGCCCGAGACCGAGGCGGCGCTGGCGACCATGATCCGGTTCCTGGCCAAGTTTTTGTCGCCGACCCGATTGATCGGGCGCGTTCACATGGGTAGTGATCTGCGGCGCTTCCTCGCCGCAACCGGCTATCTGTCCGAGGTTCTCCTGGCCCCTCGCGCGGCCGATGCAAGCAAAGCAGGTAAAGATGACTGAACTCGAAACACTGGAATCCGGGCTTCTGGCCGATGTCGCAGCCGCCTCCGACGAAGCGGCGATCGAAGCCGTGCGCGTCGCCGCACTCGGCAAGAAGGGCTCCGTCTCCGAACTCCTGAAGACGCTCGGCACCATGTCGCCGGAAGAGCGCCAGACGCGCGGCGCGGCCATCAATGCGCTGAAGACACGCGTCACCGACGCGATCAACGCGCGCAAGACGGCGCTGCGCGACGCGGCCATCGATGCCCGCCTCAAGGCCGAGACGGTCGATGTAAGCCTGCCGGTCCGCTCGTCGCCCGCCGAACGCGGCCGCATCCATCCGATCAGCCAGATCGTCGACGAGATCACCGCCATCTTCGCCGATATGGGCTTCTCGATCGCCGAAGGCCCCGACGTCGAGACCGACTACTACAACTTCACGGCGCTGAACTTCCCCGAAGGCCACCCGGCCCGCGAGATGCACGACACGTTCTTCTTCCCGGCGGACGAGAACGGCGACCGCAAGGTGCTGCGCACGCACACCTCGCCGGTGCAGATCCGCACGATGGAAGCGCAAAAGCCGCCGATCCGCATCATCATTCCCGGCAAGACCTATCGCCAGGACAGCGACGCGACCCATTCGCCGATGTTCCACCAGGTCGAAGGCCTCGTGGTCGACAGGAAGGCCAATGTCGCCAATATGCGCTGGGTGCTGGAAGAGTTCTGCAAGGCCTTCTTCGAGGTCGACAGCGTCACCATGCGCTTCCGCCCGTCGTTCTTCCCATTCACCGAGCCGTCCTTCGAGGTCGACATCCAGTGCGACCGCTCGTCCGGTCCGATCGTCAAGTTCGGCGAAGGCACCGACTGGATGGAAATCCTGGGCTGCGGCATGGTTCACCCGAACGTGCTGCGTGCCGGCGGTCTCGACCCGGACGAATACCAGGGCTTTGCCTGGGGCATGGGCCTCGACCGCATCGCCATGCTGAAATACGGCATGCCCGACCTGCGCGACTTCTTCAACGCCGATGTCCGCTGGCTCAGCCACTACGGTTTCCGCCCGCTTGACATGCCGACCTTGTTCGGCGGGCTGAGCGCATAACCGGCATCCAAGGAGAAACTATCCATGAAATTCACGCTCTCCTGGCTGAAGGACCATCTCGACACCGACGCCTCGCTCGACGAGATCTGCGAGAAGCTGACGGCGATCGGCCTTGAAGTGGAAGATGTCGACGACAAGGCGGCGTTCAAGCCCTTCGTCATCGCCAAGGTCGTCTCGGCCGAGCAGCATCCCAACGCCGACAAGCTGCGCGTGCTGAAGGTCGATACGGGCAAGGGCGATCCGATCCAGGTCGTCTGCGGTGCGCCGAACGCGCGCGCCGGGCTCATCGGTGCCTTCGCCGCCCCCGGCACCTACGTGCCCGGCATCGACGTCACGCTTTCGGTCGGCAACATCCGCGGCGTCGAAAGCCGCGGCATGATGTGCTCGGAAAAGGAACTGGAGATTTCCGACAACCACGACGGCATCATCGAGCTTCCGGCCGATGCGCCTGTGGGTCAGAGCTATGCCGGCTATGCCGGGCTTGACGATCCGGTCATCGAGATCAACCTGACGCCGAACCGTCCGGACTGCACGAGCATCTACGGCATCGCCCGCGACCTCGCCGCCTCCGGCCTTGGCACCCTCAAGACGCCGAAGACACCGTCCTTCAAGGTCGAGGGCGAGACGCCGGTCAAGGTGAAGCTGGAGCTTGGCGGCGACGATCATCTGTGCCCCGGCTTTGCGTTGCGCCTCGTGCGTGGTGTGAAGAATGGCCCGAGCCCGCGCTGGATGCAGCAGCGGCTCATCGCCATCGGCCTTCGCCCGATCAACGCGCTCGTCGACATCACCAACTACATGACCTTCGACCAGGGCCGTCCGCTGCACGTCTTCGACGCCGCCAAGGTGAAGGGCGACCTCGTCGTGCGCCGCGCCGTAGAGGGCGAGAAGGTGCTGGCGCTCGATACGCGCGAATACACGCTGAACCCGACCAACGTCGTCATCGCCGACGACAACGGCGTCGAATCCATCGGCGGCATCATGGGCGGCGAGCATTCGGGCTGCGACGAGAACACCGTCGACGTGCTGATCGAATCGGCTCTCTGGGACCCGATGAACATCGCCAAGACCGGCCGTTCGCATGGCATCATCACCGATGCGCGCTACCGCTTCGAACGCGGCGTGGACCCGGAATATATGGTGCCCGGCCTCGAGCGCGCGACCGAAATCGTGCTGGAACTGTGCGGCGGCACTCCGGCCAAGGCCGATGTCGTCGGCTACAAGGGCTACACCCCCAAGGTCGTGGACTTCCCCTTCTCGGAAGTGAAGCGCCTGACGGGCCTCGACGTGTCGGAAGCCGAAAGCGCCAATATCCTCACCCGCCTCGGCTTCACCGTGACGGGCTCGGGCGAGCGTGTTTCGGTTGCCGTCCCTTCCTGGCGTCCTGACGTCGACGGCAAGGCGGACCTCGTCGAAGAGGTCATGCGCATCCATGGCGTCGATAACATCAAGCCGGCGCCGCTCGAAAGCCATGCGGCGGTCAATGGCCGTATCCTGACGACGCTGCAGATCCGCACGCGCCTTGCCAAGCGGGCACTGGCCGCCCGCGGCATGCTGGAAGCCGTCACCTGGTCCTTCATCCCGAAGGCCCATGCCGAGCTGTTCGGCGGCGGCGCGCCGTCGCTCGCGCTGTCGAACCCGATCGCATCCGACATGTCCGACATGCGCCCCTCGCTGCTGCCGGGCCTGCTCGCAGCCGCCCAGCGCAATGCCGACAAGGGTTACGGCGATGTCGCGCTGTTCGAAGTCTCCGGCACCTACGAGAACGACCGTCCCGAGGGCCAGCGTCGGGTTGCCGGTGGTGTGCGCCGCGGCACGGCGAGCCTCGCCGGTTCCGGCCGCCTCTGGTCGAATGCCGCCAAGGGCGGCGGCAAGCCGGTCGATGTCTATGACGCCAAGGCCGATGCGCTCGCCGTGATCGAGGCCTGCGGCCTGCCGATGGGCAATGTGCAGATCGAGCCCGGTGCGCCGGCATGGTATCATCCCGGCCGCTCCGGCACGATCAAGATGGGTCCGAAGATCGTTCTCGGCTATTTCGGCGAGTTCCATCCGAAGACCCTCGGCGCGCTGGATGTCTCCGGTGCGCTTTGCGGCTTCGAGATCTTCATCGATGCCATGCCCGAGCCGAAGAAGAAGGCGACGCGCACCAAGCCGGCGCTCGACCTTTCGCCCTTCCAGGCCGTGAAGCGCGACTTCGCCTTCGTCGTCGACAAGACGGTGGAAGCGGGTGCGATCGTCCGCGCCGCGACCGGTGCCGACCGCAAGCTGATCTCCGCCGTCAATGTCTTCGACGTGTTTGAGGGCGCTTCGCTTGGCGAGGGCAAGAAGTCCGTCGCCATCGAGGTCGTCATCCAGCCGGTCGACAAGACGCTGACGGACGAGGATTTCGAGGCGCTGACGGCGAGGATCGTCGGCAATGTGGTGAAAACCACCGGCGGCACGCTGCGTGCCTGACCCAGATGAAAACGGGGCGGAGACGCCCCGTTTTGCTTTTCATGAACGATGGTCGCGTTTTGTGAACGCACCATCGCCGTTTTCAGCATTGCAGTCTGGTTAACGACCGCTTAATTGCCTCGCGGGGGAGGTCAATTGAGGTCGAAATGGATTCTGTCGCCAATCTTCTGCCGCTGGCCGCCATGGCCTTCGGCGTTTATCTCTTCTACCGCTGGGTCGTGCGCGACATGAACCGGACGACGCGTCGCTAAGGCGGCGCTTCCGCCTTAAGCATTTCCGATGAGGATACCGGCGGCCAGAACGAGGCTGCCGCCCAGCACCACCTGCATCGCCGCACGCAGGAACGGGGTCTCCATATACCGGTTCTGGATGAAGGCGATGGTCCACAACTCCACGAATACGACCAGGACGGCGATGGTCGTCGCCAGCATGAAGTTCGGGATCAGGTAGGGCAGCGCGTGGCCCAGCCCGCCCAGCGCCGTCATGATGCCCGACGCGAGGCCGCGCTTGATCGGCGATCCGCGTCCCGACAGCTTGCCGTCGTCATGGGCCGCTTCCGTGAACCCCATCGAAATGCCCGCACCGACCGATGCCGAGAGACCGACGAGGAAGGTCTGCCAGGTATCCTGTGTGGCGAAGGCGGCGGCGAAAATCGGCGCCAGCGTCGAGACCGAGCCGTCCATCAGACCTGCCAGGCCGGGCTGCACATAGGTGAGGATGAATTGCCGGCGGGCCGTCTGGTCTTCCTGCGCCTTCACGTCGGCGGGCGTGTGCTGCTCGCCGAGCCGCCGGGCGAGCGATTCGTGCGACTTCTCCGCCAGCGCCAGATCACCCAGAAGCTTGCGCGTGGCTGCGTCCTGCGTACGGGCGGCGGCCGTCAGGTAGAACCGATGCGCGGACGCCTCCATGGCTTCCGCCTGTTCACGGATCGCCTCCAGCGACATGTTGGCGATCAGCCAGTCCGGCTTGCGCTCCGGAAAATCACGCACGAACTCGCGCCGCACCAGCGGGATGCGATCGCCGAAACGGGCGATGTGGCGATCGATCAGCATCTGGCGGTGATGGCTTTCCTCCGCCGCCATCTCCTCGAAGACGCGGGCCGAGTGGGGATAGGCCTCACGCAGGGCATCGGCATAGGCGAGATAGATGCGCCCGTCATCCTCTTCCGAGGAGATGGCGAGTGCCAGGATTTCCTGTTCGCTGAGCGATTCGAGACTGCGTTTGCCAGGGCGGAGGAGACGGGAGAACATTGGCGGCCATTCCAGTTTAGAATTATTCTAAATATAGGACTTACCATCTTGGCGTCAAGCTCGACATGCGGTGCCGCCGGGCGCTAGAGTGGGCTGGTGTGACAGCAAGGGACGAGACGTGACCGCCGGACTGAAGCCGCTTTCCGCAAGCCGCGACACGCTGCTCGATCGTCTCGGCCGCCGTCTCGCCGACCGTCTGCAAAGCCAGACCTCGGGCTACGAGCCCTATACGCCTTCGGATCCTGAAACGCTGGCGCGCACGCTGCGCCCCGGCGATGTGTTGCTGGTGGAGGGCAACCAGAAGGTCTCGGCGGCGATCAAGTATCTGACGCAATCGACCTGGTCCCACGCGGCTCTCTTCGTCGGCGACGAGGTCCCGCTGACGCTCGACCAGGCGGCGCGGCCGACGATGGAACGGCCGCAGCTTATCGAGGTCAATATCGGCGAAGGCTGCGTGGCGGTGCCGCTCACCAAATACCGCACCTATAACACGCGCATCTGCCGTCCGGTCGGGCTGACGCCTGATGACCGCGATACGCTGGTCGGTTTCATGGTCTCGCGTCTCGGGCTCAAATACGACCTGAAGAACATCACCGACATGCTACGCTACTTCCTGCCGACACCGCCCGTGCCGGTGCGCTGGCGCCGCCGCATGATCGCCTTCGGCTCGGGCGATCCGACGCGGGCGATCTGCTCGACGCTGATCGCCATGGCTTTCGAGGCCATCCGCTACCCGATCCTGCCGGAGGTTACGCGCGCGCCCGGCCGGGCGGCGGCGACCTCCCCCTATTCGCGGGAAGAAATCCTGCATATACGCCACCACTCGCTCTATACGCCGCGCGACTTCGACCTCTCGCCCTATTTCGAGATCGTCAAACCCACGCTGAAATACGGTTTCGACTATAAGCGGCTGGAATGGGCGCCGGAGCGCAAGGGACCCTGAAACCTCTGCGGCGATCGGCCGGATTGCGCAGGCCGCAGGCGGCACCTATCTTGCCGGCATGACAGAGCAAGACCCCGACCGCCAGTCCCATTTCGCCGCCATCCGCGCCCGCGCGGAGGCCGAAATGCACGCCATCGGCATCACCGCCGATTTCATTCCGCTGCTGGTGGACACCTTCTACGGCCGCGTGCGGGCCCATCCGGAACTTGGTCCCGTCTTCGATGGGCGGCTGGCCGGACGCTGGCCAGAGCATATGGAGAAGATGAACCGCTTCTGGTCTGCCGTCGCCTTCAAGGACGGCGGCTATGGCGGCAAGCCGGTCATGGCGCACCAGGGTGTGGCGGGCATGAACCCGCCGCTGTTCCAGACCTGGCTCGGCCTGTTTTCCGCCACGCTCGACGACATCGCGCCCTCGCCCGAGGCGAAGGCCTGGTTCATGGCGACGGCCGAGCGGATCGCGAAGAGCCTGGTGCTCTCCCTCTTCTACAACCCGGCCGACGACGATCCGGCGCTCAGGCGCGCCTGACGCGGATCAGCCTTGACGAAGCGGGGAGATCGAGATTTCGACGCGGCGGTTCTGCGCGCGGCCCATTTCCGATGCATTGGAGGCGATCGGACGCGTGAGGCCGTAGCCCATGGCCGACATACGGCGGGGATCGACACCGCGCGCGGCAAGATAATTGGCCACGGAGTTGGCGCGGCGCTCCGACAGATCCTGATTGTAGCCGGCATTGCCGACCGAATCGGTATGACCATCGACGTCGATCAGCGTCTTGTCGAACTTGCGCAGCACGGTCGCGACCGAATCGAGCGTCGGATAGAACGGCGGAATGACCTGATCCTGGTCCGTCGCGAAGGTGACGTTCGAGGGCATGTTCAGGATGATGCGGTCGCCGTTACGCGTAACCGAAACGCCGGTGCCCTGAAGCTGCGCGCGCAGCTCGGATTCCTGCGTATCCATGTAGTTGCCGATGGCGCCGCCGGCCAGCGCGCCGATACCCGCGCCGATCAGGGCCGCGTTGCGGCGCTGCACCGGATTGTTGCCGACGAGGAGACCGGCGACGGCGCCCATGCCGGCGCCGATGGCTGCACCGCCCGCCGTGTTGGAAACCTTCTGCTCGCCCGTATAGGGATCGGTCGTCGTGCAGGCGGAAAGATAGGTCGCAGCGAGCGCGACGAGCAGAGCCTTTTTATACATGTGGGTCCCCGGAGACTTCGATGATTCTGCTTCAACCTAACGATTGCGGCGGGAACATGAAAGAGGGGCGCCATCGCGGCATTCCGGGCACACAAAGCCCGTCACTGTCACCGTCAGGCCCGGCCCGATTCCCAGCCGAGCATCGCGCGCTTGCGCGTCAGGCCCCAGTGGTAGCCGGTCAGGGCGCCGCTCTTGCCGAGCGCACGGTGGCAGGGCACGACGAAGGAGATCGGGTTGCGGCCCACCGCGGCACCGACAGCGCGCGAGGCGGTCGGCTGTCCGAGCTTTTCGGCAATCGACGAATAAGTGACGGCGCAGCCCATCGGGATGCGCAGCAGCGCCTCCCAGACGCGAACCTGGAAATCCGACCCGATCAGCACGACGCGCAGCGGCTCTTCCGGGTTCCAGCGGGCGGGATCGAAGATGCGGGCCGCATAGGCCGCGGTCGCCTCGGCATCCTCGACATAATGGGCGTTCGGCCAGCGGGACGACATGTCCTCGAAAGCATCCGCCCCGCCCGGCTGGTCGGTGAAGGCGAGGCCGGCAAGCCCGCGGTCGGTGATCATCACGAGCGCCGTGCCGAAGGGCGACGGATGCAGGCCGTAGCGGATCGTCAGTCCTGCCCCCCGCGCCTTCCACTCGCCCGGCGACATGGCTTCATGCGTGACGAAGAGATCGTGCAGGCGCCCGGGCCCCGACAGGCCGACCTCGAAGCTCGTTTCGAGCAGCGGCAGTTCCTCCTGACGCAGCAGGCGCTTGGCATGGTCGAGCGTCACGGCCTGGAGGAAGGCTTTCGGCGAAAGGCCCGCCCAGCGCGTGAAGGTCTTCTGCAACTGGCTCGGCGACTGGCCGAGGCGGACGGCAATGTCTTCCAGGCCCGGCTGGTCGCGGTAATCCTCGGTGATCATCTCGATGACCTGCCGGACGGTCGCATAGTCCTGGCCATCGGGGGTGATATCGGTCTGCAAGGTCGCGGCAATGTTCATGATCGTCTCCTGTGCCGCAAGAAAAGCACGCCCGCCGCGTGCCCGCCACCCGATTCCTGCCGGCCCGTCAGTAACCGCGCTTCACGCGGGCGAGCGCACCTGAAAAGGCCGAGGCGAAGCGCTCGCGGTCATCGAGCGGCAGGAACGTGCCGACATCGGTCTCGCGCCCATTGCCGCGCACATGCATGGCCGTGATGCCGATCTTCGGCTTGCGGGAGACGAGGAAACGCGCCCAGAACGGATTGAAGGCATATTGCGTCTCGCGGCCGGACGGGCTGATCTTGCGGATGGAGATGCTGGTGCGTGACAGCGACACCAGTTCGCGCGCCTTCGCCGCCCGGTTGTTGAGCCAGAAGGCGCCGAAGAGAACGAGGAAATCGAGGCCGAAGAACAGGGCGACCGGCCACGCACCCGAAATCAGGAACACGGCCACATGCGCAAGGCTGAGAACGCCGGCGATGAGGAAGAAGATGCGATGACCGTGGCGGCCGAGCGAACGATAGGGGTGCAGCTCGGCCGAGAAGACCGGGCGCTCGTTCATGCTCATGTCGGGCATGCTCATGTCGGCCATGCTCGTGTCGGCGTTGCCTTGTGTCATGGCGCATGACTATAGAAGCATCATGGAAAACGGAAAGATCAAAAAGTCGAGGGCTGCCGCGCCCGCCCGCCGCAAGGCGCCGGCGCGGCCGAAAAGCATTTATTCGCAGGACGAGCTGCGCGAGATATTCCGCCGCTTTTCCATCCAGCGGCCGGAGCCGAAGGGTGAGCTCGAACATGTGAACCCGTTCACCCTCGTCGTCGCGGTCGCCCTCTCCGCCCAAGCCACCGATGCCGGCGTCAACAAGGCGACCCGCGCGCTGTTCCAGGTGGCCGACACGCCGGAGAAGATGCTGGCGCTCGGCGAGGAGAGGCTGCGCGACTACATCAAGACGATCGGTCTTTATCGCAACAAGGCCAAGAACGTCATCGCGCTCAGCCAGATGCTGATCGACCGTTTCGGCGGCGAGGTGCCGCGCACCCGCGAGGAGCTCGTGATGCTGCCCGGCGTGGGGCGCAAGACGGCCAATGTGGTGCTGTCCATGGCCTTCGGGCAATCGACCATGGCGGTCGATACGCATATTTTCCGCATCGCCAACCGCCTGCGCCTCGCCCCCGGCAAGACGCCCGACGAGGTGGAGGACAAGCTCATCCGCCTCATCCCGGACGAGTATCTCTACCACGCCCATCACTGGCTGATCCTGCACGGGCGGTACTGTTGCAAGGCGCGCAAGCCCGAATGCGAGCGCTGCGTCATCGCCGATCTCTGCAAGGCGCCGGAAAAGACCTGCGACGTGCCGGCCCCGCTCGTGGAACTGCCGCCCCAGCTGTTCGGTCCGACGCCCTGATCGCCAGGGCTACCAGCCCGCGAAATCCGCAAGCAGGGCCTCATCGACCCGCCCCGCGGCGACATCGGCAAGGGCCTGGTCTAGGATGGCGAGGCCTTCGCGCGCCTCGTTCTCGGTCAGCGTCAGCGGCGGCGTGAATTCGAGCACGTTCGACCGCACGCCGACATAATAAAGCACGAGGCCGAGCTGGAAGGCGCGGTAGACCGTCAGGGCGGTCTCCCGCGTTGCGGGCGCGCGACCGGCGCGATCGCCGACGAGTTCCACGCCGAGCGCAAGGCCATGCCCGCGCACATCGCCGATCAGGGCGTGACGCCGCGCGAGCGCATTCAGCCCGTCGCGCAGCACACGACCGGTCCTGGCCGCATTCTCCGCCAGGCGGTCGCGTTCGATGGTCTCCAGCACGGCGAGTGCGGCGGCCGCACAGACCGGGTTGCCGTGCACCGTCTGGAGAGAGAACGCCACAGCATGGTTCATGATCGCCTCCGGCCCGACGACCGCTGAGATCGGCAACCCGCCGCCAAGGCCCTTGCCGAAGACGACTATGTCGGGTTCGATGCCGGAATGGTCGAAGGCATTGAAGCGTCCCGAGCGACCGAGCCCCACCTTCACCTCGTCCGAGACGATGAGGATGCCGTGCCTGCGGCAACGCTCCTCCACAGCCTTGAAGAAACCGTCCGGCGGCACCAGCATGCCGCCGTCTGACTGGATGGGCTCGATGAAGAAGGCTGCGATCTCGTGTGGCGCGACCTCGGTTTCGAAAAGCCGGTCGAGATGGGCAAGGGCTGCCTCGCTCGCGGCCTGCGGCGTGCCAGCGGCATAGCTGTTGGGATAGGGAACGAGCGTCAGGCCGGCAGCGCGCGTGCCCTGTTGCGCCGGGTGCCCCGAGACCGCCATGGAGCCGACCGTGCCGCCGTGATAGGCGCCGTCGAAGGCGAGAATGCGGGGCCGGCCCGTCGCCGCGACCACCATGCGCGCGACGGTCTCGTTGGCATCCGAGCCGGAATGGCCGAACCAGACGCGGCCACGCGCGCGCTCCGGCACCAGCGACAGGAGCTTTTCGGCAAGCAGCACGCAGGCTTCGTTCGCCGACGAAAGGTAGCTCGCTCCCGCCTGATTGGAGAGCGCACGGTCGACCGCAGCCCGCACCGCCGGGTGGGAATGCCCGAGGCTCGCGGCACCCCAGGATGCGGCGAAATCCAGAAGCCGCCGCCCGTCGTCTGCCGTGAGATACGCGCCGCTGCCCCCGACGACCGCCTGCGGAAAGAACCGCAGATGCGCCATCGAGGAAACCGACTTTCGTTCACGTGCATAGAGGCCGAACATGGGCTTTTCCCCTCACTTCTTGAAGAAGGACAGGACCTCGTCGAGCTGGACGACGTGGCAGTAGATCATGTTGATGATCTCAAGCTCGCGCTTGTGCAGCTCGTCCGTCGCGGCCGCGCCGCAATCGTCCACGACCACCACGCCGAAGCTCTCGTCGGCAAGGCTGCGTACGGTCGAGGAGACGCACTGGTCGGTGAAGATGCCGCAACAGATGACGTCCTTGATGCCCATATTGTGCAGGATGAGGCGCAGGTTCGTGCCGGTCAGGGCGCTGTCCGTCGTCTTGGTAATGACGATCTCGTCCGCGCGCGGCTCGAGTTCCGGCACGACCTGCCCTTCCGGCAGGTCCTTGGGCAGCAGCAGGTAGTTGAAGCCGGGCTTCTTCTGGCTGAGCGAGCGGTCGCGGCCATCGGGCTTGAGGCAGGCGATGCGGGCGAAGATCACCTCCACCTTGCGCTTGCGGCATTCATCGATCAGGCGGGCCGTGTTGGGAATGACCGTCTGGCGCATGCGGTCGTAGAACGGCTGCCAGCGCGCGGTTTCCTCGGGCATATCCTTGGGATCGAGATAGGTGTTCTGGATGTCGATGACGAGCAGCGCCGTCGTTTCCGGATCAAGCGCGATGTCCTCGGGCTCTTCCGCATTCGCATAGTAGAAGGAGCGGTAGGCGGTTTTCCAGGTCATGCGGTCTTCTCCTTCTTTCGGCGGCTGCGGGTGAGGATGTGGCCGATCTCGCGGTTGGGGAAGAGACCGCCCGGCCTGACGATCATCACCGCGATCATGGCGAGCGCGAGCACGATCTCCGTCAGGCCGATGACCTGGCCGGAACCGGAGGACGCCGCGTTGAGCGTGGCTTCCGTGCCGCGCAGCCCCTCATAGGCGACGGTGATGAGGACCGTACCGGCAACCGCGCCGGTGACGGTGTTGGCGCCGCCGATCACCAGCATGGTGATGATGAGGAAGGTTTCCTTGAGGTAAAAGGCCTTGGGCGCGAAGGACGTGATGAAATGCCCCCAGAGCGCACCGCCGATGCCGGCGATGAAGGCCGCCAGGATGAAGGCGCGCCAGCGCAGGTGCGGAATATTCGCGCCGAGCGCCGCTGCGGCGACCTCGTCCTCGCGCGAGGCGCGCAGCAGCTTGCCGGTGCGCGATTCCTTGAAGGCCAGCGCAATGAGCACGACGACCGCGGCCACGATGGCGGCAATCGGCATTTCCGTCGTCTTGGGCAGGCCGAACAGCGTGCGCGGACCGTTGGTGAGCGCGCTCCAGTTGTTCATGACCGTGTAGAGCACGACGAGGAGCGCGAAGGAGGTGATGACGGCGGCCGCGTCCGAAAGCCGCATCAGCGGGTAGGCGACGATGGCGGCGACGAGGGCCGCGACCACGCCGGCGGCCAGCATGGCAAGCAGCGGCGAGATTTCCACGACCTTCATGAACTCGTAGAGATCCGGCAGCGCCATGCCCTTCATCTGCGCCGGAATCGTCAGCACGGCCGACGTATAGGCGCCGAGCCCCATGAACCCGATATGGGCGAAGGAAAGCAGGCCGGAATTGCCCATGAAGGTCTGCAGGCCGACGACGAGAACGAGCGAAATCAGGAGGTTCGTGGCGATGCGGTCATAAAGCCGGATGCCGATCATCTGGCTGCCGACGGCGATGACGGCGATGACGGCGATCAGGATGAGGGCGGTGAGATAGGAATGTTTCATGGGTTCCGCTCCTCAGGTCCGCTGGCCGCTGGCCGGACCCTTGATGAGGCCCTCGGGCCGCCACAGCAGGATCAGGATCACGAGGCTGAAGGTGAAGGCATCGCGGAACTTCAGGAGATCCTGCGACAGGGTGTAGTTGAGCGTGGTATCGATGAGCGCCAGGAGGAAGCCGCCGACCACCGCGCCCGGCAGGCTGCGCATGCCGCCGATGACGGTGGCGATGAAGGCGACGAGCAGCGGCTCGAGGCCGACGCCCGGCACGACCGTGCCGATGCGCCCGATCCACAGCAGCCCGACGACGCCGGCCAGGAAGCCCGACAGCGCGAAAGCCGAGGAGATGATCAGGTTGGCGGGCACGCCCAGCATGCGCGCCATCGTGAAGTTCGTCGCGGCCGCGCGCATGGCGATGCCGAGCGTCGTCTTGCGCATCAGGAAGGCGACGGCGGCCAGCAGCACGATGGAGGCGGCGATGGTGATGAGATTGCGCACCGGCGTGATCGCCCCGCCGATCGAGACCGTCTGGGAGAAGATATCCGGCAGCGGCACGTTGCGCGGGCGCGGCGAGATGAAGAGCAGGGCCGCGTTCTGCAGCAGGTTCGAGAAGGCGAAGGAGGTGATCAGCACCGCCGTCACCGATTTCGCGCGCACCGGGCGGAAGGCGACGTAGTCGGTGAGGATGCCGAAGACGATGGCCATGACGACCGCAAGGACTGCCATGAGCAGCCAGGGCAGGCCGGAGCCGCTGGTCAGGAACATGGTGTAGCCGGCGACCATGATGAGTTCGCCATAGGCGAAGTTCACCAGCCGCAGGATGCCGTAGATGATGACGAGGCCAAGCGCCATCAGCGCATAGGCGCCGCCGAGGCTGAGCACGTCGATGAGGAACTGGATCGCGAAAGCCATGGATCAGCCTCCCAGATAATGTGCGCTGAGATCGCTGGTGGAGCGGATCTCGTCTGCCGTGCCGGACGCGACGATCGCGCCGAGCCGCATGACATAGGCGCGGTCGGCGACGGCAAGCGCCTGGTTCACGTTCTGCTCGACGAGCAGGATGGTCAGGCCGGATTTTTTCAGCGTCTCGATCATCTCGAAGATGCGTTCGACGATGGCGGGCGCCAGACCGAGAGAGGGTTCGTCGAGAAGCAGCACGCTCGGGCGCGCCATCAGCGCGCGGGCGATGACCAGCATCTGCTGTTCGCCGCCGGACAGCGTGCCCGCCGCCTGCGAGGCGCGTTCGGCGAGACGCGGGAAAAGCGTGTGCAGCCTGTCGAGGTTCTCGCGGTTGCCGGCGTGGTCGCGGCGATGGATATAGGCGCCGAGCATCAGGTTTTCGGCGACGGTCAGGTCCGGGAAGACGTCGCGGGTTTCCGGCACGGTGGCGAGCCCCGCACGGATGACCTGCTCGGGATTGGCCGAGGTGATGTCCCTGCCTTCGAGCGTGACCGCGCCGCTGGACGTCTTCAGCGCGCCGGCGATGGCCTTGATGGTGGAGGACTTGCCCGCGCCGTTCGCGCCGAGCAGGCTGACGAGTTCGCCCTTGCCCACGGTGAAGGTGATGCCGCGCACGGCGCGGATCGTGCCGTAGTTGACGGAGAGGTCGCGCACATCAAGCATGGGCCGCTCCCTTGCCGAGATAGGCTTCCACGACGGCCGGATGGCTGCGCACGTGGGCGGCGTCTCCTTCCGCGATGGTGCGGCCGGAGGCCAGGACGTGCAGGCGGTGGCAGAGCCGCATGATGAGACCCATGTCATGGTCGATGATGATGAGGCCGAGGCCGCGGGTCTTGGGCAGCTCGGACAATGTGTGCAGCAATGTCTCGGTCTCGGCGTCGTTCATGCCGGCGGCGGGTTCGTCGAGCAGCAGGAAGCGCGGCTCGGCGGCCAAGGCGCGTGCGATCTCGACGCGGCGCTTGTCGCCGTAGCTCAGGCTCTCGCCGAGTTCGTCCGCCTTGTCCGCCAGGCCGAGCTCATCGAGCAGCCCGACAGCCCGCTCAGTGCTGACAGCGCGGGAAACACCCTTGGCGAGGGCTGCGGCCTCCACATTCTCAAGCACGGTCATGCCGTTGAACAGGCGCACGATCTGGAACGATCGGCTGACGCCGGCCAGCGCGATATCGCGGGGCGACAGGCCCGACAGCGTGACGTCGCCGGCGGTGATCGTGCCGCCGGCGAGCTTCACTTGGCCGGTGATCGCATTGATCATCGTCGTCTTGCCAGAGCCGTTCGGCCCGATGAGGCCCAGAACCTCGCCGGTGGCGACGGAGAGCGAGACATGGTCGAGAGCGCGAAGGCCGGTGAATTCCACCGACACGTCGTTTACCGCAAGACGTGCTTCAGACATGGTTTTTCCGAAAGGTATGGGCCGGCTGATGCGCCGGCCCGGACGGCAGGGATCAGGGCTTCGGCAGCGATTCCGGCTTGCGCCAGCCGACGAAGGTCGGCTTGCCGGCCTTGAGTTCGATCACCGCGGCAGCCTTGTTCGGGACGTGGCCCTCTTCGGCCGTGCCGTAGTCGAGTTCGCCGGTGAGCAGCTTGAAATGGCCGTCTTCAAGCGCCTTGGCGAGTGCCGCACCTTCCGTCGTGCCGGCCGCTGTGATGGCCTGGGCGATCATCATGATCGTGTCCCAGCCCGTCGAGACGAAGGAAGTATCCGGGTCCTTGCCGAACATCTCCTTGTAGAGGCCGATGAACTTCTCCATTTCCGGATCGGCGCCCGCGCCCATCCAGGTGTGGGTGACGAAGTAGACGTCGTTGCCGAACTTCTCGCCGAGCGCTTCATGCATGGCCGGATCGTCATAGGCGTCACCGCCGAGAACCGGTGCGTCGTAGCCGACCTCGCGCAGCGCGCGGATGATCACGCCGATATCCGTGCCGTAGGACGAGACGAAGATGACGTCGGGCTTCTTGCCGAGCGCCTGGAGGCGCGAGAGCTGGGCGGAGAAGTTGTTGTCGCCGTTCGTGTAGGTGTCTTCCAGCAGGATTTCGCCGCCGTCCGCCTTGAACTGCTCGACGAAGTACTTGGAGAGCGACTTGGTGTAGGCGATGAACTGGTCGGTGACGACATAAGCCGTCTTCCAGCCCTTTTCCTTGACCGCGAAATCGGCAGCCGTCGCGCCCATCGTGGTGTTCCACATGGAGAGCGTGAACTGCTTGTCGCCGAGCGACCACGAGGAATAGAGCGGGTCGGAGGCGCAGGTCGAGATGCCGACGATATCGGCGGACTGCGCCTCGCGGCTGGCCGGCGAGCCAAAATCGAAGTCGCAGGGCGCGACGATGACCTGGGCGCCCTTGTCGATCAGTTCCACGGCGACGTTGCCGACCGTGACCGGATCGGACTTGCCGTCGATATTGATGAACTCGATCTTCTTGCCGAGCACGCCGCCATTGTCGTTCAGGTACTTCACCGCGACCTGCGCGCCGTTGAAGCCGGGCGTGTCGAGCGGGGCCTGGATGCCCGTCATCGACAGCGCGCCGCCGATGACGATCTTGTCGTCGTCAGCAAAGGCGGCGGAGGAGGAGGCGAGCACAAGGCCCGCCGCCAGAAGCAATTTGGATGTTTTCATCATGATCGTTCCCCTTGATGAATGCCTTGCGGCTGTGAATGGCATGCGGTCCGGCCTTTTTCTTGTTTTGTGCGGCCCGCCTGAAAGCTCCTTGGTTGATCCCGTCGCGTAACTGTGCCGGGCCGCTTACTGCCCGATTTCCTTGAGCAGATCGTCGGTCGAGATCTGCCGGCAATAGCCCTTGATCGCATTGATCGAGAAGTCGTGCCGCTCCTGCGAATAGGTGCCGCAGGCATCCGGCACGAGCGTCACAAGGTAGTTGAGGTCGCAGGCATCGCGCACCGCCGATTCCACGCACTGGTCGGTCAGGAGGCCGCAGAGCACGATCTGCCGTACGCCGAGATTGCGCAGGATGTAATCGACATGGGTGGAGACGAAGACGCTCGACGAGCTCTTGGGCAGGACGATTTCGTCTTCCAGCGGCGCCAGCTCGTCGATGACCTTGCCGTCCCATGAGCCCTTCGGCACGTTGAAGCCGGTGATCTTGTAGTCGAGGCTGCGGTCGCGGCCGTCCTTCGTCAGGCTTTCGATCGTCGTGTGCAGCACCTCGATGCCGGCCTTGCGGAAGCCGGCCAGCAGGCGCTGCATGTTCGGGATGGCGACCTCGTGGATGCGCTTGAAATAATAGCCGTACTTGCCCTCTATATCGGCGTCGGAGACGTCCTTGAACTCGCCGCCGTCACGGCGCACGGAAAAATTCTGCACGTCGATGAAGAGAATGGCGGATGCGGCCGGATCGAGCGGCAGGTTGCGGGTGGAGGGATGGTCAGCGGCCATCGGAGGATCCTTCAAGGCTTTGGGCTGCGAGGAGAAGCGGACCGGCAAGGCGCTCGGCCCATGCCTCCTGACCGCTCGCATCGTGGATGAGGTCGTTGCGCACTTCGAGCAGCACATGCGGAATGCCGCGCCGTTCTCCGTGAACCGGGATCGTATAGTCGGAGACATCGTCGACGTGGTAGGGCGCGTTGAGCTTGACCGTCACGTCGGCATTCGCCGCGCTGAAGGTTTCGGCAAGGCGCTCCGCAAAGCGCGCGTCCCTGTTGTAGAGCAGCCCGAGTTCGAAATCGCGCACCGCGCCGGTCGCGCGCATGACGGGCGTGAAGCTGTGCACGGAAACGAGGACGAGCGGCCCGCCAGCAACCTGCCGCCGCTCCAGCGCAACGGAGATCGCTTCATGCAGGGGCTGGTGGATTTCCACGAAGCGGCCACGCCGCTGCGCGTCGGAAACATTGGCATTGGCCGGAATGAGCGTTCCGTCGCTCTGCTTGAGAACGCAGTCCTCCGCCTCGAACGGACGGTTGCAGTCGATCACCAGGCGGCTGTAGCGCTGGAGGATGAGAGCGGCATCGAGCCGTTCCGCAAGCCTGCGGGCAAGGCCCTCGGCCCCGACATCGTAGGCGATGTGCCGGTCCATTTCCGCGGACGCGACGCCGAGATCGCCGAGTGCCGCCGGCACGGCGCGACCGGCATGCTCGCAGGTCAGGAAGATCGGCGAACGCCCGGTCGCGTTGATCCATTCCACGGGGTCCGGGTCGCCAGCATTCAGCAATCTGGACATGTCGCTATCTGCAAGACTGAGCATGAAATGGTATCCGTCGATCGCATCGGCATAGGCCGCTACGAGGGCTTCGATGACAGTCAGTCAAAGAAATTTTCCAATCATAGTCAATCCGATTTTTCCATTTGACTAATTTTTTTCATGGCGCAAATATCCGCCCCCAGGAACGGGAACACACTTATGAGCGATGGGAAATCGTCGACGACGGTCCGCACGCGGATCCGGGAGGCTGCCGGGCAGCTGACGGCCAGCGAGCGCAAGATCGCCAATGCCATCCTTGCCGACTACCCCTTCACGGGGCTCGAGAACATTCAGGAACTGGCGGCGAAAACCGGCGTCAGCGCGCCCTCGATCACGCGCTTCGTCAGCAAGATCGGCTGCAGCGGGTTCCAGGACCTGCAACGCCAGCTCATTGCCGAGCTGAAGGAAGGGCAGCGTTCACCGCTCGACCTGAAGACGCGGCAGACACCCGTCGGCCATTCGGAGTTCCTGTCGGAATATGTGCGGCGCATCGCCTCCGTCACGCAGGAGATGGCGGCCACGGTTTCCCAGGCGCAGTTCGATATCCTCGCCGACCTGATCGCCGATCCCTCGCGCAACATCTTCCTGCTCGGCGGCCGCGTCAGCGACAATGTCGCGTCCTTCCTGTCGATCCATCTGCGGCAGATCCGCAGCGGCATCTACCACATGTCCGACAATCCGGAATTCTGGCCGGAGCATGTCTTGCGCATGCGCAAGAAGGATGTCGTGCTGCTGTTCGATTTCCGGCGCTACCAGCTCAGCCTCGCACGCCTTGCAGAGACGATCGCGCAAGCGCGCGGCGCGACCATCGTCGTGATCACCGACAAGTGGATGTCGCCGGCCGCCCGCAGTGCCGACCACATCGTCGCCCTGCCGATCGAGGCCGGCACGGCCTGGGATACGGTAGCGGCCGCAATCGTTCTCGTCGAGGCGCTGATCGTGCGCGTCTCCGAGGCCGATTGGGAGGCGACGCAGAAACGCATCAGGGATTGGGACGGCGTACGCTTCTCCATGCCGGGCTACGACCAGGATACGATCAACGGGGACGACGATGAAACGTGAAGAGATGATGGTTGCCTGCTGCGGCGACCTTTCCGGCAAGGTGCGGGGCAAGGCCTTTCCGCTGGCGCAGATGGAAAAGCGCCTGAAGCGCGGCGTGGGCTGGACGCCGACCAATGTCCAGATCACCTGCTTCGACGCCATTGCCGAAAGTCCGTTCGGCTCGCTCGGCGACCTCGTGCTCATTCCCGATCCCGCAACCAGCGTCAGCATCGAAAGCGAGGACGGCGCGCCGAACGAGAATTTCGTGCTCGGCAACATCCGCTACACCGATGGCAGGCCATGGGAATTCTGCACGCGCTCGATCCTCGAAGCCGCGCTCGAACGCCTGCAAAGGGTGGCGGGCGTGACGCTCTACGGCGCCTTCGAACATGAATTCCAGATCAAGCATCTGGTATCCGACGTGGGCGGCGCCTTCACGCTGGGCGGCTTCCAGCGCGAGCGGCATTTCTGCGAGGCGATCATCGCCGGCATGCGCACCGCCGGCGTGACGCCAGACACGATCCTCAAGGAGTTCGGCGCCGGGCAGTTCGAGGTGACGATGGGCCCGCAGAAGGGCGTGACCATCGCCGACCATTCCATCATCACGCGGGAGATCGTCGGCCTCGTCGCGCGCGAACTCGGCTACGACCCTACCTTCACGCCGATCCGCGATCCGGCCGGCGTCGGCAATGGCGTGCATGTCCACATGAGCATGCTGGACGCGTCCGGCAATCCCGCGACCTACGATCCCGCCGGCAAGCACGAGCTTTCGGATGTCGCGGGCAAGTTCGTGGCCGGCATCCTGAAATATCTCGATTCGATCATCGCCATCACCGCGCCGAGCGTCGTGTCCTACCTACGGCTGACGCCGCATCGCTGGAGCGCGGCCTTCAACAATCTCGGCTTCCGCGATCGCGAGGCCTCGGTGCGCATCTGCCCGGTCTCGGATATCAGCGACGTCGCCCGCGCCGCCCAGTTCAACTTCGAATTCCGCGCGGCGGACGCGGCGGCAAACCCGCATCTGGCGCTTGCCGCCATCGTCCATGCCGGCGTTCAGGGCATCGAGGAAGGACTTGCCGTTCCCGAGGCCACGCAGGAGGACCTTTCGCTGCTCGGCACGGACGCCCTTGCCGCCCGTGGCTATGTCCGCCTGCCGCAGACGCTGGAAGCGGCCTTGCAGCGGTTCCGCGGCAACGAGACGGTCTGCGGCTGGTTCCCGGAGGGCTTCGCGGACGTCTATGTCAAGCACAAGGAGGGCGAGATCGCCTATCTCGCCGGCAAAACGCAGGCGGAAATCTGCGCGGCGTACGAAGACGCCTACTGAGCCGAACCGCCATACGATGATCGAAAGCCGGCGCGATGACGTGCCGGCTTTTCTTTATCGCGCCTGCGGAAGCGCGAAGCCGGGGTCCTTGCGGCTCAAGGCCTTATGCAAGTGCACCATGAGGCCGGCGGCGAAAAGCGGCGTGAGAAGATTGACGATCGGGATCGCCAGGAAGGCTGCGACCAGCAGGCCGGCGATCAGGACCGTGGAAAAGTGCTTTTCCCGAAACCGCCGCGCCTCCTGCGGCGAGCGATGGCGCATGGCGGCGAACTCGAAGAATTCCCGGCCGAGCAGGTAGCCGTTGACGGCGAAGAAGGCGATGAGGTTGACGCCGGGAATGAAGAGCAGGAACAGCGCGACAAGGTTGCCGACGAGCACAATGCCGAGGAACTTGACCGACCCGGCGATGGCCTGGCCCATGGGCAGCGGAACACCCGGCTTATCGGCAGGATAGTCCCGCTTCTCGATGACCTCGGCGACATCGTCGAGGAAGAAGCCCGCGATGATGGCGGTCACCGGCGCCAGCAGCAGCGCCAGTCCGAGCGCGAGCCCGATGCTGGCAACGATGCCGAACACGAAGGTGAGCCAGCCCGCCCATTGCGGCAGGTCCGGCATGAACGCGCCTTGCAGCCACGGCCAGGCGAAGGCGATGAAGCTTTCGCGCAGACCGAACCACACCACGACGAGGGCGAGGATCGTCAGGCCCAGGACCTTCCAGAAGACGCTGCGCGTTTCGGGGGCGAAGAGGTTGGCAAGCGCAAGCCGGGCGGCGTCGAGGATCATCGAAAACTCCTGTTCGCTCTGGCATGTAGGGTGTGGAAAACCGGCCGGCAAGGCAGGAGATGAGCACGGCCCATTAAGGCCGCGTTAAACGACGGGCCCTAGACTTTCGCGCAACCGCACAAAGCGCGTCTTCGAGAAAACCAGGGAACTGTCATGCATAATGTCCGGATCAGCAGGCTCCTGCCGGCGCTCTTCCTTCTGATGGTCGTTCTGGGGGCGCTGCAAGGGGCAGTCGCGTTCCGGTCGCTGTCTGCGATGACCGGCCATATCGAGCGTATCGGCACCGACCGCATGCCCCAGCTGAGCGCCATCCTGCAGTTGAGCCATGCTTTTTCCGATCTCAACGCGATCTATGCAGAACACCTGCTTTCGATGGACCCGGACGAGATCGGCCGCATCGAGGCGCGCATCAAGGAGCGCACGGAAGCCTTCGAGGCCATGGTGAAGACCCATGCGGCGGATAACAGCGGCGATGCGGCGGCGATCGCCGGGATCGACACCATCAAGACGACGCTGACGACCTATCTCGAGGAAGCCGCCAAGCTCGTGCAGTTCTCCGCCATCGGTGCCAAGGGGCCGGCGCTCGACATCTACAAGGGCTCGATGAAGGCGAGCGCCGATGCGATCACCGCGGCCCTCAACGCGCTCGTGGTGCACACCCAGGCCGTGACGGACGAAACGATCGAGAGCGCGCGTGCCGAGGAAGGCTCCGCCTTCGCGCTGACCTGGACTTCGCTCACCGCTGCGATGGGCCTCGCCATTGCCGCGATCTTCCTCGTCAACCGCCGCGTCGTGCGACCGCTCAACGGCCTTGCGGGCGCGATGAAGCGGCTGGCCGACGGCGATACGGTCGTCACCATTCACAGCGCCGGCCGCAAGGACGAGATCGGCGACATGGCCGGTACCGTCGCCGTTTTCCGTGACAACGCCGCCGAGCGCCAGCGTCTCGAACGCCAGGCCGAAGACGACCGCCGCCGTGCCGAGAGCGACCGGCAGGCGCGCGAGGCGGAACGCACGCGCGACAGCGGCCAGGTCCAGCAGGCCGTTGCAAGCCTTGCCGACGCCCTGGGCAGGCTTGCCGCCGGCGACATGACCTGCCGCATCGACGAACCCTTCGAGGGCGATCTCGACCGGCTGCGGGCAGACTTCAACGCCTCTGTATCCCGCCTCAGCGATGCGCTGCGCGAAGTGGGCGAGAACGCCGCGGCGATCGACGCGGGCGCAAGCCAGATCCGCTCGGCTGCCGACGACCTGTCGCGCCGCACGGAACAGCAGGCCGCTTCTGTCGAGGAGACCGCCGCCGCGCTGGAAGAGATCACGACGACCGTCAAGGATTCGACCCGGCGCGCGGAAGAAGCCGGCGACCTCGTTGCGCGCACACGCGCCGGCGCCGAAAAATCGGGCGAGATCGTGCGCCGCGCCGTAGCGGCCATGAACGAAATCGAGAAATCCTCCAGCGAGATCACCAGCATCATCGGCGTGATCGACGATATCGCCTTCCAGACCAATCTTCTCGCGCTGAACGCCGGCGTGGAAGCCGCCCGCGCGGGCGAGGCCGGCAAGGGCTTTGCGGTCGTGGCGCAGGAAGTCCGCGAGCTGGCCCAGCGCTCGGCCAAGGCCGCCAAGGAAATCAAGTCGCTGATCACCACATCGGGCGATCAGGTCCGCACCGGTGTGTCCCTGGTCGGTGACACCGGCCGCGCGTTGCAGACCATCGTCACCGAGGTGCAGGAGATCAACAGCCACGTCGCGGCTATCGTCGAGGCGGCACGCGAGCAGTCCGTGGGCCTTCAGGAAATCAACACCGCCGTCAACAGCATGGACCAGGGCACGCAGAAGAATGCCGCCATGGTCGAGGAAACCACGGCGGCCAGCCATGGGCTCGCCGCGGAGGTTCAGGCGCTGAACGCACTGATCAGCCGCTTCAATGTCGGCGGCACGTCGGCGTCGAGCCGCACCATGCAGGCATCGCATCTGCATGTCGTGCCTACGACACCGGCCGCGCCGGTCGCTGCCACACCGGCTCCGGTGCGCAAATCCCCGGGCCAGTGGAACGTCAAGCCCGCTTCCAGCCAGTCCCGTGCCGTGTCCTCCCCCGCGCTCGCGCTCAACGAGAAGCTTGCCGGCGCCTTCGGCGCACGACAGGACACCGGATCGGGCGGGGACTGGGAAGAATTCTGAGACAGAAGGGACTTACCGGCGCCGTCTCACTTTTCAGGCGGCTGGCCCTGATGTGACAGGATGAGCGCGCTTCCCGCCGTCCGGGGCACGACGCCCAGAGACACTGGCGCCTCGCCTTCCTTTTTCAGCCAGACTTCGAGCGGCCGCTTCTTTTCACCCGCATCGGAAACCGGCGTGAGGCGGAGCGCGCCGTTCGTCTCTTCGTAATGCACGAAATGGTCGATTGCGCCGCCCTCGCCCGCGGCGTCGGACACGGGGCGGCCGGCACCGGCGGGCCGCTGCGTGAGCAAGCCGCCGAGCGACAGGACGAGCCCGGCCGCAACGGCAACGCCTGCAAAGGCAAGCCCGCGCCAGAAGCCAAGGGAATTCCAGCAGCCGCCGGAAACCTTGCCGGTAAACACCGCATCGCACGGTCCCATATGCAGGACCTGCCGGTGGCCGCCGAAGCCGACATCGGATGCGGCATGCGGCGTCCCGTCATCGCTGAAGGTGGAAAGCGTTTCCTGCCAGCGCCCGACCATTGCGGCAAAGCGCCGGTCGGATGCCAGCCGCGCCTCAACCTTGCGGCAATCCTCCTGGGAAAGCGCGCCGAGCACATATTCTCCGGCGATCACCTCGTCGCAGCGGGTCTCGCCCATATCTCGGCCGAATGCCGTCATCGCTTTGTGTACTCTCTCGGTTCGCGCGGGTGGCGCGCAACGGTGGTTTTCTCTCATATAGGAACGCGCGGAGGCATTTTGCCATAGCAAGCACGCCTGGACATCATAATCTTCCCCGTGCCGTTGCGCCATCGACGCTGACGTGATGAAAAGCGCTTTCTCGCGCCGGCCCCGCGCATTGTGAAAAGAGGATCATTCCATCGTCACAAAACATGCGTTAAACAGGCGCCCACCCATTCCCGAGAGGCCGCCATGTCCCAATCCGATAGCGAAAATCAAGCCCGCCTTCTCGTTCAGGCCCTGCCCTACATGCAGCGCTACGAGAACAAGACCATCGTGGTGAAATATGGCGGCCACGCCATGGGCAACCCGGAGCTGGGCAAGGCCTTCGCCAGCGACATCGCGCTTCTCAAGCAGTCCGGCGTCAACCCCATCGTCGTGCATGGCGGCGGCCCGCAGATCGGCGCCATGCTGACCAAGATGGGCATCGAATCGAAGTTCGAAGGCGGCCTGCGCGTCACCGACCAGAGGACGGTCGAGATCGTCGAGATGGTGCTCGCCGGCTCGATCAACAAGGAGATCGTCGCGCTCATCAACCAGACCGGCGAATGGGCGATCGGCCTGTGTGGCAAGGACGGCAACATGGTCTTTGCCGAGAAGGCCAAGAAGACCGTCACCGATCCCGACAGCAATATCGAGCGCGTTCTGGACCTCGGCTTCGTTGGCGAAGTGGTGGAAGTCGACCGCACGCTGATCGACCTGCTCGCCAGGTCCGAGATGATCCCGGTCATCGCGCCGGTCGCGCCCGGCCGCGACGGCCACACCTACAACATCAATGCCGACACCTTTGCCGGCGCCATCGCCGGCTCGCTGAACGCCACGCGCCTGCTCTTCCTGACGGACGTTCCGGGCGTGCTCGACAAGGACGGCCAGTTGATCAAGGAACTGTCGGTGGTGCAGGCGCGCGCGCTCATCAAGGACGGCACGATTTCCGGCGGCATGATCCCGAAGGTCGAGACCTGCATCGACGCCATCAAGGCGGGCGTGCAGGGCGTGGTCATACTCAACGGCAAGACCGCCCATTCGGTGCTGCTCGAACTCTTCACCGAGCATGGCGCCGGCACGCTGATCGTGCCCTGACGGCTTTTGCCGGCGGCACTGCGCCGCCGGGCCTACAGGAAGAGCAGGCCTAGGATGCCGCAAACGATCAGCAGGCATCCCGCCACTTCCGTGCGGTTCACCCGCTCGTGGAAGAGGAAGTAGGAGGCCATGAAGGTGAAGACCAGCTCGATCTGGCCGAGTGCGCGCACATAGGCCACCTGCTGGAGGCTCATCGCCGTGATCCAGCAGGCCGAGCCCGTGACGCCGGTGATGCCGACCAGCGACGAGGAGCGCCAGCTCTTGAGAACCTGGACGATCTCGTTCTTGTCCTTCCACAGCATCCAGATGAGCATGAAGATCGTCTGGAAGGTCGTCACGCAGGCGAGCGTCACGGCCGCGTTCATGATCGGCCCCGGCCCGTCCAGCGACAGGGCGGCGCTGCGATAGGCGACCGCCGACACGCCGAAAACGCCGCCTGACGCAATGCCGATCAGGGCGGTGCGGCCCGTCAGCGCCGCGAAGGTGTTGCGCCAGGACAGCGGCGCGCGGGCGACCGAGATCAGCATGACCCCGATGACGCCGACGATGATGGCGGCGACGGCGCCGGGCGTGATGCGCTCGCCGAGCAGGATGAAGCCGAAGATCGCCGCCTGCACCGGCTCCGTCTTGGAATAGGCCGTTCCGACGGCGAAGTTCCTGAGCGAGAACAGATAGACGAGCAGCATGGTCGCGAAGATCTGCGCGAGACCACCGATCACCGTCCAGGCCGCGAAGGTCCAGTTGAGCGCCGGAAACGCCAGGCCGGCGATCCAGTGCAGCGAAAGCGCATAGAGGATTGCCAGCGGGAAACCATAGCCGAAGCGCACGAAGCTCGCGCCGCGCGTACCCAGCGAGCCCTGAAGATGCTTCTGCAGGGCCGAGCGCAGGTTCTGCAGGAAGGCGGCGGCGATGGTGATGGGGATCCAGAGTTCCATGCACTGCCGCTAGCACGCCGGTTTGCGCAAATCCATCGGCAGCGAAAGCGGCGCCTTAAATTTCCGTTTGCCGCTGCGCAGGCCCATGGCATAAGGCGGCCATGACCGATCTTCCGAACAAAGCCGACTTCGCCCATGTGCGTGACTGGGTCTTCGACCTCGACAACACGCTCTATCCGCACCACGTCGATCTCTTCGCCCAGATCGACAAGAACATGACGGCCTATGTCTCGGCGCTGCTCGGCCTGTCGCGCGAAGATGCGCGCGCCCTGCAGAAGCAATATTACTACGACCACGGCACGACGCTGAAGGGCCTGATGATCCACCACGACATCGACCCGCTGGACTTCCTGGAAAAGGCGCATGCCATCGACTACGGCGTGCTGTCGCCGGACCTGTCGCTGGGCGAGGCGATCCGGGCACTGCCGGGCCGCAAGTTCATCTTCACCAATGGCAGCGTCAAACATGCCGAGATGGCCGCAAAGGCGCTCGGCATCTTCGACCATTTCGACGACGTCTTCGATATCGTGGCGGCCGAGTACATGCCCAAGCCGGCGGGCGCGACTTATGACAAGTTCATGGCGCTGCACCGCATCGAGACGCAGCAGGCAGTGATGTTCGAGGACCTGCCGCGCAATCTTCTCGTGCCGAAGGCGCTCGGCATGAAGACGGTGCTGCTCATTCCGCAGAACGAAAACCACGAATTCGTGGACGCCTGGGAGAAGCGCTCGGAAGAGGACGAGCATATCGATTATGCGACCTCCGACCTCACGGCCTTCCTGAACGCGCTTCTCTGACGCGCGGCTGGCCACATTCCTGACACGGAAAAAACCCTTTCCGGTCAAAGGGTTCAATTACCAATTTGTAACTGGCCACGGCCGGCTTTCCCTTTATCCTGTGCTCCCAAGGGACGACAATGGATGAAAGGAACGACCATGGCTAAAAAGGAACTCCTTCTCGGCGCCGTTGCCGCCAGCCTTATCTTCTCGGGCTTCGCCGCCCCGGCCTTCGCCGCCAAACACGAAGGCAAGCACGGCAAGCATCATGCCCGCCATGCCGCGATGATCGAACGGCTGGATACGGACAAGGACGGCAAGGTGACGCTTGCCGAATTCAAGGCCAATGCGGCCGCCGCCTTCAAGGCCTTCGACGCCAATGGTGACGGCCAGGTGACGAAGGACGAGATCAAGGCGCGCCACGCTGCGTTCAAGGATGCGCACAAGGCGATCCGCACCGCCGCCGATGCGGACAAGGACAAGGCCCGCGAGGCACTGCGCGCCGGTGGGCCCTACATGCTGCCGGGTGCGGGCAAGATGTTCGACCGCGCCGATACCGATAAAAGCGGTACGCTTTCAGAAGCCGAGGTCATGGCTGCCGCCGAAAGGATCTTCGAACGTCGCGACACCAACAAGGATGGTGCCATTGACGTGGCCGATGCCGGCGGCAAGGGCAAGTGGCACGGCAAGAAGAGCGAGGAGCGTGCGCAGCGCATGCTGGAGCGCGCCGACACCGACAAGGACGGCAAGATCTCGCAGGCCGAGATGCTCGCCTATGCCACGACGACCTTCGAGCGGTTCGATACGGACAAGAACGGCGAGGTGAGCAAGGCGGAAGTGGACGCCAGGCGCGAAGCGTTCCGGGATGCCCGAAAGGCATTCCAGGCCGTGAAGGCGACCGACGGCGAGGCGAAGGACGCCGCGCGCCAGGCGATGCGTGATGCGCGTATCGACCGCATGGGCGCACGCATGTTTGAGCGCGCCGACACCGACAAGAACGGCGTCCTGACGAAGGGGGAGATGGAAACGGCCGCCGCCGCTCTCTTCAAGCAGCGCGACCGCAACGGCGACGGCTTCATCACCGCCGACGAAATGGTCATGAAACGCCACCAGAAATAGAGCATTTCCAGCCGGGGCGTCTTTTATCGGCGGCAGTGCATGGCCTACCTTATGTCAGGCTTCAGCCACGGCATGCTCGGCTTCGAGCTTCTCGTAGAACTTCACGATGATGTCCCAGGCCTCCTCGGCCGTCTCGACGAATTCCAGCAATTCGACATCGCCGGGCGCGATGGTGCCGAAGGCGGCAAGGGCATCGAAGTCGATGATCTTGTGCCAGAATTCCTTGCCGAACAGGATGAGCGGAACGAGCGCCATGCGCCCGGTCTGCATCAGCGTGACCGTCTCGAACAGCTCGTCCAGCGTGCCGAAGCCGCCCGGGAAGACCGTCACGGCCTTGGCGCGCAGCAGGAAATGCATCTTGCGGATCGCGAAATAGTGGAAATTGAAGCTGAGCTCGGGCGTGACATAAGGGTTCGGCGCCTGCTCGTGCGGCAATACGATGTTGAGGCCGATGGACGGTGCGCCGACATCGGCCGCGCCGCGGTTGCCCGCTTCCATCACGCCCGGCCCGCCGCCGGTGACGACGACATATTCCTTGAAACCGAGCTCCGCCGACTTCTCGGAGCACATGCGCGCGAATTTGCGTGCTTCCTCGTAATAGATCGAGGCCGCCTCCAGATTGACGCGCTGCGTTTCGTTGCGGGCCGCCCAGGCATCCTGCCCGGGCGCGGGAATGCGCGCGCCGCCGAACATCACGATGGTCGACTTGATGCCGTGCTCGGCCAGCATCATCTCCACCTTCAGGAGTTCCAGCTGGAGGCGCACCGGACGCAGTTCCTCGCGGCAGAGGAAATCGTCGTCGACATAGGCAAGCCGATAGGCGGGGTGCGCCGATTGCGGCGTCTGCGGCACGACGGAAGCGCGATGCTTGTCCTGCGCGCTGTCGGCCAACGGATCCCACACGCCATCCTTGCGGCGCAGATTCTTTTTCTTCAGTCTTGCCATCACTTCTTCCTGTCTTGCCGCCGTGCGGAATCACCATTGCGTCCGTGCGACAGTATCTGCCGGAAAAGGGCTTCATCTTTTCCGGCACTTGCTCTAGAGCATTTCGCTGATTGATGAAATCGACCTTCCGGCCTGCCGACAAGCGAAAATAAGCGTCGAAGTTTAAGGAATTCCGATGAGCACGTCCGATCTCGCCACCCTTTCCGCCACCATCGAGCGCGCCTTCGAGGAACGCGACGGTGTCAGCACCAGCACGCGCGGCGAAATCCGCGATGCGGTCGAGACCGCGCTCAACCTGCTGGATGCAGGCAAGGTGCGTGTCGCCGAGCGCGGCGAGGACGGCAACTGGACGGTGAACCAGTGGCTCAAGAAGGCCGTGCTGCTCTCCTTCCGCCTCAACCCGATGGAAATCGTCAAGGGCGGCCCGGGCGAGTCCTCCTGGTGGGACAAGGTGCCGTCCAAGTTCGACGGCTGGAGCGTCAATGAATTCGAGAAGGCCGGCTTCCGCGCCGTGCCGAACTGCGTCGTGCGCCGCTCGGCCTATATCGCGCCGAACGCCATCCTGATGCCCTCCTTCGTCAATCTCGGCGCCTATGTCGGCGAAGGCACCATGGTCGATACCTGGGCGACCGTCGGCTCCTGCGCGCAGATCGGCAAGCATGTGCATCTCTCCGGCGGCGTCGGCATCGGCGGCGTGCTGGAACCCATGCAGGCCGGCCCGACCATCATCGAGGACAATTGCTTCATCGGCGCGCGCTCGGAAGTCGTGGAAGGCTGCATCGTGCGCGAGGGCTCCGTGCTCGGCATGGGCGTGTTCATCGGCAAGTCGACCAAAATCGTCGATCGCGCGACCGGCGAAGTGACCTATGGCGAAGTGCCGCCCTATTCGGTCGTCGTCGCCGGCTCCATGCCATCGGACAAGACCATGCCGAACGGCCTGCCCGCGCCCAGCCTCTATTGCGCCGTCATCGTCAAGCGCGTGGATGCCCAGACCCGTTCGAAGACCGGCATCAACGAACTTCTCCGGGATTAATTCCCTATGGCCGTAGAAGAGCAGCGACCGCGTCTCGCCTGGCTCTTCTTCGGCTGGTCGGGTCGCCTCAGCCGCGCGCCGCATGCGCTCGGCTGGGCTTTCTGGCTGATGGTCCTGTCGGCCTCCTTCACCCGCGTCCTTGCCGTGCCGGAGGACCATCCGTCCTTCGTCCCGTGGGTTCTCGTCTTCTTGGCGCTGGCGGTCGTCTCGACGATCTCCTCGCTGATGCTTTCGGTCAAGCGGGTGCACGACATGAACCTGCCCGCCCCTCTCGTCCTCTGCCTCTTCGTTCCCGCGCTCTCGTTCTTCGCGCTCTTCGTGTTTCTCGTCTGGCCCGGCACCCAGGGGCCGAACGACTACGGACGCCTGTCTGACCATCCGAAGGACTGAGCGCCGCGCGCTCCGGCCACGCGTGACAGCTTGCGAGCGATGGGCTACATCTCGATTCCCTCTGTTTCCGTGCCGTGATCGCATGCCCATGACCTCTGCCGACCCGATTGCCAATCTCGCCACCCTGATCCGCTGCCCGTCCGTGACGCCCGCCGAAGGCGGCGCGCTGACAGCCCTTGCCGCCATGCTGGAGCCGCTCGGCTTCACCGTGGAGCGCATGGTGGCTCGCGAGCCCGGCATGCCCGATATCGAAAACCTCTATGCCCGCATCGGCGCGGACGGCCCGCATCTGATGTTTGCCGGCCATACCGACGTCGTGCCTGTCGGCGACGAGGCTGCCTGGACGCATGATCCGTTCGGCGCGGAGATCGCCGGCGGCGAGATGTTCGGCCGCGGCGCCGTGGACATGAAGGGCGGCATCGCCTGCTTCGTCGCCGCCGTCGCGCGCCACATCGAGAAGCACGGCCCGCCGAAGGGCTCCGTTTCCTTCCTCATCACCGGCGACGAGGAAGGCCCGGCCGTCAACGGCACGATCAAGCTGCTCGAATGGGCAGCCGCCCGCGGCGAGCGCTGGGATGCCTGCCTGGTGGGCGAGCCGACCAATCCCGACCAGCTCGGCGACATGATCAAGATCGGCCGGCGCGGCTCCGTCTCCGGCACCGTGACGGTGCACGGCGTGCAGGGTCATGCCGCCTATCCGCACCTTGCCGACAATGCCGTGCGCGGCATCGTCGCGCTGACGGACGCCCTGATGGACCCCCCTTTCGACGCCGGCACCGAAAACTTCCAGCCGTCGAACCTCGAAGTGACCACCATCGACATCGGCAACCGCGCCACCAATGTCGTGCCGGGCAAGGCGACCGCCAGCTTCAACATCCGCTTCAACGACACCTGGACGGCCGAGACCGTCATGGCCGAGATCGTGCGCCGGCTCGATGCCGCTGCCGCCGACGAGAGGCTGCGGCCCGGCCGCAGCCCCGTGCGCTACGATATCGCCTGGGCCGAACGCCCCAGCCATGTCTTCCTGACGCGCAACAACCAGCTGATCGCCTCGCTGTCGGGCGCGGTGGAAGCGGTGACCGGCCACGCGCCGAAGCTGTCGACGACCGGCGGCACGTCCGATGCCCGTTTCATCAAGGATTATTGCCCGGTCGTCGAGTTCGGCCTTGTCGGGCAGACCATGCATATGGTGGACGAGCGGGTGGCCGTCGCCGATCTCGAGACGCTGACGTCGATCTACGAGACCTTCATCGAACGCTGGTTCGACAATGCCCGGTCTTGACGAGGTCCTGCACTATCTCACCGGCGTCGTTCTGCTGCTGCGCCAGAAGCAGGAAGGCTTCGGCTGGCTGGACCTGACGATGCGCGGCTTCACGCGGTCGTTCTGGGCGATCGTGTGGTGCCTGCCGGCCTTTGCCGTGATCTGGGCGTCCTGGCGGCTCTATTATCTCGCCGCCATGCCCGCCGATACGCCCGCCGGCTTCAATTTCCTGGTGAAGCTCGCCATCATCGACGTCGTCGGCTGGATGCTGCCGCTCGCGTTGCTGGCGGTGCTCGCCGGCCCCTTGGGCTACGGCAAGTATCTCGCAACGCTGGTGACCGCCAGCAACTGGGTCGCGATCCCCTTCGCCTATGCGGCCGCCATTCCCTTCGCGCTGACGCTCGTGCTGCCCACAAGCGCGCCGTTCGCCGGCCTGCTTCTCTATGTCGTCTTCGGCGCCAGTGTCGTGCTGCAGTACCGGCTGGTCTGGATGTGCGTCGGCAGGCAGGGCCTTCTGGCCGCGGCCATCACTGCGATCTTCGTGCTGCCGCCGATGATCGTCGGACAGGAACTGCAGCGCCTTCTCGGCACGATGCCGGTCTGATCAGTAATCGACAGCCATGAAGTAAAGGCCATCCGGGGGCGCGACGGGGCCGCAGGCCTTGCGGTCGCGCGCCTCCAGCGCCGCGCGCACATCGCCGGCCGTCCACTTGCCCTCGCCGGCCAGCTTCAGCGTTCCGGCAAAGGAACGGATCTGGTTGTGCAGGAAGCTTTGCGCGGACACACGCATCTCGATGAGATCGCCGCTGCGCGTCACCTCCAGACGGTCGATGGTGCGCACCGGGCTGTTCGCCTGGCACTGGGCCGCGCGGAATGTCGTGAAGTCGTGTTTTCCCACCAGCATCTGGCCGGCTGCATGCATGGCCTCGTGATCGAGGTCCCTGGCGACGAACCAGGCGCGGTTCGCCTCCAGCGCCAGCGGCGCCTTGCGCGAGATGATGCGGTAGAGATAGTGTCGCTTCTTCGCGGAGAAGCGGGCATCGAAATCGTCGGGCGCCCGTGCCGCGTCGAGGATGGCCACCCGCTCGCCGGCCATGCCGAGATGGGCGTTGAGGGCGTTGCGGAGCGTATGTTCCTTCCAGTCGCGCGTCAGGTCGGCATGGGCGACCTGCCCCATGGCGTGCACGCCGGAATCCGTGCGCCCCGCCCCGCGGATCGAGACGGTCTCGCCGGTCAGCGACAGGATCGCGGCTTCGATGGCGCCCTGGACGGAGGGGCCATTGTCCTGCCGCTGCCAGCCCACATAGGGCGTGCCGTCATATTCGATCACGAGCTTGTAGCGCGGCATCAGGCCAGGACCTGACCGGGCGCGACCGCCGTGCCGCGCAGGAAATCGGCGGCATCGAGCGGCTTGCCGCCGGCCTTCTGCAAGCGCATCAGCCGGACGGCGCCCTTGCCGCAGGCGATGGTCAGCGCATCATCGAGAACCGTGCCGGCGGGATGCACGGCGCTTTCATCGACGAGCGCGCTTGCCAGCACCTTCACCCGTTCCGGCTTGCCGGCGACGGGCAATTCGAACCACGCACCGGGAAATGGCGAGAGGCCGCGGATATGGTTGTGCACATCCTTAGCCGGCTTCGAAAAGTCGATACGGGTTTCGGCCTTGTCGATCTTTGCGGCGTAGAACACGCCCTCCTCGGCCTGCCGCGTCAGCGGCAGGTTGCCGGCTTCCAGCTTCGCCATGGCCTCGACCATCAGCGCGCCGCCTTCCTGCATCAGCGCATCGTGCAGTTCCCCGGCAGTCATGGTCTCGCCGATCGCCACGCGGGCGGTGAGCGCGACGGGGCCGGTATCGAGGCCCTTGTCCATCTTCATGACCATCATGCCGGTCTCGGCATCGCCCGCCATGATCGCCCGCTGGATGGGGGCCGCCCCCCGCCAGCGCGGCAGGAGCGAGGCATGGCCGTTGTAGCAGCCGAGACGCGTGCCGGTGAGGATCGCTTCCGGCAGCAGCAGGCCGTAGGCCACGACGACGGCGACATCCGCCTTCAGGTCGCGGAACGCCTCGAGCTCCGCGTCCTCACGGAAATTGACGGGTGTGCGCACGGGAATGCCCAACCGCTCGGCCGCCTGATGCACAGGGGATTTGACCAGCTCGAGGCCGCGGCGGCCGGCCGGGCGCGGCGGCTGCGAATAGACGGCGACGATCTCGTGGCCCGCCGCGGCCAGTGCCGTCAAGGTCGGGACGGAGAAGTCCGGCGTGCCCATGAAGATGATGCGAAGGGCCATCGGTCAGCCTCCGTGAAAGCGGTTCGGCAACACCGCAAGGCGGTCTCGCGCCTTGAACCGCGTGAAAACGAAGCCGCAGCAATCGCGCTCAGAGCGCCTTGCTGCCGCGCAGCTTGGCGGCCTTGGTGAACTTGCGGATCACCATTTCGCGCTTCAGCTTGGAAATGTGGTCGATAAACAGCACGCCGTTCAGGTGATCGATCTCGTGCTGGAGGCAGGTCGCCAACAGGCCGTCGGCCTCCGTCAGCTGTTCCTTGCCGTCCCGGTCGAGATGCCTGACCTTGATTGCTGCCGGACGCTCGACTTCCGCGTAATAGTCGGGGATCGAAAGGCAGCCTTCCTCGTAAACCGAACGCGCATCCGTGGCGGAGACGATTTCCGGGTTGATGAAGACGAGCGGCTGCTTGTCCTCGCCGTCCTTCGACACGTCGAGCACCAGCATGCGGCGCGCAACGCCGATCTGGATGGCGGCAAGGCCGATGCCCGGCGCGTCATACATGGTTTCCAGCATGTCGTCGGCGAGCTTCTTGACCTCGCCATCCACTGTCTCGATGGGCTGCGAGACCTGGCGAAGGATCGGATCGGGAAGGATAATCAGCGGCTTGATGGTCATGCGCCTCCTTAACCTGCTTTTTTCGGGCTTTCAATCGGCTTGCGCGACCGGAAAGCGGCTTTGTTCACGGTATGATCTGGTTTTTGCCGTCATCCATGGTATGGTCGCGGCATGATCGATCCTGCCCTTGATACGCTTCTCACCTCCACGCTCGACCGGCTCGGCGGAACCGGGCCTGCGCTGGCCCTGCTTCTCGCCGTTCTGATCCTGGTTTTCGGCCTGCTTTCGGCCCGCCGCAGTCAGGCGCGCCAGCGCGAGGCGGCAAGCCTCGCGGAGCTGCGCTTCGCCGAACTGCTCAAGGCGCAGACGGAGATGCAGGGGCGCGTCGCCGCCATGGCCGAGGTCTTCGGCGCCAAGCAGTCCGAGACCAACCAGGCCATCAACATCCGGCTCGACGGGCTGACGCAGCGGCTCGGCCAGTCGATCTCCGAACAGACGCGCGCGACCCATGAGAACCTGCGCCGCCTGCAGGAGCGGCTCGCGGTGATCGACAACGCCCAGACCAACATCCAGTCTCTGGCCAAGGACGTGGTGGGGCTTCAGGCCATTCTCTCCAACAAGCAGACGCGCGGCGCCTTCGGCCAGTCGCGCATGGAGACCATCATCGCCGATGCGCTGCCGTCCGGCGCCTATCAGTTCCAGGCGCAGCTGGCGAGCGGGGTGCGGCCGGACTGCACGATCCGCATGCCGAACGGCCAGCCGCCGCTCGTCGTGGACGCGAAATTCCCGCTCGAAGCATGGAACGCGATGTCGGACGCGCGCTCGCCGGAGGCCGCAAAGATCGCCGCTCAGCAGTTCCGCCGCGACATGGAAGTCCACATCCGCGATATTTCGGAAAAATACCTGATCGCTGGCGAGACGCAGGACACGGCCTTTCTTTTCGTGCCGTCCGAATCGATCTTCGCCAGCATCCACGAGAATTTCGAGGCCGTCGTGCAGCGGGCGCACCGCGCCCGCGTCGTCATCGTCTCGCCCTCGCTGCTGATGCTGTCCGTGCAGGTGCTGCAGGCGCTGTTGAAGGACCAGCGCATGCGCGAGCAGGCCCACGTCATCCAGGGCGAGGTCGCACGGCTGATGGACGATTTGACGCGGCTCGACGACCGGGTGCGCAAGCTGCACGGCCATTTCACCGCCGCACAGAAGGATGTGGACCTGATTTTGACGTCGACGGAGAAGCTTACCCGGCGCGGCGCGCGCATCGGCGAGCTGGAATTCGAGACCGTCACCGCCCTTTCGGAGAGCGCCGATACGGTTGCGGAAGGACGAACGGCGCCGCCGCGGCTGAGGGTGGTTGACGAGGACTGACTGCCTCGGGCAGTGTCCTGCGGAAACGACAAAGGGCTATTTTCATGATCACCGTCTTCGGCTCCATCAACATGGACCTCATCGCCACGCCGGAACGCCTGCCGAGACCCGGCGAAACGGTGATGGGAACCAGCTTCACCACCGCTGCCGGCGGCAAGGGCGCCAACCAGGCGCTTGCCGCGCGCCGCGCCGGGGCAATGGTGCGCATGGCCGGTGCCGTGGGTGACGACCGCCTGGGCAGCCAGGCGCTGGCGCTGCTGGCCGATGCCGCCGTGGACCTCAACGCGGTGCGCTATCCCGCCGAGGCGACGGGCACCGCCCACATCCTTGTGGCCCCTGACGGCGAGAACATGATCGTCGTCGTTCCCGGCGCCAACGGCACCGTCAGCGACGAGGACGCCAAGCGCGCTATCGCGGCCATGTCGCGTGGCGATTACCTGATGCTGCAGTTCGAAATCCCGACCACCGCGATCGAGGCCGCGCTGGCCGCCGCCAAGCAGAAGGGCGTCATCTCGATCATCAACATCGCGCCGTTCAATGCCGAGGCCAAGCGGCTGGGTGGCGCGGCCGACATCCTCGTCGCCAATGAAACGGAATTCGATCTTTTCGCCGGCAAGGGCGAGCTCTCCGATGAGGAGCGGGAAGCGGTCATGCGTCGCATCCACGGCGAGAACGGCCAGACCATCATCGTCACGCTCGGCGCGGATGGCGTCGTCGCCATCCGCAAGAACGAGATCTACCGGGCCGCCGGCCTCAAGATCGAGCCCGTCGATACCGTCGGCGCGGGCGACACGTTCTGCGGCTACCTGGCCGCGTCGCTGGATGCCGGACTTGGCTTCAAGGACGCACTGCGCCGCGCGGCCGTCGCCGGTTCGCTCGCCTGCCTGAAGCCCGGCGCCCAGCCGTCCATCCCCTTCGCAAACGCCGTCGACGCGGAAGTCTGACGCCATCGCGCGGCCCCGTTGCGGAGACCTTCGCAACGGGGACACCGCGTGTCGCTTTGCCTGCGACGCCCGGCAATTCAGCGATCCCGTAGACACTAGGGATCGAAATTTGGCTCTTTATTAATATTCTACAGAGTATTGAAATCCTCAAACCACCGGCGTTGCGAAAAGCGACCCGGGCGGTCCAGGACGCAGGTCGCGCGCCTCGCACTCCATGATGGAGCCCATCCCGACAATCGAACGTGCTTCTCCGCGGCAACCGCCGCGGACGCTTCCTATCGTGAGGATTTCATGTTCAAGCTTCAGGCCAAGTCGCTCGCGACGAAGCTCATTGCAGTGACCGGCGGCACCATCGCCCTGGTGCTGCTCGCCTCCAACACCGTGCTCATCCAGCAGAGCCAAGATCGCGTCGCCGGCCTCGTCTATTCGGAGGCGAACACGGAAGCGAAAGCCATCGCGTCCGACATCGCGACCGATATCGGGCAGCTCGCCAGCGCCGCGCGCTCGATGGCCGGCGTGATCGAGCAGGGCCATGCCAACGCTCACTTCGACCGAAAGGAAGTGGTCGATATCATCAAGGCCAATGCGGAGAAGAACGACTTCGCGCTCGGCAGCTGGTTTGCGGAAGAGCCCAATGCCTTCGACGGCAAGTCGCGCGAGACGGGCGAGTCGCTGGAGACCGGCACGTTCAAGGATGGCTCGTTCAATCCCTACTGGACCAAGCGCAAGGACGGCTCCATCGCGCTCTCCACCTTCGAATCCGATTACAAGGCCGAGTGGTATGCCCTGGCGGCGAATTCCGGCAAGGGCGCGATGACCCAGCCCTACAAGGAAAGCTCGACCGGCGAAGGCTTCACCATGGCCTCGATCGCGTTTCCCGTCATATCGGGTGGCAAGCGTATCGGCGTCACCGGCGTCGACGTCTCGCTGAAGACCCTCTCCGACAAGCTGAGCAAGCTGGCGCCGTTCGGCGAGGGGCGCGTGCTGCTGCTGTCGCAGACCGGCAAGTGGCTCGTCGCGCCGAATGCCGACCTCATCATGAAGCCCTATGAAGGCGTCGGCGAGGATGTCGTCAAATCCGCGCTCTCCACGGGCAAGCCGGGTCTCGTCGAGAACGTGACCTTCGACGAACTCGCCGCCTTCGATCGTGTCGTCTACCCCTTCGCGCTGCCGGACATCAACACGTCCTGGATCGTGCTCGTCGATGTGCCGCGCGCGGCGATCAACGCGCCCGTGCAGGATCAGACCTTCATGATGATCATCGGTGGCCTCATCGTTCTGGCTGCCGTGCTGACCGGGCTCTACGTCGCGGTGCGCATCTTCGTGCAGAAGCCGCTCGCCGGCCTTGTGCGCGACGTCGATGCGCTGAGCGGCGGCACCTATACGCAGCCCGTCACCGGGCAGGACCGGTCCGATGAAACCGGCGCCGTCGCCAAGGCGCTGGAAGGGTTCCGCCACCAGCTCGCCAATACCCGCACGCTGGAAGCCGAAGCCAGCCGCCAGCGCGAGCTGACGGAAGCCGAACGCAGCCGCTCGGAGACGGAGCGCGCGGAATCGAGCGCCCTGCAGCGCGAGATCGTCGCCCGCCTCGGCGACGGCCTCGCCCAGCTCTCCGAAGGCAACCTGGCCTTCCGCCTGTCCGGCGATTTCCCGGGTGAATACGGCAAGCTGAAGACCGACTTCAACTCCGCCATCGCCAGCCTCGAGGAGACGATCCAGACGGTCAACGCCTCTGTCGGCAATATCGGCGGCGGCACCAGCGAGATCTCCAAGGGCGCGGCCGATCTCTCACACCGCACCGAGCAGCAGGCCGCAAGCCTCGAGGAGACCGCGGCCGCCCTCGACCAGCTGACCTCGCAGGTCAATTCCAGCGCGGAGAATGCGCGGGTCGCGGCCAAGTCCGTTGAAACGGCGAACGAGGATGCCAGCCGGTCGGGCGAAGTCGTGCAGAAGGCGATCGATGCGATGCACGGCATCGAGAGCTCCTCGCGCGAAATCTCCAACATCATCGGCGTCATCGACGACATCGCCTTCCAGACCAACCTGCTGGCGCTCAATGCCGGCGTGGAAGCGGCGCGCGCAGGCGAGGCCGGCAAGGGCTTCGCCGTCGTGGCGCAGGAAGTGCGCGAGCTCGCTCAGCGCTCGGCCAATGCCGCCAAGGAGATCAAGACGCTGATCAACACGTCGGAGTCCCAGGTGCGCGATGGCGTCAGCCTCGTCGGCCGTGCGGGCGACGCGCTGGAAAACATCGCCCACCAGGTGAACCAGATCAACGATCTCATCCGCCAGATTTCCTCGTCCGCCTCCGAACAGGCCGTCGGGCTCAAGGAAATCAACGCCGCCGTCAACCAGATGGACCAGGTCACGCAGCAGAACGCCGCGATGGTGGAGGAAACCACCGCCGCCAGCATGGCGCTGAACGACGAAGCCCAGACGCTGAAGTCGCTCGTCGCGCGCTTCCGCGCCGGCGCGGCGGTGACGGCAAGCGTGCAGCCGGTACAGCAGGCGGCACGCCCGCAGGTCCAGCCGCAGCGTGCGGCCTACCAGCCCGCCCGCACCGCCAGCCGGCCGATCCCGCAGGTTTCCGGCAACACGGCATTGGCGCAGGACGATTGGGAAGAGTTCTGAGCCGCTCCCGCGATCAAAGCAAAAGGCCGGCGGAAACGCCGGCCTTTTTCGTTGGCGGTGGCTGCCTGGGCTACTTCGGCTGGGTCGGTTGCACCTGCAGCCGCCCGCGTGAGCGCGACCGCGTGGCGCTGGCCAGCCGTTGGGAGGCTTCCTTCAACTCGAGCTCGGAGAAGAGCGGCTGGTATTCCGGCCGCAGCATCAGCGCCTCCATGGAAAGCTCGGCCTTGCCGGCATCGAGCAGCCGTTCCAGGCCCGTCGTGCCGGGTTTGAAGACGAGTTCCTTCGCCGCCGCCACGCCGCCGTTGAGCAGCACGAAGCGGCGCAGCAGGACAGGACGGAAGCCGAGGCCGGCGAACCGGTCGTAGAGGCCCATCATCTCCTTGTGGAAACGGACCTCCACCGCAGGGCTGGCGACGCGCGAACCCCGCATCAGAGGCGCCCGACGCGCTCGGTGAGCAGGGCGAAGAACCCGTCGGCATCGACCTCCTTCATGACCCGGGCATTGTGCCTGCGGCCCGTCACCTGCCACCAGTCCACCACCGTCATGCCGGCCGTGAGCGGCGACGTCGTTTCAACCTCCACATTGCAATCACGGCCGGAGAACAGGTCGGGGTTCAGAAGATAGGCTATGACGGTCGGATCATGCAGCGGGCCGCCATCGGAGCCATATTTCTCCACGTCGAACCGCTCGAAGAATTCCAGCATCTCCACCAGGGCCCTGCCCGGGCGGTTGCCGATGGCGCGGAGCTTTTCGACGCGGCTCTTCAGCGTCAGCACCTTGTGGGTGACATCGAGCGGCATCATGACGATCGGAATGCCGGACTTGAAGACGGCGGCCGCCGCCTCGGGATCGACATAGACGTTGAATTCGGCCGCCGGCGTGATGTTGCCGCCCTCGAAGAAACCGCCGCCCATCATGACCAGTTCGCGCACCCGGCCTGCGATCTCGGGCGCCTTTTCCAGCGCCAGGGCGATGTTCGTGAGCGGGCCGAGGGTGCAAAGCGTGACGGTGCCCGCCGGCTCGCGCTTCAACGTCTCGATGATGAAGTCGACGGCATGCTGCGGCTGGAGCGGCATTTGCGGCTCATGCAGGTCCGGACCGTCCAGGCCGGTCTTGCCATGCACATGCTCGGCGGTCACCAGCGGACGGGCAATCGGCCCTTCGGCGCCGGCAAAGACCTTGATGTCGGTGCGGCCGCAGAATTCCAGGATGATGCGGGCATTCGTGGAAGTCCGCGACAGCGGCACGTTCCCGGCGACGGTCGTGATGCCGAGGATTTCCAGCTCGGGGCTGCCGAGCGCCAGCATGATCGCGGCGGCGTCGTCCTGGCCAGGATCGGTATCGATGATGATTTTCCTCGGCTCAGACATGCCGTTGCGTCCTCGTCTCTTCATGGTTTTCGCCAGCACCGCGCGGGCGAAGCGGCGACTATATTTGCGAAATCGCGCTTCGCAAGCGTCTTGCGCCGCAAGCGCACAGTCACCATATTGGTTCCGTCGGGATGCCGGTTTCGGGTCCCGTCTTGGTCGCTTGAAAGCAAGGACTGGACGTATGTCTCGCATGACCCCTTTCGCAAGCCCGCTGCTGCTGGGCTTCGACGCCATGGAAAAAACCCTGGAGCGTATCGCCAAGGGCAACGATGGCTATCCCCCCTACAATATCGAACGGCTGCGTTCGAACGACGCGACGGGTGCGCCAGAGCGCCTGCGCATCACGCTGGCCGTGGCGGGTTTCTCCGAAGAGGAGCTCGATGTCACGACAGAGGAAAGCCAGCTCGTCATCCGCGGTCGCCAAACCGACAGCAACGAACGGGATTATCTTTACCGCGGCATTGCCGCTCGCCAGTTCCAGCGCACCTTCGTCCTTGCCGAGGGCATGCGCGTGGAGGGTGCCGAGTTGAAGAACGGCCTTCTCTCGGTCGATCTCATCCGGCCGGAACCGCAGCGAATGGTAAAGAAAATTAACATTTCCGTATCAGACTAGATCATGAGCCGTTCCTGCGGCAACACCCCGCCGGACCGTCTCGAGCGTAACCTGATCGCTGACGCACCGAGCTCCCTTATGGACGCGGGCGCCCAGCGGCCGGCACTTGCCGGCATTGCCATGGAGGCAAAGATGGGACTGAAGACCATTACCCCCACCGTTTCGAAGGCAGATCTCGCACATCTGGGCGAGGGCGAAGTCGGCTACATCAGGAAGATGAAGGCGGATGAAGTTTCGCGCGTCTTTCCCGAGGCGCCCGAGATCGACCCCAGCCTCGACCTGTGGGCCCTGTTCGGCGCCGACGGCACGCCAATCCTGCTGACCGACAATCGTTCCAGCACCTTCTACAAGGCTGCCGAGGACGACCTGCGCACCGTCAGCCTCCACTGACCCCGGAACCGGAACCTTCCGTCAGAGACGGCGGAAGGTGAGGTAGGCGGACTTGCGGCCTTCGCGCTTGGCCTTGGCCTCGTAGCGCGTGCCCGGCCAGCCGGCATAGGGCGTCAGCCAGTCGGCCGCGTTTTCCGCGGTCCATACGAAGGCGGGATGCGCCCCGCAGTGCATCAGCGTCCAGTTGACATAGGTGTCGATGTCGGACGCGAAACAGAAGTGCCCGCCCGGTTTCAGCACGCGGGCAAAGCGATCCAGGTTGATCCTGGACACGAAGCGCCGCTTCCAGTGCTTCTTCTTCGGCCAGGGGTCGGGATAGAGAAGATCGATCTGATCGATCGACGCCGCCGGCAACCAATCCAGCAATTCCGTCGCATCGTCGTCGTAGAGGCGGATGTTCTTCGCGCCAGTGTCCTCGATGCTACCGATGAGCTTGGCCATGGAGTTGACGAAGGGCTCGACGCCGATGAAGGCGGTATCCGGCGTTTCCTGCGCGCGATGAATGAGATGCTCGCCGCCGCCGAAGCCGATTTCGAGCCGGACGCGCGCCGGCTTGAAATCATAGAGCGACGCGATGTCGGCCGGCGCCGGTGCCGAAAGGTCGACCTTCAGCGCCGGAAGCAGCGTCTCGAGATGATGCGCCTGCCGCTCCCTCAGCGGTTTTCCCTTGCGGCGACCGAAGAAGGCCTCGGTCGCGCGGCTGCGGCGCTCTGCATCGGTCATGGCGATCTCAGTTCTTCAGCGCTTCCTTGAGGGCCTTGACGAGGTCGAGGCGCTCCCAGGAGAAGGAGCCGTCACGGCCGGCCTTGCGGCCGAAATGGCCATAGGCGGACGTCTTGGCGTAGATCGGCTTGTTGAGGTCCAGATGGCGGCGGATACCGGATGGCGACAGGTCCATGACTTTGCGGATCGCGGCTTCCACTTCGTCCTCGCTCACCTTGCCCGTGCCGTGCAGGTCGACATAGATCGACAGCGGCTGCGCGACGCCGATGGCATAGGAAATCTGGATCGTGCAACGGTCGGCCAGGCCGGCGGCCACCACGTTCTTGGCGAGGTAGCGCGCGGCATAGGCGGCCGAACGATCGACCTTGGTCGTGTCCTTGCCGGAGAAGGCGCCGCCGCCATGGGGTGCCGCGCCGCCATAGGTGTCGACGATGATCTTGCGGCCGGTCAGGCCGGCGTCGCCATCCGGGCCGCCGATGACGAACTTGCCCGTCGGGTTGATGTACCAGACGCAATCGTCGGCGATCGCGATGTCGTGCAGGGCCTCGCGGATATAGGGCTCGACGACCTCGCGCACCTTCTTGGAATCCCAGCTTTCATCGAGATGCTGGGTGGACAGGACGATCGAGGCGACGTCTGCGGGCTTGCCGTCGACGTAACGCACGGTCACCTGGCTCTTGGCATCCGGGCCGAGCTTGCCGGCATCGCCCACGCCCTTCTTGCGGGCCTCGGCGAGCAGCTGGAGGATGCGGTGCGAATAATACAGCGGTGCGGGCATAAGCTCCGCCGTTTCGCGGCAGGCGTAACCGAACATGATGCCCTGATCGCCGGCGCCCTCGTCGCCCTGCCTGTCGGCGGCATTGTCGACGCCCTGGGCGATATCCGCCGACTGGGAATGCAGCAGCACGTCGATCTTCGCCGTCTTCCAGTGGAAGCCGTCCTGCTCGTAGCCGATGTCACGGATCGCCTTGCGCGCGGCGGACTTGAACTTCGACGGGTTGATGACGTCATTGCCGTCCTTGTCCTTCTTCAGAAGGCTCGGCGGCAGGCGCACTTCACCGGCGATGACGACCCGGTTGGTGGTGGCGAGCGTCTCGCATGCGATGCGGACCGACCACGGATCGACCTTCGACTTCACAGCCTCACGATAGACGAGATCCACGATCTCGTCGGAGATGCGGTCGCAAACCTTGTCCGGATGGCCCTCGGCGACGGACTCGCTGGTGAAGAGATAATTGCTGCGCATGCGGGAAGTCCCCTCAAAGAAAACAGACTTCGATGTTGTTATTCAGTTCATCGCCCAAAAACAAGAACAGAAGGACATAAGAATATCTTTATATCGAAATTTCCTTCTCCTGCGCGCACAAAAAAACGGCCCCGAAGGGCCGCCTTTTCAGACCATCTTGCTGAACGCGATCATTCGATTTCGGCTTCGGCTGCCAGCGCCTTGACGAGATCGACGAGCTTGCGGCGCACCTTGGGATCGGTGATCTTCACGAAGGCGCGGTTCAGCTGCAGGCCTTCGGAGGACGACAGGAAATCCACCACATAATTGGAGCTGGACGCATCGGCAAAACCGCTCTGGGAGTCAGCGGTGTCACCGGGTGCATCCTCGAAAAAGAATGAGACAGGCACGTTGAGAATGCTCGAAATGTTCTGCAACCGGCTTGCGCCAACGCGGTTCGTGCCCTTCTCGTATTTCTGGATCTGCTGGAAGGTGATGCCGAGGCTTTCGCCCAGCTTCTCCTGGCTCATACCGAGCATGGTCCTGCGAAGCCGAATTCTGCTGCCGACATGAATGTCGATCGGATTCGGCTTCTTCTTGTTTTCCATCATCACTTTGGTCCTAACGCGGAAATGGCCCCACCCCGACCGGCACCCTTACTGAATACTTAACGTCACGTTGTATGCGCGACCTCCGGAGAGTCCGACACTACAGCAGAACGACCGGTGGCGGGCACTATGCTATTTTAGGGGTTTTTGGTCAATTCAATCTGTTTCTAAAACCAATGCGTGAAATGCTCGCCACAAGAAAGAAAAGACCAAGAAGAGCGGGAAAGACCCAATCCCGCCACTTCGTCCACCGGCCCTGCGCAATCTTACCCGGAAGGGTTGCATCCACGAAACCCGTGACGTCGTAGGACAGGCCCGAGATCACCTCGCCCCTGGCATCGACGACGGCGGAAATACCGTTGTTGGCCGCGCGAATCAACGGCATGCCGCGCTCCACGGCGCGAAGACGCGCCTGCTGGAAATGCTGGTAGGGCCCGGGCGTGTCGCCGAACCACGCATCGTTCGTCACATTCAGCAGGGCAGCGGCCGCGTCGGATGCGGGACCGATCTCGGACGGGAAGATCGCCTCGTAGCAGATCAGCGGATAAAGGCCCGTGCCGAGGGCGTTCAACAGGGGATGCTCGCGTGCCGGGGAAAACCCGCCGGGCATGGCGACAGGGGATACGCCGAGGCTTTCGAAGACATCGGCAAAGGGCATGTATTCGCCGAAGGGCACGAGATGAACCTTGTCGGCCGCGCCGATGATCTGCCCCTTGCCGTCGATCGCGTAGATGGAGTTGTAGTAGCGCGGCGCCTTGCCGGATCCCGCACTTTCGGTGCGCACCGCCCCGGCGATCAACACCTGGTCGTCTTCCAGGACCTCGGCGATGCGCACGAGCGCATCGGGATTGTCCGTGAGGATGAAGGGAATGGAGGTTTCCGGCCAGACGATAATGTCCGGCCGCTTGCCCCCCTCGGCAGGCCTGGCCGCGCTCAGCGCCAGGTGCTTTTCGAAGATATCCGCACGGGCGGAATCATCGAGCTTCATGGCCTGGTCGATGACCGGCTGGACGAGGCGGATGACGGTCGCCTGGTTTTCCGGCAGCGGCAGGACATGAAGCGCATAGGCGCCATAGCCGAGATGGGCGGCAAACAGGATGACGGCGAGGCCGAGGCCGGCCACCCTTCCCCGCCGCGTGCCGAGCAGCGCGGGGGCGGCGAAGACGAAGACGGCGAGCACGTTCATGCCGGCGATGCCGACGAGGCCGGCGGATTGCATGAGCAGCGGGACCGGCATCATGCCATAACCGACGGCATTCCAGGGAAAGCCGGTGAACAGCGTACCGCGCAGCCATTCTCCCACACCGAAGGCGAAGGCGAGCGCGGCGATCCGGCCCATGCCGTCGGACCAGAAGAGCCGGGCGAGCGCTGTGGCAAAACCGTAATAGAAGGCAAGGAAGGCCGGGAGCCCCAGCACGGCGAGCGGCACGGCCCAGGCAAACGCATCCGCCTCCACCAGCAACGCATTGCCGAGCCACCACAGTCCGCCGACGAAATAGCCGAAGCCGAACAGCCAGCCGATGCGGAAGGCGGGCGCCAGGCGCCGGACGAAGCCCGCTTCGGGCGCGGCAGTCGCACCATCGAGCAGCCAGACGAGAAGCGTGAAGGAAACGAACAGCGCCGCGAGGAAGCCGAAGGGCGGCAGCGCCAGGACGCCGATCAGGCCCGCAAGAAATGCAACAAGCGCCCGTCTTTTTCCAGACAGGAGCATGACCGTGCCCGCAAGCCGCTCCATGCCGTCCCCTTCTTGTCGCTTTCCCCGAATCAGCCGCGCCAGTCTCCCAAAAAACCAGCGCCTTGTCCCGCGTCACGGCAGGACAAGGCGCAGATCATTTTCAAGATTATCTCAGGACGGCTCAATCCGTGCCGGTGCTGTCGGCCTGCGGCTCCGAAACCGTTGCGCGCTCCGGTGTCACCGCCCCCGCCTCGCCTTCCGGGCGGCGTTCCCGGCGGCGTACGGCGCTGGCGCGCTTGCGGGTGACACGCACGCGCTTCACGCGACGCGGGTCGGCATCCAGAACATGGAATTCGAAGCCCGGCACCGCCTGCACGACCTCGCCGCGCACCGGAATGCGTCCGAGCGATGCGAAGATGAGGCCGCCGAGCGTATCGGCATCCTCCAGCTGGTCGCGGATGTCGAAATCCGGGCCGATCGCTTCGGCCAGTTCCTCCAGCTCGACGCGGGCATCCGCGATGAACACGTCGTCGCCGGCGCGCTGGATCATGGCTTCTTCGTCGTCGTGCTCGTCCTCGATATCGCCGACGACCATCTCGACGATGTCCTCCAGCGAGGCGAGGCCGTCCGTGCCGCCATATTCATCGATGACGAGCGCCATCTGCGTGCGGTCGGCCTGCATGCGCGCCATCAGGTCGGCGGCCAGCATCGACGGCGGCACGAACAGCACCTGCCGGATGATGCCGGCTTCCGCGACGGTCTTGGAAAGATCGACGCGGCCGAGGTCGAATTCGGCCTTCGGCGTGCGAACCGGCTTCTCGCCGTTTGCGGGCGCGGCCTTGGCGCCGCTGCGGCGCTTGTTGCGGGCCTGCTTGGTGACATAGGCGAGCAGGTCGCGGATATGGACCATGCCGCGCGGATCATCGAGGCTTTCATGGTAGACCGGCATGCGCGAGCGGCCGGAATCCTCGAAGATCACCATCAGCTCGGCGATCGTGATGTCCTGGTCGACGGCCTCGATATCGGCGCGCGGGACCATCACGTCCTCGACCCGCACCTCGCGGAAGCGGAGAATGTTGTGCAGCATCGCCCGTTCTTCGGGCAGGAAGGCCGGCTCGCCGCCGCTCTCTTCCGTCATCAAGGCCTCTGCGAGGTCCTTGCGGAGGCTGGAGGCCCCTGTCATGCGCCAAAGCCGCGCTGCGCGGGACCAGAAGGATGTCCGGCCCCCGTTTTCCTGCTTCGGCGCGCTGGTACTACTGCCCGCCTCGTCCTGACTGGAGGCATCCGCCTCGTGCTTTTCCGTCGCTACGGACTGGTTTCTGAAGTCGCTCATTGGTCCAAACTGGTTAATCGGGATCGTCCCCGTAGGGGTCAGATAGGCCAAGCCCGGCAAGAATGCGAGTCTCAAGCCCTTCCATTTTTTCCGCCTCGTCCGCGTCGATGTGATCATAGCCGAAGAGATGCAGAAATCCATGCACCATCAGATGGGTGAGATGGTCGTCGAAAGACTTGCCGAGTTCGGCAGCCTCGCGGGTCAATGTTTCCTCTGCAAAAATGATGTCGCCGAGCATCGGTCCCGGCATTTTGCCCGGCGTCAGCGGGAAGGCCGGAAAGGACAGGACATTGGTCGGCTTGTCCTGGCTGCGCCACTGCGCATTGATGCCGCGGATCTCCGCATCGCTGGTGAAGACGAGCGAGACTTCCGGGGCGCCTGTCTTCGGAAAGGGCTGCCTTTCGGTTTCGCGCAGGAAATCGACGGCAGCACCGAGCACATGCGTGCTCATGTCGAACAGGCGTTCTTCGGAGGGCCATTGGCCCTCCTCTATGGAAATCTGGATGTCGAGCTGGCTCATCGGACGTGCCGACCTCAGCGGTCGATCTGCTCGCTTTCGTCGTGCACGGCCGTCGTCGCCTCGTAGGCCCGCACGATGCGTGCGACCATCGGATGGCGCACCACGTCGACATCCTTGAAGCGCACGACCGAGACCCCTTCGACGCCATGCAGGATCTGCAGGGCCTCGACGAGGCCCGACTTGACGCCGCGCGGCAGGTCCACCTGGCTCGGGTCGCCGGTGACGATCATGCGGCCATTTTCGCCAAGACGGGTCAGGAACATCTTCATCTGCATCGATGTCGTGTTCTGCGCCTCGTCGAGGATGACGGCGGCATTGGCGAGCGTGCGGCCGCGCATGAAGGCGAGCGGCGCGATCTCGATGACGCCGGCGGTGATGGCGCGTTCGACCTTGTCGCCCGGCATCATGTCGTAAAGCGCGTCATAGAGCGGGCGCAGGTAGGGATCGACCTTTTCCTTCATGTCGCCGGGCAGGAAACCGAGGCGCTCACCGGCTTCCACGGCCGGGCGCGACAGGATGATGCGGTCGACGGCGCCGCGCTCCAGAAGCTGGGCGGCATAGGCAACGGCAAGATAGGTCTTGCCCGTACCGGCCGGGCCGACGCCGAAGACCAGCTCGGAGCGCTCGAGCGCGCGGATATAGGTATCCTGCGTCGGCGTGCGGGCGGCGATCGTCTTCTTGCGGGTGGAGATCTGCGACATGGTCAGCTTGGCCTTGCGCTCCATGGTCGGCAGCGACAGCTGGTCGTCGGCTGCGATCGCCATGCGGATGGCGCCCTCGACATCGGAAAGCTCGATGGAGCCGCCCTTCTGGAGGCGGTCGTAAAGATAGTCCAGTGCCCGGCGGGCCTGGCTGGTGGCCACCACGTCACCGGAGATGACGACGGAGTTGCCGCGGGCCCGCGCATCGATGTGCAGGCGCTGCTCGATGAGCTTCAGGTGCTGATCGAACTGGCCGAAGAGCTCGCTTGCGTATCGATTGTTCTCGAAAGTCAGGACGAATTGATTTGCGTCGGTCTCGGTCTTCGACTGGCGCGGCGAGGACGTCATCAGTTCGTGTCCGTTCAAGCGGTCAAGCTCCTTGTGTGAAACCCGTCAACCGATCGCTTCGGCGAAGAGGCTGTTGGGCCCGGCATCGATGATTCGTACCCGGATAATGTCACCGATTTCAGAACCTTTTGCATCAATATTCACAGGCTGGAGCCAGGGCGAGCGGCCGACGAGCTGGCCGGGCATGCGGCCGGGCTTCTCCAGGAGCAGGTCGATCTCCTTGCCGATGCACGTCCTGGCGAATTCGCGCTGCTGGCGAAACAGCAAAGCCTGCAATCTTTCAAGGCGTTCGGCCTTCACGTCCTCGGCCACATGGCCGTCCATCTCCGCCCCCGGCGTGCCGGGACGGATGGAATACTTGAACGAAAATGCCTGTGCATAACCGACGGTTCCGATGAGGCGCATCGTATCCTCGAAGTCCTCATCCGTCTCGCCGGGGAAGCCGACGATGAAATCGCCCGAGATCGCGAGGTCCGGCTGGACGGCGCGGATGCGCTCGATGAGGGCGACATATTCGGCGGCCGTGTGGCGCCGGTTCATGGCTTTCAGGATGCGGTCGGAGCCGGACTGCACGGGCAGATGCAAATAGGGCATCAGCTTGGACAGGTCGCGATGGGCCTCGATCAGGCGGTCATCCATGTCGCGCGGATGGCTGGTCGTATACCGCAGGCGCGCCAGGCCCTCGATTTCGGCGAGGCGGTAGAGCAGGTCGCCCAGGCCCCACTCGGTTCCATCGGGCCCGAGACCGTGCCAGGCATTGACGTTCTGGCCGAGCAGGGTGATCTCGCGCACGCCGCCCTCGACGAGGCGCTCGGCCTCCGTGACGATCTGCGCGACCGGCCGGGAGACCTCCGAGCCGCGCGTATAGGGCACGACGCAGAAGGTGCAGAACTTGTCGCAGCCTTCCTGCACGGTGAGGAAGGCGGTGACGCCGCGCGCGCGGGTCCTGGCCTTTTCCGGCGCCGGCAGGTGCTCGAACTTGTCCTCGATGGCATAGTCCGTCTCGACGACACGCTCGCCGCCCTTGGCGCGACGCAGCGCATCGGGCAGGCGGTGATAGGTCTGCGGACCGACGACGAGGTCCACGGCCGGCGCGCGGCGCAGGATTTCCTTGCCCTCGGCCTGGGCGACGCAGCCGGTGACGCCGATCACCATCTCGCGGCCGTCCCTGGCGCGCGCCTTCTTCATCTCACGCAGGCGGCCGAGCTCGGAATAGACCTTCTCGGCGGCCTTCTCGCGGATATGACAGGTGTTGAGCAGCACCAGATCGGCCTCTTCCAGCACGTCCGTCGCCTGATAGCCGTCCTTCGACAGGGCGTCCGTCATGCGGTCGCTGTCATAGACGTTCATCTGGCAGCCGTAGGTCTTCACGAAGACCTTGCGGGTGTTCGGCGTGGCCACGGGGGCATCGGGGGCAGAGAGGGACTGTTCGCTCATGGCCGCTTCCATAGTGGAAAAAGCCCGGAGAATGAAGCGATTCTTTGTTTTCGCCGCTGCGGCCGCGCCCTATCGGCCGCGCAGGCGGGCGCCGAGCATGGCGCGGATGCGCGCCTCGACCGTGCGGCTCACCGCCTTGCGGTTGCTCGTGCGCGTGTAATCGACGCGCTCGCCGAAATCGACATCGACGTCCACGGCCCCGGCGCGCAGGATGCCCATGAGATGGGGCATGAGTTCGATATCGCCCGGCCAGGCGGCGATCGGGCGGTGGTAGCGGCCCATCGCCATGCCGTGCAGGCCGGTATAGGCAATGGAAACGGGCTGGATGTGCACGATGCCGTCGGGCGCATGCGGCACGGCGGAGGCGGCCGCACCGAAGAGCGAGGACTTCACCTCCAGCAGGCGATTGCCGTCGGAGGTCGTTCCCTCGGGAAAGAGCACGACGATCTCGCCGGCCGCCAGGCGCTCTGCGATCTCGTTGACCTGTTCACCGGTCTTCTGGCGCTGCTCGCGCTCCACGAAGATCGTCGCCTGGAGGCGGGCGAGAATGCCGAAGACCGGCCAGCCGCGCACCTCGGATTTGGCGATATAGACGACGTCGGCGACCGAGCCCAGCACCAGGATATCCTTCCACGAGGCATGGTTGGCGGCCAGAAGCAGCGGACGCTTCGCCTCCGGCACGCCATGCACTCGCACCCTGATGCCGAGCACCCGGCAGGCGACACGATGCCAAAGGCGCGGCAGAAAGCGGCGGATCTTCCAGTTGAAGCGCAGGCCGAGGAGCTGGAACGGCAAGAGCAGGAGCGTGACCGCAAGAAGGACCATCACGCCGATGGCGATGCGCAGCCAGGTGATCAAGCGCTCACCGGACCGATGTCAGGGAGAGAGGTCTCAAAGTGGGAACGGCGACGGACCTCACTCACCCTCCTTGAGCGGGATGCCGTATAGCTCCAGCCGGTGATCGACCAGCTTGAAGCCGTGCTCGCGGGCGATGCGCTCCTGCAGGGCCTCGATTTCCGGGGAGTGGAACTCGATAACGTGGCCATGTTTCAGATCGATGAGATGATCGTGATGCTCGTCCGGCACGGTCTCATACCGCGACCGTCCGTCGCGGAAATCATGGCGCTCGATGATGCCGGCATCCTCGAACAGTTTGACGGTGCGGTAGACGGTGGAGATGGAAATGCGCGAATCGATGGCCGAGGAGCGACGATAGAGCTCCTCCACGTCGGGATGGTCGGCGGAGCCCTCCAATACGCGCGCGATAACGCGGCGCTGTTCGGTCATGCGCATGCCGCGCTCGACACACAGCTCTTCCAGCGATTTCTCGACATACGTCATACGACCTGCCCTCGTTCTTCCGGCCTCCCGAAAGGGGACTAGCGAAGATCGCGCCGCATGACAAGCGCCGTGGAGCGGCCGCCATCGGCCGAGGCGTAATAGGCCTTGCGCTCGCCGACCTTGGCGAAGCCGAGCTTCGCATAGAGGCCGCAGGCGGCTTGATTGGCCGCATCCACCTCCAAGAAAATATCCTCCGCACCGCGCATCTTCGCCTCACGCAGCGCTGCCAGCATGAGCCGCCAGCCGAGACCGCCGCGCCCGAAGCGCTGGTCGACGCCGATGGTCAGGATTTCCGCCTCGCCGGCCGTGGCGCGCGCAAGCACGAACCCGCCCGCTGCACGCTCCGCCACGCCGGCCTTCAGAGCCAGAAAGCCGAAGACGGTGTCCTGCGACAGCAGCGAATGAAGTTCGCCGTCGTTCCAGGGCTGGGCAAATCGCAGCTTGTGCACGGCCGCGGCGAGCGCGACGTCATCCTTTTCGAGCGGGAAGATCTCGAAGACAGGCTTGCGGATGAAGTAGTCGCTGAGAGACATTCACGCCCTCCGGATCGCAAAGCCCGCCTGCGGCTTGGCATCGGGCCCACGCAGATAAAGCGGCTTCGGCTGGCTGGCCTCGGGATCGAGACGGGCGCCAAGCCTGGCGACGGTGGCGATGGAAACGCCGTCCGCCTCTGCTTCAGCATCTGCGCGCAGCAGCGCCGCAGCCGAGCCGCCGAGCGCTTCCCCCTCGCCCAGCGCGATGGCGCGGGCCTCCTCGACCGAGGCGATCGCCGGCGGCGTGGCCGCGCTGCCATCGGCTGCGAACCGCTGCCAATAGACCTCGTCGCGCTTGGCATCGATGGCGATGAGCGAGGGTCCCGGCCGGTCGGCGGCAAGGGCGGCAAGCGTCGAGACCCCGACGGCCGGCACGCCAAGCGCCAGCGCTAGACCGCGCCCAGCGGCGACACCCACGCGGATGCCCGTGAAGGAGCCTGGGCCGATGGTGACGGCAATGCGGTCGATATCGGGAAGATCCATGCCGGCCGCCTCGAGCGCGGCATCGACGAATTCCATCAGCCGCTCGGCATGGCCGCGGCCGATATCGGCGCCGGCGGCGCCGAGGACGGTGTCCCTGTCGGAATCATAGAGCGCGGCAAAGCAGCCTGTTCCCGCCGTATCGATCGCCAGGACGATCATGCCGGGCACCGGCGATGCGCGCGGCAGGCCTTATGCGACGGCTTCAACTTCCTGCACTTCCGGTACGAAATGGCGAAGAAGGTTCTGGACGCCGTGCTTGAGCGTCGCCGTCGAGGACGGGCAGCCCGAGCAGGCGCCCTTCATGTTGAGGTAGACGACGCCGTCGCGGAAACCCTTGAATGTAATGTCGCCGCCATCCTGGGCGACGGCCGGGCGCACGCGCGTATCGAGCAGTTCCTTGATGGTTGCGACGATGGTCTCGTCGCCCGCCTCGAAGAACTCGCCCTCGTCATCACCATTGCCACCGAAGGCGCCGCTGGCCAGCACCGGCTGGCCGGACATGAAGTGTTCCATGATGTTGCCGAGGATGGCCGGCTTCATGTGCTGCCAATCGGCACCGTCCTTGGTGACGGTGATGAAGTCATAGCCGAGGAAGACACCCGTGACGCCGGGAATGCCGAAGAGGCGGGCGGCAAGCGGGGACGCGGCGCGCGCTTCGGTCTCGTCGCGGAACTCGGCCGTGCCGCTCTCCAGCACCACCTTGCCCGGCAGGAACTTCAGGGTCGACGGGTTCGGCGTCGATTCGGTCTGGATGAACATCTTACTCTCCGTGCGGCCGGACAGGCTCGCGGCCATATTCTTTAGAAACGTTCAAAAGAAGATAAACCTTTTGGTCGTTCTCTTCAAGGTCGAGACCTCAGCTCAGCGCATCCAGTTCCTCGTCGCTCAGCTGGTCGGGGATGACCGTGACGGGGATCGGAAACGCCTGCGCGCGGCTGGCGAGCGACGTGACGAGCGGTCCCGGCCCTTCCTTTGACGATCCGGCGGCGAGAACGAGGATCGCGATGTCGCGGTCTTCCTCGATCAGGCTGTTGATCGCCTCGCTGGCCACGCCTTCGCGAATCACCGTTTCCGGCTCGATGCCGATGGCCTCGCGCAGCGCCTGGCCGGCCTTGGCGAGCACGGCCTCGGCCTCCTCGCGCGCTTCCGCCCGCATGATCTCCTCGACACCCAGCCATTGCTGGAAATCGCCATTGGCGATCACGTAGAGCAGCACGACGGCGCCGTTGGAATTCTTCGCACGCATTCCCGCATAGTGCACGGCGCGCTGGCATTCCGGCGTATCGTCGATGACGGCCAGAAATTTGCGGCGGTGGCCTTCCAGGCGGGAAAGTCGTCGAGAAACCATGCGGCCCCCTTCTCTCTAAGACGTTTCGGGGTCGACCTTACTGCACAAAACCGACGATGTCGCGGACTTCCTTCATGGTTTTTTCGGCCCGCGCGCGTGCCCTTTCGCCACCATCGCGCAGGATGGCGTCGATATGGCTCGTGTCGTCCATCAGGCGGCGCATCTCATCCGTGATCGGCGAGAGAACGTTGACCGAGAGATCGACCAGCGCCGGCTTGAAGGCCGAGAACTGCTGGCCGCCGAACTCGGCGAGAACCTCGGCCTTGGTCTTGTCGGCGAGGGCCGCATAGATGCCGACGAGGTTGTCCGCCTCGGGGCGTCCCTTCAGGCCCTCGACCTCGCTCGGCAAGGCGTCCGGATCGGTCTTGGCCTTGCGGATCTTCTTGGAGATCGTCTCGGCATCGTCGGTGAGGTTGATGCGCGACAGGTCGGAGGCATCGGACTTCGACATCTTCTTCGTGCCGTCGCGCAGGCTCATGACGCGCGGTGCCGGTCCGCCGATCAGCGGCTCGACCATCGGGAAATAGGCGTGCACCGGCTCCTCGCCGACCACGATATCCACGCCGGTGCCGGCCTTGCGGATGTGATTGCCGAAGTCGATGTTGAACTTCTGCGCGATGTCGCGGGTCAGCTCCAGGTGCTGCTTCTGGTCGTCGCCGACGGGCACATGCGTCGCGCGGTAGACGAGGATATCGGCGGCCATCAGGCTCGGATAGGCAAGCAGACCGAGCGAGACCTGTTCGGCATTCTTGCCGCCGGTCTTGTCCTTGAACTGGGTCATGCGCTCCATCCAGCCGATGCGCGCCACGCAGTTGAAGATCCAGGCAAGCTCGGCATGCTGCGGCACGGCGGACTGGTTGAAGACGATGTGCTTCTTCGGATCGATGCCGGCGGCGATGAAGGCGGCGGCAATCGAGCGGATCTGGCCGCGCATATCCTCGTGCACCAGCTGCGCGGTGATGGCGTGCAGGTCCACGACGCAATAGATGCAGTCGTTATCATCCTGCAGCGCCACGAACTTGCGGATCGCGCCGAGATAGTTGCCGAGGTGGAGATTGCCGGTCGGCTGCACGCCGGAGAAGACGAGGGGCTTGAATGCGCTCATGACGGTTTCCTTCAGGCGGGTGGAGGGCCTGGTCCTGTTGCACGCGCAGTCTCCGGCCCGGTCCTGCGGACGGATCTGCGATAGAAATACGCCGCGCTTATGCACGGCGCCGGGACGCCGATCAAGTGGGGCCGATCTCGCGGCGACACCTCTCATCAGGGAGTCCTTATAAATGACACTTTCCGGTTGTTCCTGGCTGCGGGGATTTGAGGGAAGGTCGATCCCGATCGGCCGTTTTGTGACGAAGGGGCGCAAAACGGGAGGACACCGTGCGAAGAAACGGTTCCATTCTGCTTGCCTGCATCGTGGCTGTGACATCGCTCTTCGCGACGGAGACCACGGCAGGCCGCAACGACAAGCACGCCGCCAGGACCGACAAGGACGTGGTGGCGAAAACATACAGCATCCAGACACCGCGCGTGCGGCACCGATGTTTCCCCGGCAAGCTCAGGGGTGTGCTGTCGCATATCGCCCGCGCGGTCGGTCGAAGGCCCCTCGTCACGTCCGGCCACCGCTCGAACGGGCGGCGCGGCTCCTATCACCGCAAATGCCTTGCGGCGGATATCCGCGTTCCCGGCGTTTCGGTAAACCGCATCCTGGCGGCCGCGCGCTCGGCACCCGCCATCGGCGGCCTCGGCACCTATTGCAACGGCATCGTGCATGTCGATGTCGGGCCGAAGCGGCGCTGGCATCATTGCGGCGGCGGGCTGGCACGGCTCACGACGCGCGCACGGCCCGCCTCGCGCTAGATTGGCCTACTCGGCGGACCCCTCGCCCGGCACGGCTTTCGCCTTGCGCTTCATGTTGCGGCGGATCATGCCGAGATCGGCGCCGCCGATGAGGAAGGCGACCGAGAAATAGACGACCATGGCGAAGCCGATCAGGAGGCCGAGCGCCGCCAGCTGTTCAAGGAGCGGCGAGGACGGCGCGAGCCGGTCGGCGAGGAAGCCGGAGGCGTATTCCAGCGACACCGCCATGACGAGCGTCGCGACGATGAGGCGCGCCACGCGCCAGGCAAGCGCCCGCTCCAGCGGCCAGTGACCGCGCCGGACCAGCGTCACGAAGAGAAGCAGCGCGGTCAGCCAGCCGGAAACGGCCTCGGCGGTGGCGATGCCGCGCTCGTGGAAAAGCGGGAAGAGCGAGACGGCCAGGATGCAGTTCACCACCACCGACAGCATGGTGATGCGCATCGGCGTCTTGGTATCCTCGCGGGCGAAGAAGCCGGGATTGAGCGCCTTGATCATCACGAAGCCCGGCAGGCCGAGGCCATAGATCGCGAGCGTCCCGGCAACGATAGAGGTCGTATCGGGGCTGAAGGCGCCGCGCTCGTAGAGAACCCGCACGATCTCGTCCGAAATGACCCAGAGCGCGCCCGCGGCCGGAAGGGTGAGGAAGAGCACGAACTCCATTGAGCGGTTCTGGATATTCGCCGCCTCGATCTGGTGCCCGCCCTTGAGCGCACGCGCAAGCTCGGGCAGCAGCACCACGCCGACGGCAATGCCGACGACGCCGAGCGGAAGCTGGTAGACGCGATCGGCATATTGCAGGGCCGCAATGGCGCCGTCCTTGGTGGAGGCGATCATCTGGCCGATCAGCTGGTTGATCTGGGTGATGCCGCCCGTCACTGCCGCCGGAAAGGCCAGCCACAGAAGGCGCTTGACGTTCGGCGTCATGCGCGGCCTGCGAAAGCCGATCCGGATGCCGGCGTGGCGCACACCCGCGTAAAGCACCGCCATCTGCAACAAGCCTGCGACCAGCACGCCCCAGGAGAGATACCAGGCCGTATCGAGCGGCGAGGCACCCTGCCAGAGCGCGTAACCCAGCGCGCCGATCAGCACGACATTCAGGAAAACGGGCGCAACGGCAGCGGCGAAATAGTGATGCAGCGAGTTCAGCATGCCCGACAGCATGGCCGTCAGCGACATGCACATGAGATAGGGGAACATGACGACGGCAAGCTTCACCGTCACGTCGAACTTCTCCGCATCGCCCACGAAGCCCGGCGCGATGATCCAGGCGACGATGAGCGGCATCAGCAGCTCCATCGCGATCGTCAGCAGAAGCAGGACCGTGAATAGGACGCCGAAGACCTCTTCGGAAAAGCGCTTAGCGCCATCGACACCGCCTTCCTCGATCTCCTTGGCGAAGAGCGGCACGAAGGCGGCGTTGAAAGCGCCCTCGGCAAAGAGGCGACGGAAGAGGTTCGGGAAGCGGAAGGCGGCATAGAAGGCATCCGCCATCGGCCCCGTGCCCAGCGCGGCCGCCATCAACGTCTCACGCGCGAAGCCGAGCACGCGGCTGCCGAGCGTCGCGCCGCCCACCGTCGCGAATTTCTTGACCAGACTCATTGCTCTGCCCTGACCTTTTTCGGCGTCGCGGGCACCGGCGCGATCATGCCGGATGGCATGCGGTCGCGCAGTTCGTCCGCCTCGTCCGCCATGACGGCCTTCAGCCGCGCGATGATATTGGCCTGCCGGTTGTCCGTCGTGATCTTCTGGCCGACCAGATCGGTGACGTAGAAGGTGTCGATGACCTTCTCGCCGAAGGTCGTGATATGCGCCGAGGCGATATCGAGCGACAGGTCGGACAGCACGGCCGTGACCTCCGACAGCAGGCCGGGCCGGTCGAGGCACTCGATCTCGATGACGGTGAACTTGTTCGACAGCGTGTTGGAGATGGTGACGGCCGGCGAGACGGTGAAGGTGCGGCTGCGCTTGCGGCTCTTGGTGCGCGTGGCGATGACCTCAGGCAGGCGCTTGCGGCCGGACAGCACGTCCTCGATCATCTTGCCGATGGTGCCGGCACGGCGCATCTCGTCGGAATCGTTGGGAAATTCGCGGTTGACGAGGATCGTGTCCAGCGCCCGCCCGTCGGATGTGGTAAAGATCTGCGCGTCGACGATGTTGGCGCCGGCCGCAGCACAGGCGCCGGCAATCACGGTTAGGAGCCGCGGATGGTCGGGCGACAGCACCGTGATTTCGGTGATGGCATGGAAGGAGTGGGTGCGCACCGTCGTCGCGAGCGTCTGGCGTGCCCGGTCGGCCTCGCGGATGAAGGCCGCATGGCGGACCTGATCCTCCAGCGAAACCGTCAGCAGATAGGGATCGTAGTTGAGGTTCGCATAGGTCTTGCGATCCTTCTGGCTCCAGTCGGCCGGCAATGCTTTGAGCAGCACCTCGCGCGCCGCCCGCGCCCGCTCCTTGCGCGACAATTCGGAGAAGCCGCCGGAAATCAGAAGCTCGGTCTCGTAGTAGAGCGTGCGCAGCAACTGGCCCTTCCAGCCGTTCCAGACGCCGGGGCCGACCGCGCGGATATCGCAGACCGTCAGCACGAGCAGCATCTTCAGGCGCTCCAGCGACTGCACCTTGTCGGCGAAGTCGACGATGGTCTTGCGGTCGTTGAGGTCGCGGGTCTGCGCGACCATCGACATGGTCAGATGCTCCTGGATCAGCCAGACGACCAGCTCCGTCTGCTTCGGGGAGAGGCCGAAACGCTGGCAGAGCTTGCGGGCAACCTTCGCTCCGGCCACCGAATGATCCTCCGGTCGGCCCTTGGCGATGTCGTGCAGCAGCACCGCCACATAGAGCGCGACGCGGTCCTCGATGGCCGGCATCACCTGGTAGCTGAGCGGATGGGCCTCCTTCTCGCGGCCCTGGTCGATGCTTGCCAGCACGCCGACGGCGCGGATCAGGTGCTCGTCGACCGTATAGTGGTGATACATGTTGAACTGCATCATCGCGACGATCTTGCCGAATTCCGGGATGAACCGGCCGAGCACGCCGGCCTCGTTCATGCGGCGCAGGCTGAGCGCGGGATCGCGCGGCGAGGTCAGGATGGACAGGAAGAGGCGGTTCGCCTCCTCGTCCTCGCGCAGGGCGGCATTGATAAGCTTCAGCGAGCGCGTGACCTGCTTCAGCGCATCGGGATGGAATTCCAGCCCGTTGATGTCGGCGATGTGGAACAGCCTGATGATGTTGACCGGATCGCGCTTGAAGACGTCAGGACCGGCAATGGTGATGCGGCCGCGGTCCTCGACGAAATCCAGCGTGCCGGGGATCTTGCGCGTGCGGTGGGTGAAGCGGCTGATCGCCGCGGTCAGGCCGGGCGCCTCCTTGGCCTGCTGGTCCTCCAGCGTCGCGCAGAAGATGCGCGTGAGGTCGCCCACGTCCTTTGCGACGAGGAAATAGTGCTTCATGAAGCGCTCGACGGCCGAGAGGCCCGGATGCGGCTGGTAACCGAGGCACTCGGCGATCTCGCGCTGGATGTCGAAGGACAGCCGCTCTTCCGCCTTTCCGGTCAGGAAATGCATGTGGCAGCGCACAGCCCAGAGGAAGTCGTCCGCCTTCTGGAAGAGCTTGTATTCCTGCCGCGAGAGCACGCCGAGCTTCACCAGTTCGGCCGGGTCGCGGATGTGGTAGAAGTACTTGGCGATCCAGAATAGGGTATGCAGGTCGCGAAGACCACCCTTGCCTTCTTTCACGTTCGGCTCGACGAGGTAGCGCGTGTCGCCGGCCTTGCGATGGCGCTCGTCGCGTTCGGCGAGCTTGGCGGCGATGAATTCCGGGCCGGTGCCGCGCACGATCTCGCGGTCGAAGCGCACGCCCAGCTCCTCGAAAAGCGCGACCGAGCCGCAGATGAAGCGCGCCTCGAGGATCGCCGTGCGGATGGTCATGTCGCCCTTGGAGAGCTGGATGCATTCCTCGATGTTGCGGGTGGCATGGCCGACCTTGAAGCCCAGATCCCACAGGATGTAGAGCATGAACTCGATGGCCGGCTCGCTCCAGGCGGCGGGCTTTGCCGGCAGCAGGAAGAGCAGGTCGATATCGGAGCCCGGCGCCAGCGTGCCGCGCCCGTAGCCGCCGACGGCCGTGACCGTGATGCGCGCGGCGGGCGATGCCTGGCCGGCGCTGAAGACATGGTTCAGCGTAAAATCGTGAAGGACCGTTATCAACTGGTCCTGAAGCCAGGAGATGCGCGCGGCGCATTGCAGGCCGCTGCCGTCTGAAAACAGCAGCTCGCGCGCCCGCTCCCGGCCTTCGCTGTTGGCCTTCTTGAACTCGGCCAGAAGCGCGCTGCGCATGCGGTCGCGATAATCGGCATTGGCGCTGGCAATGAATTCGCATCTTGCGCGCAGTGCAGGCACGTCGAGAAGGCCGGATTCGGCCGGTGCCAGAAGCTTCTTTTCCATCGGATTCCGGCTTGCGTCCCGCTTGTCGTCCATCGCCCGTTCGGTGCGCATGCCTATAGACCCTTTCGGCACGCGAGGACAATCACCCTAGCCGTTACCGGTTGCCAAGTTCTTTCTTCAGCGCATAAAGCGCATCCAGCGCCGCACGCGGCGTCATGTCATCCGGGTTGAGGTCCTTCACCAGTTCCTCGACCTTCGACGGGGCAGAGCTGCGCTGCACCTCCTCGCGGCGCACCGCGACCTGGAACAGCGGCAGATCGTCGATCAGCTGGCTTGCCGGGTTCTTGCGGTCCGCATCCTCGAGCTTTGCGAGCACATCCTTGGCGCGCGCCACGACCGAGGCCGGCAGGCCTGCAAGACGCGCCACCTGAATGCCATAGGAGCGGTCCGCAGCCCCCGGGCCCACCTCGTGCAGGAAGATCACGTCGCCGTCCCACTCCTTGACGCGCATTGTGGCGTTGGAAAGGCGTGCGAGCTTCTCCGACAGCACCGTCAGTTCATGGAAATGCGTGGCGAACAGGCCACGGCAGCGATTGGCCTCATGCAGGTGCTCGACGGCCGCCCAGGCGATGGACAGGCCGTCGAAAGTCGCGGTGCCGCGGCCGATCTCGTCGAGAATGACGAGCGAGCGGTCCGTCGCCTGGTTGAGGATCGCCGCCGTCTCGACCATCTCGACCATGAAGGTCGAGCGGCCGCGCGCCAGGTCGTCGGACGCGCCAACGCGCGAGAACAGCCGGTCGACCACGCCGATATGGGCGCTTTCGGCCGGCACGTAGGATCCCATCTGCGCGAGGATGGCGATCAGCGCATTCTGGCGCAGGAAGGTCGATTTACCGCCCATGTTGGGGCCTGTCAGCAGCCAGATCGCGCCGTGGCCCTTGCCGTCATGGGGCGAGAGATCGCAGGAATTGGCGACGAAGGCGGTGCCTTGCTGGCGGCGCAGCGCCTGTTCCACGACGGGATGCCGCCCGCCGACGATGGCGAACATGGTCGAGCCATCCACGACCGGCCGGCAATAGGCCTGCTCTTCCGCCAGGGCCGCCAGCCCGACGGACACGTCCACCACGGCAAGCGCGCGCGCCGCCGCCTTGATCGCCTCGGCTTCTGCCACCACCGCCTCGACGAGGCCGTCGAAGGCGGCAAGCTCTATGGCGAGCGCCCGGTCGGCGGCATTGGCGATCTTGGTTTCAAGCTCCGACAGCACCGTCGTGGTGAAGCGCATGGCGCCGGCCATGGTCTGCCGGTGGATGAACCGCGCCTTGGCCGCATCGCTGTCGGTCAGCGCCGCGGCGTTTCCGGCCGACACCTCGATGAAGTAGCCGAGCACGTTGTTGTGCTTGATCTTCAGCGACTTGACGCCCGTTTCCTCGGCATATTCCAGCTGGAGGCCGGCAATGACGCGGCGGGACTGGTCGCGCAGCGCCCGCATCTCGTCGAGCTCGGCATCGGCCGCCTCGCGGATGAAGCCGCCGTCGCGCTTCAGAAGCGGCAGCTCGTCGGCCAGCATGAAGGCCAGGCGGTGCGACAGATCGAGCGGCAGCGTGGCGATCGCGTCGCGCGCGGCGGCCAGCTCGCCCTCCAGCGCCTCGGACGCCATCAGGCGGGCGATCTCGGCGGAGGTGGAAAGCCCCTGGAGAATCGCGCCCAGGTCACGCGGACCGCCACGGCCGAGCGCGATGCGCGAAAGCGCGCGCGGCATGTCGGGCAGCTGCTTGAGGGCGCGGCGCAGGTCCTCGCAGAAAGAGGGCCGGTCGGCGAGCGTCGCAATCGAATCGAGGCGGGCGTTGATGGCGTCGGGGTCGGTCAGCGGCGACATCAGGCGTTCGGCGAGAAGACGCGCACCGCCGCTCGTGGCGGTGCGGTCGATCGCCTTCAGGAGCGTGCCGCTGCGCTCGCCCGACAGGGTGCGGACCAGTTCGAGATTGGCGCGGGTGGCGGGATCGATGAAGAGCGTCGAGGCCGAGCTTTCGCGCTCCGGCCGGCCGAGCGGCGGGCGCTCCGCGATCTGGGTCTTTTCGACATAGGCGACGGCGGCGGAGGCCGCAGCCATCTCGGCGCGCGAAAACGTCCCGAAACCATCGAGCGTGGAGACACCGAAATAGCGCGCGATGCGGCCTTCCGCCGTGGCGCTGTCGAACAGCACGGCCGGCTGCGGCACGGCCACACGGCCGAGAACATCGAGCACCGGGCGGAAATCGGGATCGTGGAACAGGGTGTCCGGCACGATCAGCTCGCGCGGGTCGATGCGCAGGATATCGGCCAGAAGCTGGCCCTGCGCGGTCTCCGACAGGCGGAAGATGCCGGTGGAGATATCGATCCAGGCGAGCGCCATGGAGGGTTCCGCCCCGCCGCGAATGCGCGCGACGGCCATCAGGTAGTTGGCGTCCGAGGGCGAGAGCAGCTTTTCCTCGGTCAGCGTTCCCGGTGTGACGAGGCGTACGACATCGCGGCGCACGACGGATTTCGAGCCGCGCTTCTTGGCCTCCGCGGGATCCTCGACCTGCTCGCACACGGCGACGCGGAAACCGAGCGCGATGAGCCGTTGCAGATAATCGTCCGCCGCATGGACCGGCACGCCGCACATGGGGATGTCGAGGCCCATATGCTGGCCGCGTTTCGTCAGCGTGATGCCGAGCGCGCGCGAAGCGTCCACGGCATCCTGAAAGAACAGCTCGTAGAAATCCCCCATGCGGTAGAACAGCATGCTGTCGGGATTGGCCGCCTTGATCTCGATAAACTGCTCCATCATCGGCGTGGCCGATGCGCGGCTTTCGTCGGAGGCGAGTTCGGCCGTCGACAGGATATCGTTCGGTCGTGCGATCTGGTCGTTCACGGAGAGTCAGTTCTTCCTAAAAAAGAGGTGTCACCCTAGCCATGTGCCGCTATAGAAAACAACACCTGCGTGGAGGTGTGGGCCTATCGCCCACAGGAGTATGAAGGGGGACAGCATGCCGGGAACCGACAAATCCGATCGCCAGAAGGCCAGCGTCACGGACATCGAAGCGCTGGATTTCCACTCGTCCGGCCGTCCGGGCAAGTTGGAGATCACGCCGACCAAGCCGATGGCGACGCAGCGCGACCTGTCGCTCGCCTATTCGCCCGGCGTCGCCGTGCCCGTGAAGGCCATCGCCGAAGACCCCTCCACCGCCTACGACTACACCACGCGCGGCAACATGGTCGCCGTCATCTCGAACGGCACGGCCATTCTCGGCCTCGGCAATCTCGGCGCGCTCGCCTCCAAGCCGGTCATGGAAGGCAAGTCCGTCCTCTTCAAGCGCTTTGCCGACGTCGATTCCATCGACCTCGAGGTCGATACGGAGAATGTCGACGAGTTCATCAATTGCGTGCGCTATCTCGGCCCCTCCTTCGGCGGCATCAATCTCGAGGACATCAAGGCGCCCGACTGTTTCATCATCGAGAGCCGCCTGCGCGAGCTGATGGACATCCCGGTCTTCCACGACGACCAGCACGGCACCGCCATCATCGCCGCCGCCGGCCTCATCAATGCGCTGGCGCTGACCGGCCGCGACTTCAAGACGACGAAGCTCGTCTGCAACGGCGCGGGCGCGGCCGCCATCGCCTGTATCGAACTCATCAAGGCGATGGGTTTCGCGCCTGACAACGTCATCCTCTGCGACACCAAGGGCGTGATCTACCAGGGCCGCGAAGACGGCATGAACCAGTGGAAATCGGCCCATGCGGTCAAGACCGACCGCCGCTCGCTGGCCGAGGCCATGGCCGGCGCCGACGTGGTGTTCGGCCTCTCGGCCAAGGGCGCGTTCTCCGAAGAGATGATCCGCTCCATGGCGCCGCGCCCGATCATCTTCGCCATGGCCAATCCCGATCCGGAAATCACGCCCGAGGAAGTCGCGCGCATCCGCGACGACGCCATCGTGGCGACGGGACGCTCGGATTATCCGAACCAGGTCAACAACGTGCTGGGCTTCCCCTATATCTTCCGCGGCGCGCTCGACGTGCGGGCGTCGACCATCAACGATGCGATGAAGATCGCCGCCGCCGAGGCGCTGGCCCATCTCGCGAAGGAAGACGTGCCCGACGATGTGGCCGCCGCCTATCAGGGCGTGCGCCCGCGTTTCGGCGCGCAATACATCATCCCGGTGCCCTTCGACCCGCGCCTCATCTCGGCCATTCCCGTCGCCGTGGCCAAGGCGGCGATGGAAACCGGCGTGGCGCGCAAGGACATTCCCGACCTCGACGCCTATGCGCGCGACCTGAAGGCGCGGCGCGACCCGATCGCCTCAACGCTGCAGCAGATCTATGCCCGTGTGCGTCGCCAGCCGAAACGCGTCGTCTTCGCCGAGGGCGAGGAAGAGCAGATGATGCGCGCCGCCGTGTCCTATGCCAACCAGCAGCTCGGCACCGCCATCCTCGTCGGCCGCGACGACCGGATGCGCGAAATCGCCGAGCGCGCCGGCATCGATCTCGACCGGCCCGGCATCCAGCTGCTCAATGCCCGCATCTCGACGCGCAACGACGCCTATATCGACTATCTCTATGCCCGCATCCAGCGGAAGGGCTTCCTCTACCGCGATGCGCAGCGCATGATCCATAACGACCGCAACCATTTCGCGGCCTGCATGGTGGCGCTCGGCGATGCGGATGCGATGGTGACGGGCCTCACCCGCAACTATTCCACCGCGCTGGAAGACGTACGCCGCTGCATCGATCCCAAGCCCGGCCATCGCGTCATCGGTGCGTCGCTGGCGCTCTGCCGCGGCCGCGCCGTGCTGGTCGCCGATACCGCCGTGCACGACATGCCCTCCTCGGAAGAACTGGCCGATATCGCGGAAGAGGCTGCAGGCCTTGCCCGCCGCCTGGGCTACGAGCCGCGCGTGGCGATGCTGGCCTACTCCACCTTCGGCCATCCGTCGGGCGAACGCTCCGAGCGGGTGCGCGAAGCGGTGAAGATCCTCGATCGCCGCCGCGTCGATTTCGAATATGACGGCGAGATGGCGGCCGACGTGGCGCTCAATCCGCGCATCATGGAGCAATATCCGTTCTGCCGTCTCTCCGGCCCCGGCAACGTGCTGGTGATGCCGGCGTTCCACTCGGCGTCGATCTCGACCAAGATGCTGCAGGAACTCGGCGGCTCCACCGTCATCGGCCCGCTTCTCGTGGGCCTCGATAAATCGGTGCAGATCGTCTCGATGGGTGCGAAGGATTCGGACATCGTCAACATGGCGACGCTGGCCGCGTATAATTCGGGCGGTTGAGGCAGTAGGCAGTAGGCAGTAGGCAGTAGGCGAAGCGCAACACATCTAACGGCTATTGGCTACTGCCTAACTCCTAATTCCTCAGCTCGCGAACCGTCCGGCATCCGCGCCATAGTAGTTGAGATAGCGACCGGAAATCTGGCCGATCGGCAGGACGATCAGCACATCCGTCGTGTTGAAGGCGTGGTCCACGACCGCGCCGCTGCCGATCGTCGCGCCGAGCCTCAGGTAGCCCTTCACGAGCGGCGGCATGGCCACCAGCGCCTTGCGCGCATCGATGCCTTCCGCCGGCATCAGGTCCATGACGCGGAAGAGTTCCGGCCGGGCCGAAACGCTCCAGTCGTCCTTGGCCTGCACATTGTGGTGCAGGAAGGAAAGCGCCAGCGCGTGCTCCTCCGGCACCGTGCCGTGGAAGGAGGCGCAGCCGAACATCACGTCCACGCCATGTTTCAGCGAATAGGCCCAGGCGCCCTGCCAAAGCAGCTCGACCGTGCGCTTGGTGCGATAGGCCGGCAGCACGCAGGAGCGGCCGAGCTCCATGAAACGCTTGTCGGGATGGCGGGCGACCAGCGCATCGACATCGAACTCGGACTGCGAATAGAACCCGCCGGAAACGGCCGCCACGTCCTGCCGCAGCAGCCGATAGGTGCCGACGATCTGTTCCTCGGCATCGCCCTCGATTGCCGTGTCGAGCACGAGCAGGTGATCGCAGACCATGTCCCAGGCGTCGATGTCGCGCTTGCGGCGCACGGCATCGTGCGAAAGCTGGGCGTTCATCTCCTCGACGAAGACGCGGTAGCGCACGGCCTGCGCGGCATCGATCTCGGAGACGGAGCGGGCCAGACGGGTTTCGAGATTGCCGATGCGGCCGAGCACGTCCGACGCCGGCCGTTCCGTTGCGGGGGCCGGCTTCTGGGCGATCTCCACGGGAGCGAGGGTCTGGGAGAGTTCGAGCGTCATGGCAGTCTACCCGTTGATGAGCTTCGCGACTTTAATCACGATTCTGCAACAGGATAATGACGTAAAGCCGGCTTGGATAGGGCAAAGCCGCCGGGGTGGCCGCCGGGGTGGCCGTCAGGCCTGCGACCGCCGGGAGAGCCGGCCGATTTCCCCCAGAAGGCGCGCGGGATCGGCGGGCTTGGCCAGCACCGCATCGGCGCCGATGGCAAGGAGTTCCTGCCCGAGGCTCGCGCGGCTATCGGCCGTCAGCACGATGACGGGAAGGCGGGTACCGCCGTCGTCGCGACGCACGATCCGCGCGATCATCTCCTGCGCCTCCCCGCCCGGCATGCCGAGATCGGTGACGATCAGGTCGGGTGTGAAGGGCCCGGCATCCGTCGCCCCGCCGAGCGCGGAAACGAGGGCTGGATAATCCGGCACGTGGCGTACCGTATGGCCGGCACGCTCCAGGACCGAGCGCACCAGCATGGCATTGACCGGATCGTCCTCCGCCAGCAGGATCCGGATGCCCGAGGAGGCCGCCGCACGCGGGTCCGGCGCCACCGGCGGCGGATCCTTCAGGATCGGGCGGTTGTCGTTGATCGCGTCGCGCACCTCGACCCCCTTCATCCGGCCGCGCAGCACCTCGACAAGCGAGCGTTCGCGCAGCGGCCGGATCAGCCAGGAATCATACCCCTCGCCCTTGCCGATGGCGCGGCTGCCGCGATCCTCGGGATTGACGAGATAGATGCGGCGGGCGGCGCTCTCGCGCAGATAGGCCATGTCGGCCAGCTCGCGGCGGAAGACCCCGGCCAGGCGGTTGTCCACGATGATATCGGTGAGGGTTTCTCCCCGCGCGGCCAGATGGCGCACGACGTTTTCGGCCTCCTCGACGGAGGTGGCGAGATGGCAGGCGCCGCCGAGCGCGCCGATGGTGCGCACCAGCGCCGCCGAGGCGGGGCCCGCCGGCGCGAGCAGGAAGACGAGGCTGCCGCGCAGCACGCTCTTGCGCGTGCCGCGAGAGGGGCGCATCCGCGCCTCGACCGGCATGCGGATGGTGAAGGTGCTGCCCCGGCCGGGGGCGCTCTCCAGCGTCAGTGCGCCGCCGGCCTCGGAAAGGATACGCGCCGAGATGGCGAGCCCCAGCCCCGTGCCGCCGCTGCGCTGCGCCGCACTGCCGGTCTGTTCGAATTCCTCGAAGATACGGGCCTGCTCGTCCGGCCGCATGCCGGGCCCCGTATCCGTCACCCGGATGACGATGGCATCGCCGTCGAGCACCGTTTCCAGCAGGACACCGCCCGTATGGGTGAATTTCACGGCATTGCCGACGACATTGTAGAGCACCTGGCGCAGGCGCGCGGCGTCGTAGAGAAGAAGGCCCGGCACGTCCGCGGAGACGAACGAGCCGATCTCGATCCCCTTTTCATGGGCGCGCGGCGACAGCATCTCCACGACGCTTTCGAGCATCGGACGCACCGGCTCTTCCGAAGGCCGCAGCTGGAAGCGGCCTGCCTCGATGCTGGAGAAATCCAGGAGGTCGTCGACGAGCTGCACGAGCGCGTGCCCGGACTGGCGCATGCCGACGAGGTAGTTCTTCTGCTCGGCGGTGAGCCTGGTCTGGCCCAGGAGATGCGACATGCCCAGGATGCCGGAAAGCGGCGTGCGGATTTCGTGGCTGACGGTGGCCAGCAGGCGGGACTTGGCGGCACTCGCCGCCTCCGCGCGCTGGCGGGCCTTCTCGCGCTCGCCTTCTGCCCGGCGCTCCTCCGTCACGTCGCGCGCAATGGACTGCACCACCAGTTCGCCGGACGCGGGATCGCGCACCGTGACATCGTGCCAGGAATAGATGCGCGTGCCGGACGCGGTTTGCACGTCGACATCGTAGCGATGCGCGCTTGCCTGCGAACGGAAGGAGAGGCCGAGCGCCTCCAGCGTGCGGCCTTCGACATCGGCGACGCCCGTCAGCGCACCCAGAACGGCATTGGCCCGCAGGATGCGCCCATCAAGGGTGCGGGTGACGATGATATCGCCCAGCACGTCATGGATCGCGGAAAGGATTTCGGAGGTTTCGCTGCGCTCCCAGCCGCGGTCGTGCACCGTCTCGACGCCGACGGCCGGCCGGCGGGACAGGAAGAGGAATGTCGCACCGGCAATGCCCGCAAGGCCAAGACCGGCAGCCGCGATGTAAAAGCCCGACGCCATGCCGGTGACGAGGACCAGCACGGCGCAAAGCAGGCCGACGCCGGCGATGACGGTGCGGATCGCCGCATGGCTTTCCCGCGCGGGTGCGGCGGACGTTGAGGCGTCCTGCGTCGCTTCTCCATCCGGACGGCCGCGAGCCGGCCGGGACGGCGCCTCGGCGAATTCGGCCTGAAGCCGGCTCTGTAGCTTGACGGGTTCGCTCATGGGATCCGCTTATCACGCGGACCGTTCAAATCGGCTTCAGCAAGTCGCTAAAAGTTTAGCGATCCCTGCGGCGCAGCAGAAGCAGCTCGTCGAGGATCACCAGGCCTGCGCCGATGGTGATGAAACTGTCGGCGAGATTGAACACCGCGAAGGACCACGTCTCCGTATAGAACAGGATATAGTCGATCACATAGCCGAAGAGCGCCCGGTCGATGAGGTTGCCGAAGGCACCCGCGATGATGAAGGCGTAGCCGGCATGGGCGAAGCCGCGCTCCTTCGGCGTCTGCCGCCAGAGCCAGGCGACAAAAGCCACGACGAAGAGGCGCAGCGTCACGATCAGCCAGCCCTCCAGACCTGACAGCATCGAGAAGGCGACGCCGTAATTGTAGGTGCGGTATAGCGCCAGCATAGGCACGACATGCACCGCCTCCTGGAAGGGAAGCCACATCTCGACGGCGAATTTCACCGCCTGATCGAGCAGCAGCGCCAAAAGGATGACGATGATGACCGGCACCGGCCGGGACATGAGGGGAATGCGGTTGGTCATGCGCGGTCGTCCAGCGTCAGCAGATGGCGGCGCGCTTCGAAGAGCATGACGCCGGTGGCTATGGCGAGGTTGAGCGAATCCGCAAGACCCGCCTGCGGAATGCGGGCCAGCGCATCCGCCTCGCTCGCCAGCGTATCCGGCAGGCCGGACTGCTCGTTGCCCATCAGGAGCACGACGGGCTTCGTCTTGTAGTCGACGGTGCGGTAATCGACGGCGCCGGCAAGATGGGTCGCAACGACGCGCACGCCCGCCCCCTTCTTCCAGGCGAGGAAGTCCGCCACGCTGGCCCTGGCCAGCGGCACGGCAAAGACCGATCCCATCGTGGCGCGCACGGTCTCCATCGAGAACGGGTCGGTGCTTTCGCCGACGAGGATCACGCCGCTCGCACCCGCGGCATCGGCCGTGCGGATGATCGTGCCGAGATTGCCAGGATCGCGAACGCGATCGAGCGCAACATAGGTCTCGCCGTTTCCGGGCCTCACGTCGCGCAGGTTCGTCCAGCGCTGGGTGAAGATGCCGACGACCATCTGCGGATTGTCGCGCCGCGTGATCGAGGCGAGCACCTTCTCGCTCACCTCCAGCACCAGCCCACCGCGCGCCACCGTCTTCGTCGCACATTGCACGACCTGCGGCTTGTCCTTGACGTTCTTGGCATAGACGAGCGTGCGGATCTCGAAGCCGAGCTCCAGCGCATCGATGACGAGCTTGAGGCCTTCGGCCATGAAGCTCTTCGTCTCGTCGCGGTGCTTCTTGTCGGACAGCGCCTTGATGTCCTTGACGATCGGATTGGCGAGGCTCGTGACCTCCTTGACCTGCCCGACGCGGCGCGTTCCCTGGTGATCGTGGCTCATGCGCTGATCCATCGGCTGAAGAGGGAGGTGGAGAGCGCGCGGCCGGCTTGCCGGCCGTCCGTGCCGCTCTCGCGGATGACGAGTTCGCCCGATTCCACCGTGCCGCCGGCGCCGCGCATCGTCTCGCGCATCAGCTCGTGGATCGAATAGAAGCTCGCGCGGATCGAATAGGCCGTCAGCACGAGGCCGATGGCTTTCGGCGACAGGATCTCGCGGCAGACATCGAGCATCAGCGGCAGATGGTCGAAGAGATGCCAGACCTCGCCATTGGGACCCCGGCCGAATTTCGGCGGGTCGGTGAGGATGATGTCGTATTTGCTGCCGCGGCGTTCCTCGCGCTGGATGAACTTCATCGCGTCCTCACAGATCCAGCGGATCGGCAGCTTGTCCATGCGGCCGAGCGCCTGGTTCTCGCGCGCCCAGCCGATCGCCTTCTTCGAGGCATCGACATGGGTGACTTCAGCCCCGGCGGCGGCGGCCACCAGCGAAGCCACGCCGGTATAGCCGAAGAGGTTCAGTACCTTGACCGGGCGGCCGGCGGTCTCGACCTTCTCCTTCATCCAGCTCCAGTGCGCGAGCTGTTCGGGAAAAACGCCGACATGGCGGAATGCGGTGAAGCGGCCATGGAAATCGACACCCAGGAGCTGCATCGGCCAGGTTTCGCCGAGCGCCTCCCGGGGAAACTTCCAGCGCCCCATGCCGTCCTCGTCCGTATCGCCGGTGAAGAGGGCATCCGCCTTGTCCCACAGGCTGTCGGGCAGGCTGCGCTGCCAGAGCGCCTGGGCTTCCGGGCGCACGATGCGATAGGGACCGTACTGCTCCAGCTTCTCGCCCGCGCCGCTGTCGATGAGGCGATACTGATCCGAACCCGCCGTTTCGAGAATGACCGGCACGCGCTCGGCCGGTTTTGGCCCGTCGCGGCGCATCAGCGGGCGCGCGGGCGCATCCGGCGCCGGGCGCGGCTCCTTCTTCGCGGCAGGCTTGGCGACGGTGGTCTTTACGGCCGGGGCCTTCTGCGTCTGCATCCGCGGGGATGCGTGCGGCTTGGCGGGTGCGGCGGGGCCGCTTTTCGGCCGGCGGTGTCTGTCCTTCACGATGGATCGTCCGTCGTCGGTTGGAAACTGGCCGGCAACGCCGGAAAACAAGCGGCTCCCATACCATCCCTCCCCCACTTGGCAAAGCGCTTTCCGATGACGATAACTTGAGACCACACAAGGGAGAATCGCAGATGGACCTGACCGGTGAGGAACGCATAGCCGCCCCGCGCGATGCGGTGTGGGCCGCTCTCAACGATCCAGACACGCTGAAGGCCTGCATTCCCGGCTGCCAGGAGATCGTCCGGCGCTCGCCGACGGAGCTCGACCTGACCGTGAAGTTCAAGATCGGCGTGGTTTCGGCCACGTTCAGCGGCGAAGTCACCCTCTCGAACCTCAACCCGCCCGAAAGCTACACGATCGCGGGCGAAGGCAAGGGCAGCATTGCCGGCCTTGCCAAGGGCAGCGCGGATGTGCGGTTGATCGAGGACGGCGCGGGCACGATCCTCGCCTATGACATCCACACGCAGGTTGGTGGAAAGCTCGCCCAGTTCGGCTCGCGCCTCATCGGTTCCTCGGCCAGAAAGCTGGCGATGCGCTTCTTCGCCGATCTGGAGGCGCGTCTGAACGGCAGGGCGGCCTAGGTCACTTTCCCGGCGAGGGCAGGACGGCCTGCGAGGCGATCGCTTCGGCGCGGGTGCGGTGCTTTTCGGCCTCGCTGTGCCACTTCACCGCCTCGTTGGCCTCGATACGGGCACGCTTGCGGTACTTGCCCTGGGTAAACCAGGTGATCAGCGCACCCAGCACAAGGCCGAGGATCGTGGCGAGGAACAGGTAGACGAAGAAGGGCGCGGTGACGGACAGCACGCTGTCTTCCGGCCGGAAGGGATTGAGCGCCAGGGTCACGGGCTGGCGATTGGCGACCGACAGAACGATCAGCAGGATGCCGATCGGGATCAGCACGACGACGTTGAAAACTCTCTTGACCATGACGTCACCTTTCCGGCGCGAGGCACCCGTGGGCGCCCTGCCTCCATTCCTGCGGCTCCGCGCGTAACCCCGCGGAACCCTTGGCTAATCGCCTCAATCGTCCTGGTCGGCCTGACCGGGATTGAGGCGTTCACGCAGTTCCTTGCCGGTCTTGAAGAAGGGAACCCACTTCTCTTCGACGAAGACCGCATCGCCGGTGCGCGGGTTGCGGCCGGAGCGCGAGGGGCGGTTCTTGACCGAAAAGGCCCCGAAGCCGCGCAACTCGACCCGGTTACCTGCGGCAAGCGCATCGGTGATCTCGTCGAGCACGGCATTGACGATATTCTCGACGTCGCGATGGTAGAGGTGTGGATTGCGAGCGGCGACAATCTGAACCAGTTCGGACTTGATCACTGTATCCCCCTCAAAAACTCTTGTTTTTCAATCATGGTCAACCTGCCAAACGGAGACAAGACCGTCAAGAAACAACTTTTGGCCGCCCAGTTTTTCGATCGTCGGCTGCAGGTCGAGCGGCATGCCGAGAAGCGAACGGACGAAATCGAGCGCGCCTGAACCGAGGAACGGGAAGCCGCTGCGGCCGGCCGGCGCATAGTCGATGATGGGAAGGTCGGCCGAGACCTTGCGCTCGGCGAGATAGGCGCGGATCGCCTCCGGCCCGCCCAGCGTATCCACCAGCTTGGCGGCGAGCGCCTGCCGGCCGGTGAAAATGCTGCCGTCGGCAAGGCGCAGCACCTCGGCGCGCGGCAGTTTGCGGCGCTCGGCGACCAGATCGACGAACCAGTCGTAGCTGTCCATCACCATGGCGCGGATCATGGTCTTGGCCTCTTCGCTGGCGGGATGGAACGGCGACGGCTCGGCCTTCAGCGGCGCCGACTTGATCTCCTCCAGGGAGACACCGACCTTGTCCATGAGGTCCTTCAACTGCGGATACTGGAAGAGAACGCCGATGGAGCCGGTAATCGAACTTTCACCCGCGATGATCGTGTCGCCGGCGGTTGCGATCATGTAGCCGGCGGAGGCGGCGAGCGTGCGCACATCCGAGACGACGGGCTTCTTTTCCGCCACCTTGCGCAGCGCCTTGAAGATGACCTCGCCGCCATAGGTCGTGCCGCCCGGCGAGGAAATCGTCACCACCAGGGCTTTCGCGCGGTCGTTGTTGGCGATGCGGTCGAGGCGCTCCAGCAGGTCCTTGTCGTCCTGGATGATGCCGGAAATCTCGACGCGCGCGATATGGTCGCCTGCGCCCGCATCCGGCCAGCGCCAGGCGACGGCCGCAAGGATGACGGCAAGCGCGATCAGGATGGCGACGACGCGCCAGAACGTGAGTTTGCGACGCAGTTGCCGGCGGTCGGCGATGGCGGAGTGATCCATTCCCTGTCCTCATTCCCTATGGAAGCCGACCCTGGGGTGACTTGCCGAAGGCCCTATCGATATGGCATTGGCCGTGCAAATGGCAATTCGTCGCTGAACTTTCTTGGCATCCATTGTTTGTTCAGGAATAATCGCCATATGGGAGCCGTTACCAAGGGCGACCCGATTTGCCGATACTCGAATTCAAGCAGGCAGGATGCTGAACAGCGCGGCAGACACACCGACGGGTGCGCAGAGCACAGGCAATTCCGTGGAGGCCTACCGCCTCGCGACGCGGCACTCCTCGCGCGTGCGCCTGCTGAAGATCGCCCTGCCTGTCGCCGCCCTCGTCATCGGGGCCGTCTTCGCCGTGGTTTCCATCGTGCGCACCTATCTCCCGTCCGACCTCCAGGTGGAGAGCGCATCGATCGAGGACGGCAAGATCGTGATGCGCAATCCGGCCATCGCCGGCCGCAACCAGGACGGCATTAGCTATTCCATGAAGGCCGAACGTGCGCTGCAGGACATGAAGCAGCCCGACGTCATCGAGCTTCACGACATCCTCGCGAAAATGCCGATGAACGAATCCACGGTGGCGGAAGTCGTCGCCCAGAACGGCATCTACGACCGCGGCCGCAACCTGCTCGACATGGTTGCACCCTTCACCATCCACCTCAATACCGGCCTCGATGCCGCCTTCCAGTCCGCCCAGCTCGATATCAACGGTGGCACGATGTCGACGGACAAGCCCGTCTCGATCAAATCCAGCGGCGCATCCATTGTTGCGCAGTCGCTGCGAATGACGGATAAAGGCAAGGTCGTCGTCTTCGAGGGCAAGGTCGTCGTCGATGTCGACCCGGCCGCTATCCGCAACAAAGAACAGTAAGAGCCCCATGTTCGCCACCCTCTCCGCCCCTGTCCGGGCCACCAGCCTTTTGGTTCTTGTCGCGGGCTTCGCGTTTGCCGCCGGTCCCGCCGGTGCCCAGCAGACGAGCCAGATGACGGGCATGCAGCTCTCCAACGACCAACCCATCCAGATCCAGAGCGACAAGCTCGAGATCCGCGACCAGGAGCGCAAGGCCGAGTTCACCGGCAATGTGAAGGTCGTGCAGGGCACCACCACGATGCAGGCGGGCCGGATGGTGGTCTATTACAAGTCGGGCGAAGGCTCGGTGGCCAGCGGCAATGCCGACATCGAGAAGATCGACGTCTTCGACAAGGTCTATCTCAAGTCTGACAAGCAGGAGGCGACCGGCGACACCGGCACCTTCAACATGGTCAACGAGACCATGCAGCTGAAGGGCAAGAAGGTCGTGCTCTCGGAAGGCGAAAACGTCTTCGTCGGCTGCCAGCTCAATGTGGCCATGCGTACCGGCGAGGCCACGCTCGATGCCTGCGGCGGCCGCGTGATGATCCAGCTGGATCCCAAGTCCCGCAAGCAAACGAACTGATATAGCGTTTTACCCAGTGGCTCCTTCCCTGCTCTCCCGTCTGACGCGCGCTCCGAAGAATGCTGCGCAGCATCACGCTCCGCACGCAGCGGATCTGGCACGCTATGAGGGCACCCTCATCGCGCGTGGGCTGACCAAGACCTATCGCGACAGGCGTGTCGTCAACGGCGTGTCGCTCGTGGTGCGCCGCGGTGAAGCGGTCGGGCTGCTGGGGCCGAACGGCGCGGGCAAGACCACCTGTTTCTACATGATCACCGGGCTTGTGCCTGTCGACGAAGGGTCGATCGAGATCAACGGACACGAGGTGACCACCATGCCGATGTACCGCCGCGCGCGGCTCGGCGTCGGCTACCTGCCGCAGGAAGCGTCGATCTTTCGCGGCCTGACGGTCGAGGAAAACATCCGCGCCGTGCTGGAAGTGCACGACAAGGACAAGGCGCGGCGCGAAGCCAAGCTCGACAGCCTGCTTGCCGAGTTCTCGATTTCCCATCTGCGCAAGTCGCCGGCCGTGGCTCTTTCGGGCGGCGAGCGCCGTCGTCTGGAAATCGCCCGCGCGCTCGCCACCGACCCGACCTTCATGCTGCTCGACGAACCTTTTGCCGGCGTCGACCCCATTTCGGTCTCCGATATCCAGGCGCTGGTGCGCCACCTCACCTCGCGCGGCATCGGCGTTCTCATCACCGACCACAATGTGCGCGAGACGCTCGGCCTGATCGACCGGGCCTATATCATCCATGCCGGCGAAGTGCTGACCCACGGCCGGGCGAACGACATCGTCAACAATCCCGATGTCCGCCGCCTTTATCTCGGCGATAACTTCAGTCTTTGAGACGACAGCGGCGATCTTCACCAAGTTCGTCGCTGTGACTTGACCAAACCCCCTAAAAAAGCAATTTTTGGGCCAGTTGGATTTTGCCACGTCCACCGTGGCGGACGGAAACTGTTTTTTCCGGGGAGTAACGCGTCCGAATGGCACTCGCAGCCAGCCTTTTTCTGCGCCAAAGCCAGTCGCTGGTCATGACACCGCAGCTGATGCAGTCGATTCAGCTGCTGCAGATGACGCATTTCGAGCTCAACCAGTTCATCGAGCAGGAAGTCGAGAAGAATCCGCTGCTCGAAATCGCACCGGCCGACGATGGCGGCGGTGGCGGGCCAAGTGACCATATTCTCGTCAATGACGACCGCGGCCCTGCCGAAAGCATGGGCAGTGAGGATGCCGGCCAGCCGGATCTCTACGACAATGCCACGATGGGCAGCGCGGGCGACGCCTCCGAAACCTTCGACGGCGGCCTCGACAATGTGTTTCCGGATGATGCCGGCCCGCGGGCCGCGGATGCCCCGGAGCTGATCGGCCAATGGAAGTCGATGCCCGGCAGCGAGGCGGGCGAAGGCTATGACCTCGACGACTTCGTGGCCGCACGAAAGACGCTGCGCGATATCCTGAACGAGCAGATCCCCTTCGCGCTCGCAAGTCCCGTCGACAGGCTGATCGCTCAGCATCTTGTCGACCAGCTCGACGATGCCGGTTATCTGCAGGGCAATATCGCCGAAACGGCGCTGAAGCTCGCCAAGCCGGTGGCCGAGGTGGAGCGCGTTCTCGCGAGCCTGCAGCAGCTGGAGCCGCACGGCGTGTTTGCCCGCTCGCTCAGCGAATGCCTCGCTCTCCAGCTGAAGGCGCTCGACCGGTTCGATCCGGCCATGGCCGCGCTCGTGGGCAATCTCGAGCTGCTCGCCCGGCGCGATTTCGCCACGCTCAAGAAGCTGTGCGGCGTGGGCGAGGAAGACCTCCTGGACATGCTGGCGGAAATCCGCAAGCTCGATCCCAAGCCGGGCACGCGCTACGAGACGGGCGCATCGGAAGCCGTGGTGCCCGACATCATCGTGCGGGCTGCCCCTGACGGCTCCTGGCACATCGAGCTCAACGCCGACACGCTGCCGCGCGTCCTCGTGAACCGCGACTATTACGCCAACGTCTCCAGCCGCACGCGCCGCGACAGCGAAGACCACGGCTTCCTCAATGAATGCCTCCAGACGGCCAACTGGCTAACCCGCAGCCTCGACCAGCGCGCCCGCACCATCATGAAGGTGGCCACCGAGATCGTGCGCCAGCAGGATGCTTTCCTCATGCACGGCGTCGATCATCTGCGCCCGCTGAACCTCAAGACGGTTGCCGACGCGATCAAGATGCACGAATCGACGGTGAGCCGCGTCACGTCCAACAAATACATGCTGACGCCGCGCGGCCTCTTCGAGCTGAAATATTTCTTCACCGTCTCGATCGGCTCGGCGGAAGGCGGCGATTCCCATTCCGCCGAAAGCGTTCGCCACCGTATTCGCGCCATGATCACGCAGGAGGACCCTGCCGCGGTGCTCTCCGACGACGACATCGTCGATGCCCTGCGCAAGGGGGGTGTGGATCTCGCGCGCCGCACGGTCGCCAAGTACCGCGAGGCGATGAACATCCCGTCCTCCGTGCAGCGGCGCCGGGAGAAGCGGGCGCTTGCCAGGGCCACGGCCTCGTAAAACAGGCCTGCACAAACCACCTTCCGGCGGCCGGAAGTTAACGATCGCTGAATCCGCCGATTGACTTCACCGGCCAGACGGGCTAATGCGCGCCCCAATTCCAATGGGAAGACAGGCCGGAATTCCAGACATATCCCCGTTTTCCTTTATCAGGCGATACCCGCGACATCACATGCGTGAAAAGCTTGGAACGTGGATGAGGTTGGAATAGACTGTTGCACGCAAATCACGAAAGAGAGGAAACCTCCATGAGTGTGCGTGTATCCGGTAAACATATGGAAATCGGTGAAACTTTCCGTCAGCGCATTGAAGAGCAGATGGGAGACGCCGTAACCAAATATTTCGACGGAGGATATTCGAGCCAGGTCACCGTAGAAAAAGCGGGATCGCGGTACAGCGCGGACTGCAAGATCCACCTCGATACGGGGATGGCCTTGCAGGCAAATGGCGAAGCAAACGATCCTCTGGCCGCTTTCCAGTCGGCCTCGGAACGGATCGAGAAGCGCCTGCGCCGGTACAAGCGCAAGCTCAAGGCACACCATAACGGCAACGGTCACGATGCCTTTGCAGAAGTAGCCTACACGGTGATGGATTCGGTCCCCGACGAAGACGACGAGCTTCCCGAGGACTACGCACCGACCATCGTTGCGGAAAGCACGAAGAAACTGAGGACGATGTCTGTCGCAAGTGCCGTCATGGCGCTCGACATGACGGACGATCCGGTTCTTCTCTTCCGCAGCGCCGGCTCGGAGCAGCTCAATATCGTCTACCGACGCAACGACGGAAATATTGGCTGGATCGACGCAGCCAATATCAAAGGCTGAGTGGGGGAACGTGGTGCCGCTGACCGGCACCACGTCTCTTCAACCCCTTCACGCAGCGCACGAGGACAAAAGCATGGCATTGGCAGGTCTACTGCAGCAGAGTGCGATTATTCCGGCGATGAAGGCCAATTCCAAGAAGCAGCTGCTTCAGGAACTGGCGACAAAAGCGGCCAAGATCACCGGGATTCCGGAACGTGAGATCTTCGACGTCATCCTTCAGCGTGAACGGCTCGGCTCGACCGGCGTGGGCAATGGCATCGCCATCCCGCACGGCAAGCTGAGGGCGCTTACCCAGATCGTCGGCCTTTTCGCGAGGCTCGAAACCCCCGTGGATTTCGAAGCGCTCGACGATCAGCCGGTCGATCTCGTCTTCCTGCTCCTGGCGCCGGAAGGCGCAGGCGCAGATCACCTCAAGGCCCTGTCGCGCATTGCGCGCGTGCTGCGCGATCCCGCGATGGTCGCCAAGCTGCGCGCCTCCGACAGCGAGAGCGCGATCTATGCCTGCCTCAGCGAGGAACAGGCATCCGCAGCCTGAGGCCGGCCATCTCTACATGAAAAAACCGGCGGCCTTTCGGCCGCCGGTTTTTGTTTGTGTCGTTGAACCTCTCGCGCGATCAGGCGTCCGCGGCATTCGCCTCGCCGGAGGGCGCCTTCGGGCCGCCCTTGGCCACACCGACCATGGCCGGGCGCAGCACGCGCTCACCGATCGTGAAGCCGGCCTGCACGACCTGAACGACCGTGTTGTTGGGGACATCGGGATTGGGCACTTCGAACATCGCCTGGTGGAAGTTCGGGTCGAACTTCTCGCCCATCGGATCGAGCTTGCGTACGCCGTGGCGTTCGAGGGCGCCGAGCATGGAACGTTCGGTCATCTCCACGCCCTCGGCCAGTGCCTTCAGGCTCGCATCGTTTTCCAGCGCATCGGCCGGGATGGCGTCGAGCGCGCGGCGCAGGTTGTCGGAGACCGCCAGCATGTCGCGGGCGAAACCGGCGACGGAATAGGACTTGGCGTCCTTCACATCGCGTTCGGTGCGACGGCGCAGATTGTCCATCTCGGCGGCGAGCCGCAGGTACTTGTCACGGAGATCGGCGTTTTCGGCGCGCAGAACGTCCAGCGGATCGGGCGTGGCGACAGCCTCCTCCTCGATGATCGCGTCTTCTACGGCTGCATCCGCGGCGAGATTGCTGTCCACCGCTTCGTCAGGTCCGTGTTTCTTGGTCTCGTCGGTCATGACGTACTCCGAATTGCAACTGTTGGGGTTTGGGCCCGATATCGAGGTTTAGACCCGAAAAATCAAGGGCTGAAGGGTGAATAGCGGCTCTCAGCGCGAAAGCCGCGACATCAGCTGCGCTGTATAGTCCACCATCGGCACGATACGGGAGTAATTCAGCCGTGTCGGGCCGATGACACCCACCGCGCCGACGATCTTGTCGTCGCCGTCGCGATAGGGCGCAACGATGAGGGACGAGCCGGACAGCGAGAACAGCTTGTTCTCCGAGCCGATGAAGATGCGGACCCCCGGGCCGGTCTCGGCGAGGTTCAAGAGCTCGATCAGGCTCTCCTTGCGCTCGAGGTCGTCGAAGAGCAGGCGCAGGCGATCGATATCGTCGGCGCCGGCCAGCCCTTCCAGAAGATTGGCCCGGCCGCGCACGATGAGCCGCGTCGCCTTGTTTTCCTCGAAGTCGCCCGACCAGACGGCAAGGCCGCGTTCGACGAGATCCTGCGACAGCCGGTCGAGCTCGCGGCTGATCTCGCCGCGCAGCCGCTCAAGCTGCGAGCGCGCTTCCAGCAGCGTGTTGCCGGCCAGGTGCGCGTTGAGGAAATTGGCGGCCTCGGTGAGCTGAGAGCTGGTGACGCCGGCCGGAAGCTCGATGATGCGGTTTTCCACTTGGTCGTGATCGCCGACGAGAACGACCAGCGCCTTGGTCGGCTCCAGGCGGATGAACTCGACATGCTTGAGAACGGCGTCGTTCTTGGTGGTGATGACGAGGCCAGCGCCGCGCGACATGCCCGACAGCGCCTGGCTCGCCTCGCTCATCATGGTCTCGACCGCCCCGTGCTTCTGGCCATGCGGGCGCACATGCCGCTCGATGGAGGCGCGGTCCTCCGCCGAGATATTGCCGACCTGCATGAAGGCATCGACGAAAAAGCGCAGGCCGAGCTGCGTGGGCAGCCGTCCGGCGCTGACATGGGGGGAGTAGATCAGCCCAAGCTCTTCCAGATCGCTCATCACATTGCGCACGGAGGCCGGCGAGAGCGACATGGGCAGGATACGGGAAAGGTTTCGCGAACCCAGCGGCTCGCCGCTTTCCAGATAGCTTTCCACGATGCGGCGGAAGACTTCCCCCGAACGTTCGTCCAGTGCCGCCTGAACGTCAGGACCCGGAGATCTCAAAACCATCGTCTGTCTGCAACCCTGTTACTCCCCCGGAATATAGTGATTTCCGAGGGCAGCGCAAAACGGATTTTCCAACCAGTTGCCGCACCGGCATTCCCTCGCCCGGCGAAACGGTCTAAAGCACTCCCACCATACCAATGAGGAGTTCGCAATGCGGCCGTCCGGCAGAAAAACCGATCAGATGCGCAAGGTTTCTTTCGAGCGCAACGTTTCCAAGCATGCCGAGGGATCCTGTCTCGTCAAGTTCGGAGACACGCATGTTCTGGTCACCGCAAGCCTTGAGGACAAGACGCCGCCGTGGCTGCGCAACAGCGGCAAGGGCTGGGTGACCGCCGAGTACGGCATGCTGCCCCGCGCCACCGGCGACCGCATGAAGCGCGAGGCCGCAGCCGGCAAGCAGGGCGGCCGCACGCAGGAGATCCAGCGCCTGATCGGCCGGTCGCTGCGTGCCATCGTCGATCTCGAAGCGCTCGGCGAACGCCAGATCACCATCGACTGCGACGTCATCCAGGCCGATGGCGGCACCCGCACCGCCTCCATCACCGGCGCGTGGGTTGCCCTGCACGACTGCCTGAAGTGGATGGAAGCCCGCAGCATGATCAAGACCGAAAAGGTCCTGAAGGATCATGTCGCGGCCATCTCCTGCGGCATCTTCGCCGCCCAGTCGGTGATCGACCTCGATTATCTCGAGGACTCCGCCGCGGAAACCGACGCGAACTTCGTCATGACCGGCTCGGGCGGCATCGTCGAGATCCAGGGCACCGCCGAAGGCAAGCCGTTCACCGAGGAGGAATTCGCCTCGCTGATGCTGCTCGCCCGCAACGGCATTGCCGAACTCGTCGAGATGCAGAAGCAGGCGATCGCCTGAGAGGGATTTGCCCATGGCCGCCGCGCTCGAAGGTATTCTCGAAACCGCGCTCTATGCGGACGACCTCGACGCGGCGGAAACCTTCTACGGCGGCCTGCTGGGGCTGCGGAAGATCACACGGCAGGCGAACCGCCACGTCTTCTTCCGTTGCGGCCCCGGCGTTCTCCTGATCTTCAATCCGCAGGAAACCATCGAGCCGCCGCCGCCCCACGCTTTCCCCGTACCGGTCCACGGCGCACGGGGCCCGGGCCATGTCTGCTTTCGCGTTCCCGGGCCGGAGCTTGATTTCTGGGTCGAAAAGCTCGTAGAAGCCGGCATCGCCATCGAAGCGGATTTTCATTGGCCGAACGGCGCCCGCTCCATCTATTTCCGCGACCCCGCCGGCAACAGCCTCGAATGTGCCGAGCCCGGCCTGTGGAACATCGCCTAGGGAAACCTCATGCGCAAGCTCGACACCAAGACGATCGTCGTCGCCAGTCACAATGCAGGCAAGATCCGCGAGATCGAGGACCTGATCGGTCCCTTCGGCTTCTCGGCGAAATCCGCCGCCGAACTGAACTTCGAAGAGCCCGATGAAACCGGCACGACCTTCGAGGAGAATGCCGCCATCAAGGCGCTCGCCTCGGCAAAGGCCTCCGGCCTGCCCGCGCTTTCGGACGATTCCGGCATCGTCATCGATGTCCTTGACGGCGCACCCGGCGTCTACACCGCGAACTGGGCGGAAACGGCGACCGGCACGCGCGACTTCGCCATGGCCATGGAAAAGGTCGAGAAGGCGCTTGCCGAGAAAGGCGCGACGCAGGCGAAGGACCGCACCGCGCGCTTCGTCTCCGTGCTCTGCCTTGCCTGGCCGGACGGTCATACCGAACTCTTCCGCGGCGAAGTCGAGGGCCATGTCGTGTGGCCGCCGCGCGGCACCAGCGGCTTCGGCTATGATCCCATATTCCAGCCGGAAGGCTACGAGACGACGTTCGGCGAGATGAGTGCGGAGGAAAAGCATGGCTGGAAGCCCGGCGACGCGGCCGCGCTGTCGCACCGCGCCCGCGCCTTCAAGATCTTCGTCGAAACCTGCCTGAAGGCGTAAACGACACATGACGGCAGTGCCCTTCGACATGCGGCCGAGCATCCTGACGGATCTCTCCGATCCCGGCTTCGGCGTGTATGTGCACTGGCCGTTCTGCGCCGCCAAATGCCCCTATTGCGACTTCAACAGCCATGTCCGCCACCAGCCGGTGGACCAGCCGCGCTTCGTGCAGGCGTTCCTGAAGGAAATGGCGACGATGCGCCGCATGACGGGCTCGCGCACCGTCACCAGCATCTTCATGGGCGGCGGCACGCCATCGCTGATGGCGCCGGAAACGGTGGACGCCATTCTCAACGGCATCGCGCGGCACTGGCATGTGCCCGACGGTATCGAGATCACCCTGGAGGCCAACCCGTCCAGCGTGGAGGCGGAGCGTTTCCGCGGCTATCGCGCCGCCGGCGTCAACCGCGTCTCGCTCGGCGTGCAGGCGCTGAACGACCGCGACCTGAAATTCCTGGGGCGGCTGCATGACGTCGCCGATGCGCTGAAGGCGATCAGGCTGGCGCGCGACATCTTTCCGCGCATGTCCTTCGACCTGATCTATGCCCGCCCGAACCAGACGGTGGCGGAGTGGGACCTGGAGCTCAAGGAGGCGGTCTCCTATGCGGTCGACCACCTTTCGCTCTACCAGCTCACCATCGAGGAAGGCACGCCCTTCTACGGCCTGCACAAGGCCGGAAAACTGATCGTGCCAGACGGTGAGCAGTCGGCCGTGCTCTACGAGGCAACGCAGGAGATCACCGAGCGTGAGGGCATGCCGGCTTATGAAGTCTCCAACCACGCCCGCCCCGGCTGCGAGAGCCGCCATAACCTGACCTACTGGCGCTATGGCGATTATGTCGGCATCGGCCCCGGCGCGCATGGACGCCTGACGACCGGCGGCGCGAAGATCGCGACGGCGACCGAGCGCAAGCCGGAAGCCTGGCTCGGCCTCGTGGAGGCCGAGGGTCACGGCATGATCGAGCAGGAGCTTCTGGAGCGAGAGGCGCAGGCCGACGAATTGCTCCTGATGGGCCTTCGCCTCAAGGAAGGCGTCGACCTTGCCCGCTGGCAGAGCCTGTCGGGCCGCGACCCGGACCCGGACCGCGAACAGTTCCTCATCGAACACGGCTTCATCGAGCGCATCGGCAATTCCCGCCTGCGCTGCACGCCGGCGGGGATGCTGATCCTGGATGCGGTGGTGGCGGATTTGGCTTGCTGAATAGCGAATAGCGAATAGCGAATAGCGAATAGCGAATAGCGAATAGCGAATAGCGGGATACCCGTAACGCGACGGGTGTCCATACTCTATTCGCTATCCTCTATTCGCTATTCGCCTTCATTCCTATTCGTTGATCAGACGCTTCAACAGCTCGATCTCGTGGCTGAGCTTGGTGTCGCCCGAGATCAGTTCCTCGATCTTGCGTACGGCATGCAGGACTGTGGTGTGATCGCGTCCGCCGAAGCGGCGGCCGATTTCCGGGAAGGACCGCGGCGTCAGCGTCTTAGACAGATACATGGCGATCTGGCGCGGCTTGACGATGACGCGGGTGCGGCGGTTCGAGACGAGTTCCTGACGCGACACATTGTAGTGCTTGGCCACGACGCGCTGGATATCCTCGATGCGCACGCGGCGCGGCTCGCCGGCGGCAACGAGATGGCCGAGCAGTTCGTCGACGCGCTCAATCGTCAGGTTCGGCTCGAAGGAACGACGGAAGAGCAGCTGGTTGAAGGCGCCTTCCAGTTCGCGGCCGCTCGCCGTGATGTTGCGGGCGACATGGCTCAGGATTTCAGGCGAGATATCGAGCGACTGGTCTTCCTGCTGGGCGGCCGCAAGGCGGCGCTTGAGGATTTCCAGGCGCATCTCGTAGTCAGGCGCTTCCATCTCGATGGCGACGCCGCCCTGGAGGCGCGAGCGCACCCGCGGATCGAGCGATTCCAGTTCCCACGGCGCACGGTCGGCGGCGACGACGACCTGCTTGGCGGAATCGAGCAGCATGTTCAGCAGATGGCAGAATTCGTTCTGGATCGAATTGCCCTGCAGGAACTGCATGTCGTCGATGATGAGCAGGTCGATGTTGCGCAGCGTTTCCTTCAGCGAAAGCGCATCGTTGTCGCGGATGGCCGTTGCGAAGCGCCACATGAAATATTCGGCGGTCAGGTAGACGACGCGCGGATTGCGGGCGCTGGAGAGCGCACCGAGCGCGATGGCCTGCAGAAGATGCGTCTTGCCGAGGCCGACGCTGGAATGGACGAAGAGCGGGTTGAAGCGCACGGCGCCGGCGCCGGCTTCCGCGATGGTGCGGGCAGCGGCAAGGGCGACGCGGTTCGACGTGCCTTCCACGAAGGCATCGAACGTGTAGCGCGGATCGAGCGGCGAGCCGAACAGCGGGCTCGTGTTCTGCGTGGCGCGCGGCTGGGCAGCGGCGGCGACCGATGCGACGGCGCTGGCGACCGCCTGCGGGCCGGAGGCGGTGCGACGGGCCTGCGCCTGCGGTGCGGGCTGCTCGACGACGGCATCCTCCACGGCGCCGGCGCGGGCACCGCGGGTGGCGGTACGCACCAGGATCTCCACCTTCAGGATCTCGGCGTCTTCCTGCTGGAAGAGCGAGGTGATGAGATCGAGATACCGGTTGTTGATCCACGACTTCAGGAATGTCGTGGGAACGGAAAGACGCACAAGGCTCTTGGAAACGGAGTGAATCTTCAGGCGTCCGAACCAGCTCGCATAGACGTCGGGACCGACCTGCGCCTTCAGGCGCGCGCTGACTCGGTCGAAAAGCGCGTCTTGCTTCATGTCGGATGGAACCCCCGCGTCCGTTGTTTGCGCTCCTGCTTGCGGGAGCGCTTGTCTTGCATTTTCCCCGTTTGCCAATGCACCAGCCGTCCTGGCCGAATTCATCTGCATCTTGCCGCCTTTCATGCTCTATTCGCCACGCCGGCAGCATTGCCGGCGCCTTTCATGTTTGCCATGCCCCGATCCGGGTGAGCCAATCGCCCCGTCCTTG